>DINE01000001.1:7648-41224 GCA_002425935.1 Bacteroidales bacterium UBA5548 | reverse complement strand
TTTATAATAAATTATTTGCATAGCAATATATAAATATTTTGACCAGCAGAATAATTTTTTATAATAATTCATCACATAAATGGGTGAAATAATTCCGAAATATTACCTGAATTTATTGAGATATAAAAAAAAGTAGCCGCAAAAAATATTTGCGGCTACAAATTAAAATTATCACTCAGGAGTAGGTCCTGAAGGATATTAAAAGTAATTCAGTTTAGCAAAGACCCTGCTCAAGTGTTGCTCTGGCAACCTTCATGAATCCGGCAATATTTGCTCCGTTAACATAGTTAATGAAGCCGTCACTTTGCTTGCCATATTTTACACATTGCTCGTGAATATTCTCCATAATCTGCTTAAGCTTGTTGTCTACCTCTTCTGCAGTCCAGCTGATGTGCATTGCGTTCTGAGTCATCTCCAGACCTGATACTGCAACTCCGCCTGCATTAGCTGCTTTTCCAGGAGCATAAAGCACTTTGTTCTTCTGGAACTCGGCAATCGCCTCAGGAGTACAACCCATGTTAGAGAGCTCGCCAACACAAATAACACCGTTTTTAATAAGTTCTCTGGCGTCATCTCCGTTAAGTTCGTTCTGGAAAGCGCAAGGAAGTGCAATATCAACCTTTACCGCCCAAGCTTTTTTACCAGGATAGAATTTTGCTTCAGGGAATTTTTCTGCATAAGGAGCAACAACGTCGTTGTTTGATGCGCGTAGTTCGAGCATATATGCAATCTTCTCTTCTGTCATTCCGGCTTCGTCGTGAATCATTCCGTCAGGACCTGAAAGTGCAATTACCTTTGCTCCAAGTTCAGTAGCTTTTTGTGCAGCACCCCATGCAACGTTTCCGAAGCCTGAAACTGACACAGTCTTTCCTTTAATGTTCATTCCTTTTGTAGCAAGCATGTGAGTTACAAAGTAAACTCCACCGTAACCTGTTGCCTCAGGACGAATGAGTGAACCTCCCCAGGTTGCACCTTTACCGGTAAGAACTCCAGTATTTTCACGTGCAAGTTTCTTGTACCAGCCATACATAAAGCCGATTTCACGTGCTCCAACTCCGATATCACCGGCAGGGACATCGGTATCAGGACCAAGGTGACGCCACAACTCAGTTATGAAAGCCTGGCAGAAACGCATAATCTCTGCATCAGATTTTCCTTTAGGATCAAAATCCGAACCGCCTTTACCGCCTCCCATAGGAAGAGTGGTGAGAGCATTTTTGAACATCTGCTCAAAGCCCAGAAATTTAAGAATTGATTGGTTAACAGATGGGTGGAAACGGAAACCTCCCTTGTAAGGGCCGATTGCGTTGCTGAACTGAACTCTGTAACCCAGGTTTGAATGAACTTCCCCTTTGTCATCCTGCCAGGTTACTCTGAATGTAAAGATACGGTCAGGCTCAATCAGTCTTTCAATAATTTTTGCCTTTTGGAATTCAGGGTGCTGGTTGTAAATCTCTTCGATTGATTCCAACACTTCATGAACTGCCTGTAAAAACTCTTTTTCGTTTCCATGCTTCTTCTCCAGAGAAGCCATAATGTCTGCAACTTTCATTATTTTTTTGTTTAAATGTTTGGTATGTTAATTTTCTATTTTACCTCCCATGTTGCACCACTGTGCAGAAGCTCATCCATATTGTGGATCTGGGCATGCTCTCTTGCATCTATCACCTGATCTCGAACATTGTCGTCGTAAGTCTTATCCTTTACAGCACGAATCACTCCCAAAGCTACAGGTAGTTCAGGATATTGCATATCTATAAGCATTGAGTGAATTCCCGGATTCTCTTCCTGAGCGTCGTGAACAAGCAGATCTTTTTCGGTTATTCCGTTCTCTCCGATAATAACAGATTTTATTTTGTTACCGTCCAGTATCAGACCTTTATCTCTGTTTTTACCGTAAATCATAGGTTCGCCGTGTTTTAAAACGATTGTTCGGTCTGAGCGGAAGTCCTTGTCAGCTACCTGAGAGTGTGTTCTGTCATTAAATATTACACAGTTAACAAGAATCTCTGTAACGGCAGTTCCGTCATGTTTTGCACTCTCAACCATTATATTCTGGGTAAGTTTAAGCTCTACGTCGATACTTCTGGCGAAGAATGTTCCTCTTGACCCGAGCACAAGTGCACCCGGGTTGAACGGATGTTCAACTGTTCCGTAAGGAGATGTCTTGGTTACCATTCCAAGTTTTGAGGTTGGAGAGTACTGTCCTTTAGTCAGACCGTAAATCTGATTATTGAACAGAAGTATATTGATGTCAATATTTCTTCTGATTGCATGTATGAAGTGGTTACCTCCGATTGCAAGGGCATCGCCGTCACCTGTTACCTGCCACACTGTCAATGTAGGATTTGCAACTTTAACTCCTGTTGCAATCGCAGAGGCACGACCGTGAATACCGTGGAAGCCGTAAGTGTCCATATAGTAAGGAAAGCGTGAAGAGCATCCGATGCCGGATACAAACACAAATCTCTCTTTTGTATAGTTAAGAGCGTCGCAAATTTCGGGCATTGCTCTCTGCACACTTGCAAGAATGGCGTGGTCACCGCAGCCCGGGCACCATTTTACCTCCTGGTTACTTTTAAAATCCTGTGGTGTATATTTCATTTCCATAAAATTTCTTATTTGATGTTATAGTATGGCGTTAACTGCGTCAACAATCTCTTTTACAATAAACGGCTGCCCCTGTACCTTGTTCTTTTGATGGTAGTGGAACTGCTGGTGCTGAGTTCTGAGGTAGTTGGCAAATTGTCCGCTGTTTAGTTCACACACGATAATTTTTTTGAAGCTCGAAAATACTTCAGCAGTATTCTTAGGCAGAGGGAAAATATAGTCAAAGTGAGCAAGGCTGACGCTTTTACCTTCGCTTTGAAGCTCCTTTACTGCTGTGTACAGGTGACCATGTGTTCCGCCCCAACCTACAACAAGTACCTCACCGGTTTGCTCTCCCATAACCTCAAGATCAGGAATGTAGTTTGCCATTCTGGCAACCTTTTCTGCCCTCTCTTCAACCATTCTTTCGTGAACCAAAGGATCTGATGATACAGATCCGTCATTGTTCTTTTCAAGGCCTCCGACTCTGTGCTCAAGACCAGGAGTTCCCGGCAGGGCCCATCTTCTTGCTAGCTTTTCGGCATCTCTCTTAAACGGCCAGAATGGTTTCTCCTCAGAATCGGTAATTACCGGCGCTTTAATCTCCGGATAATCCTTCATTGCCGGAATTTTCCAAGGCTCAGAACCGTTGCCCAGGAATCCTTCTGTGAGTAAAAGTACCGGCATCATATGCTCCAGTGCAAATTTTGCAGAGTAGAATGCCGCATCAAAACAGTGTGAAGGAGAATGAGCAGCGATAACAGCAATCGGGCACTCTCCGTTTCTGCCGTAAAGAGCCTGATTAAGGTCTGTCTGCTCAGTTTTTGTTGGGATTCCTGTTGAAGGACCTCCTCTTTGAACATCTACAATAACGAGCGGCAGTTCTGTCATAACCGCGAGTCCCAAAGCCTCCGATTTAAGCGAAAGACCAGGTCCTGAAGTGGTTGTAACAGCCAGATTGCCTGCATATGCAGCACCAATTGATGTACAAATACCAGCAATTTCATCTTCGCACTGAAGTGTTTTGGCATTAAGGTCTTTTCTTAGCGATAGCTCTTCAAGAATACTGGTTGCAGGAGTAATAGGATAAGAGCCGCAGAAAAGAGGAATTCCCGACTTCTCGGAAGCAGCTAGCAGACCCCAAGCTGTAGCCTGGTTTCCGTTAATGTTTCTGTATACTCCTTTTTCTAGTTTTGCGGGCTGAATCTTATATGTATTTGGAATTGCGTGCACATTTCCTGCATAGTTAAAACCATCCCTTAGTACTTTTTTATTTGCATCAGCGATTTCCGGTTTTTTGCGGAACTTTTTATCAAGATACTCTTCTGTGGTTCCCATAGGTCTGTTAAACATATAGTAGCACATTCCAAGTGTAAATATATTCTTGCTTCTGAGAATCGATTTTGGATCAAGGCCGCTATCCTTTAAACTCTCTTTTGTAAGTGAAGTTATCGGAGCAAAAATAATATGTCTGTCTTCAAGCTTTAACTCTGTAATCGGATCATCGGTTTTAAAGCCTGCCTTCTTGATGCCCTTTTCGTCAAAGGTGTCAGAATCAAGAATTATGCTTGCAGTTGGCTTTGCCCATTTTGCATTGGCTCTTAGTGCCGCCGGATTCATTGCTACAAGAACATCGCAGAAGTCGCCCGGTGTGCGGATCTCTCCGCTTCCGATGTTAACCTGAAATCCCGATACACCTGCAATGGTACCTTGTGGGGCTCTGATCTCTGCCGGAAAGTCCGGAAATGTTGAGACTTCGTTCCCATAAAGCGCCGATGCGTCTGCAAAGAGGCTGCCTGTCAACTGCATTCCATCCCCTGAGTCGCCTGAAAATCTGATAACAACTTCCTTGGTATCAATAACTTTGTGTTGCATAAAAATTAGTTTAATTAAGCTGGTGCCTTATTACTGTTTGTTAAAAAATAATACGCAAATGTAATTAATATTCCAATCCAAAAAATCTTTTTAAGACTAAAATTGAAAATTATTATCAAACACAGCAAATAATGCGCCATATATTAAGTAAAAGAGAGATCATACCTTATAATTTTTGCAATATTGTATGATTTTTGTTAAATAAGCATAAGTGTTTTTACAGCTTTTTCAACAATTTAACGCAAAAGAGGAGTTTAAACAAAATCGCCATAAAAAGGTTATTATTGAGTTCCCTTGTACTGGTTGCAAAGACAGGGCGAAATAATAATTTATATATTTGTAAGATATTTAAATAGAAAATGGCAATAATAAGAAAGCTTAACGGGATGGAGCCCAGGATCGGGAAAAACTGTTTTCTTGCAGAAAATGCAGTGATTGTGGGAGATGTAACTATTGGGGATGACTGTAGCATCTGGTACGGAGCGGTATTAAGAGGGGATGTTAATCCGATTGTTATAGGTAACAGAGTCAATATTCAGGATGGTGCGGTTTTGCATACGCTTCACAAGAGGTCGGTGGTTGAGATTGGAGATGATGTCTCTGTAGGACACAATGCTATTGTTCACGGGGCAAAAATTGGCAGCAGGGTTTTAATCGGGATGGGATCTATTCTGATGGATAATGCAGAGATCCCTGATGATACAATTGTTGCGGCAGGGGCAGTGGTATTAAGCAATGCTAAGTTGGAGCCGGGGGTTTATGCAGGTATCCCTGCAAAGAGGGTAAAAGAGGGCTCTGAAGAGATTTCAGATTCGGCTCTTAAAAACGCAAGAGGGTACATGATGTATAAAGAGTGGTACCTCACTTGTTACGAGGAGGTAATCCCTGAAAACACTAACGTAAACATTGAAAAACTTACTGCCGGGAACAAGGAGAAAATTTACAAGAACATTAATAATAAATAGTTAAATCCCAAAAGAGTAATCCCTATGAAAAAATTTTTGATCCCTGCAGTACTTGCAATGGTGTTTGCCTGTACTCCCAAACATGACGGCTATATAGTTACCGGTACGGTTACAGGTGATAATGTAGCAGACGGAAAAGCATATCTGACAAACTTCTCAAGAAGTGAACCTATCAAGGATACCGCTGACCTTATAGGTGGTAAATTTGAATTTAAAGGAAAAGTAGTAACACCGGAAGATTATGCAATCACTTTCGACGGTGTTGAAGGACGAGTTAGTTTTTTCCTTGACAACTCAAAAATTGATATTCAGGTTGTTGCCACAGAACCAAACAAAGCAGTTATTACCGGCGGAAAGACACAAGACCTTATTATAGCGCTAAATGCGCAAAAAGATGAAATTAAGAAGAAATTTAATCTGGATTCACTACTTGCCGATTTTTATAAAGAGGGCACATCTCAGGAGAGAAAAGATGAGATAATTGCCGTTTATGAAGAGGCTCAGAAAGAGGAAAAAGTTGTTGACTCAATCTTCTTTGCAAACAATCCAACATCTTTTTACACTCTTATTCAACTATTAAAAAAAGTTGAGGAGTATCCCGTAGAGGAGATGGATGCAAAAATCGCAGCTTTCAAAACACTACCTGAGTTTCAGGGTAACAGATACCTTACAGAGATCGAGAAGGCAGTTGAAACTTTAAAGGCTATTCAGCCGGGAATGGTTGCACCTGATTTCACACTAAACGACCCTAAAGGCAATCCGGTTTCACTTTCAAGTGTTTACACTCAGCACAAGATTACAATGATAGACTTCTGGGCAGGATGGTGTGGCCCATGCAGAAGGTTCAATCCTACACTTGTAGAGATATACAAGAAGTACAACAAAGCCGGTTTCGGAATTATCGGAGTTTCACTTGACAATGACGAGGCTCTCTGGAACAAGGCTATTGAGGAAGATAAGCTAACCTGGATTCAGGTTTCCGACCTGCAGTACTGGAACAGCGCACCTGCAAAACTTTACCACGTGAAGTTTATCCCTCAGAATATTTTTGTAGATCAAGAGGGTAAAATCATTAAGAGACAGGTAGAAAAGGATGATATTGACAAATTTATCAAGGAGTTTCTTGGTCTGTAATACATTGATTACAT
Organism: Bacteroidales bacterium UBA5548; assembly: GCA_002425935.1. Classification (GTDB taxonomy): domain Bacteria; phylum Bacteroidota; class Bacteroidia; order Bacteroidales; family UBA932; genus Bact-08. Next base: position 34,647 of record DINE01000001.1, on the reverse strand, counting down.
AACTGAAAATTAAGAAGCCGGTTAAATTTTTTTAACCGGCTTCTTTCATAAGATTCAACACCTTAGATTAGGCTGAATGCAACCGTAAGTCCTGCCATTACAATTGAAACCATACTCATAAGTTTAATAAGTATGTTAAGTGATGGCCCTGAAGTATCTTTGAACGGATCGCCAACAGTATCGCCAACAACATTAGCTTTGTGGGCCTCAGATCCTTTGCCTCCGAAGTTACCCTCCTCTACATATTTCTTAGCATTATCCCATGCGCCTCCTGCATTTGCCATAAACACAGCAAGAACAAAGCCTGAGCCGAGACCTCCAACCAGAAGGCCCATTACTCCGGATACTCCAAACACCAATCCTGTAATAACAGGAACTACAATGGCAAGAATTGACGGGAAAAGCATCTCTCTCTGAGCACCTTTTGTCGAAATCTCAACACACTTTGCATAATCAGGTTTTCCAGTCCCTTCAAGAATTCCGGGGATCTCGCGAAACTGTCTCCTTACCTCTTCTACCATCTTTTGAGCAGCCCTTCCTACTGCATTCATTGTAAGGCCGCAGAATAGAAATGCCATTACAGAACCAAGGAAAACTCCGGCAAGCACTTTGGGGTTCATAAGGGTTACCTGATAATACTCCATAAGGTCAGGGATCGATGCCTCTGCCACATTTACAACTCTGCCGGCAACATCAATTGTTGTCTGTCCGATGTGAACGAGACCAATTTTTATCTCTTCAAGGTAAGATGCAAGCAGAGCTAAAGCAGTCAGAGCAGCTGAGCCGATGGCAAATCCTTTTCCTGTTGCCGCGGTAGTATTACCGAGGGCATCCAGAACATCTGTACGTTTTCTGACTTCAGGTTCAAGTTTGCTCATTTGTGCATTTCCTCCCGCATTATCAGCTATCGGCCCATAAGCATCGGTAGCAAGTGTAATCCCAAGTGTCGAGAGCATACCAACGGCCGCTATCCCAATTCCGTACAGGCCCATACTTATATTTTGTGCTTCAAGCATATTATTTACATCAAACCTTATTGCAAAGAGGAATGAAAGTATAATAGCCGCAGCAATTGTAATAACCGGAATAGCCGTAGAGATCATCCCTACGCCGATACCAGATATAATAACAGTAGCAGGGCCTGTTTTGCCACTTTCAGAGATTCTTTGAGTTGGTTTATAAGAGTGTGAGGTATAATATTCTGTAGATTGACCGATAATTATCCCGGCCAAAAGACCTGTTACTACAGAGAATGAAATACCCAGCCAGTTGTCAATTTTCAATAACCACAGGATAAAAAAGGTAAAAAGAGCAATAAGAATCGAGCTGAAGTTGATTCCTCTTCCAAGGGATTTAAGAAGCTCTTTCATTCCTGCCCCCTCTTTGGTCCTCACCACAAAAATTCCCAGAATCGAAAGGATTATACCTCCTGCTGCAATCAGCATTGGGGCAAATATTGCCTTAGTCTGCATCTGAGGATTTACATAAAATGCTGATGCACCAAGTGCGGCAGTTGCAAGTATAGAGCCGCAGTAAGATTCGTAAAGGTCAGCTCCCATTCCTGCAACGTCGCCAACATTATCTCCAACGTTATCGGCTATTGTTGCCGGGTTCCGTGGGTCATCCTCCGGAATGCCTGCTTCAACTTTCCCAACCAGATCGGCTCCAACGTCTGCTGCCTTAGTGTAGATTCCACCTCCAACTCTTGCAAATAGTGCCTGGGTAGATGCCCCCATTCCAAAAGTAAGCATTGTTGTAGTTATAACAACCATCTTCTGAGATTCTGATATACTCTCTATAAAGTAATTCAAAACAATATACCATACAGAAATGTCCAGCAGTCCCAGACCTACCACCACAAGTCCCATAACTGCTCCTGACCGGAAAGCCAGCTTTAAACCGCTGTCAAGTGATTGTCTTGTTGCATTAGCTGTACGACCTGATGCATAGGTGGCTGTCTTCATCCCGATGAAACCTGCAAGGCCGGAGAAGAATCCTCCAGTAATGAATGCAAACGGCACCCACGGATTCTGAACCTCGAATCCGTATGCAAGAATAGCAAAGAAAATGCTGAGTATAACAAAAACAATTAGTACAACTCTATACTGCTGCCTGAGATAAGCCATCGCTCCGCTTCTTACGTGTGATGCAATCTCCTTCATAAGATCGGTGCCTTCGCTCTCCTTCATCATCTGTTTAAAGAAATACCATGCAAAGCCTAAAGCCGTCAGTGCGGCTATAGGTACGATGTAAAATAGTGTCTGAGTCTCCATAGTTTAGTTAATTTATTGTTAGTCTTATATTTACATAATTTTTGACCAAAAAAAAATGCCGCTATATTTTAGCAGCATTAAATTTTTCATCGCCTATTCCGGGCATTATTCTCCTCGCCATCCGCATCAGTGTTTCCAGAGTTCCTGTTGTATAAAACATAGTCGTCTCCTCGGGTTTTAAAACATTTTGGCCCTGTTGATAGTCCTGACTTTCAGTAATAACCTCTTTCAGATGCCTTGCAACTGCAGGTGCCGGATCTACTATTTTAACATCATTACCGGTAATTTGTTTAATGGCATCAAGGAGGAAAGGATAATGAGTACAACCAAGTACAATCTGGTCTGCCCCCTTTTTTAACATAGGGTGGATGTATTTCTTCAGCAACCTGTCTGTTTCTACACCGGATAGCTTACCCTCCTCAACCAGCGAAACTAAACCCTTTCCCTCTCTCTCTACAACCTGAACTCCGTTTGCGTATCTCTTTACAGTCTGGTTATACAGCCTGCCGTTTAAGGTTCCCTTAGTTGCAAGAACGCCAATAACTCCGCTTTTTGAATTCATTGCGGCAGGTTTAACTGCGGGCTCCATACCTATAAATGGAACAGTAAACTCTTCCCGAAGAGTTTTAATAGCGGCAGCAGTTGCTGTATTACATGCGACCACAATTATTCCGGCTCCCTTTCCAATTAAAAAAGAGGTTATTACACGTGCTCTCTCAATTATCTCTTCCTGTGGTCTGGGCCCGTAAGGACACCAGGCACTGTCGGCCAGGTAGAGGTAATTGTTGTAAGGCATCAGGGAGACTATCTCCTTCCACACAGATAAACCGCCAACACCGGAGTCAAAAATCCCTACGGTAATATTTTTTGAATTTTGATTGTGCATATTATAAAAAAAGCCGCTTCTGATGTGAAGCGACTTTAAAGTTATAAAAAATATTTATTTCTTTAAAAAAAAAGATATTACTCAGGCTGTTGCCCGCCAAATGACATAGGTTTCTTGTCAGCAGGAATTTTAAGGGCAGTTTTAGCCAGTGGAAGAATATCTTCGCTCAGATCAGGGTTGATAAAAGGTATCGCTCCTGTTGAAGTGTCAAATATATAGATCAAACCTCTCTGCTTGCCAATATTTGTTATAGTTTCGTTAGCCTTCTGGAGAACCGGAGCAAAAAGCAGCTGCTGCATTTGCTGATACTCCTGCTGAGCTGTCTGCTGGTACTGCGAAATTCTCTGATCTATCTCCTGAAGCTCTTTTTGTCTTGCCTCAAGTACTGCTGCTGTCCAGGTCGCCTGTCTCTGCTGGTAGGTGTTCAGCTTGGTCTGGAATTCGCTTTTCATCTCCTGAAGTGTCTCATCGAGGTCAGTGGCATACTTCTCCAGTTTAACCAATGCACTGTCTCTGTCAGGCATCAGGGAGATTAGCTCCTGGCTGTTGATGTGTCCGAACTTCAGATTCTGAGCGAATCCTGTTGAGGATACAAGAACAAATAGTACTAAAAGAATCTTTGATAAATGTTTCATATGGGTAATAATTATTTGGTTTTCTAATTTAGCCTTAATTTTGTTATAACTCTCTGGGTAAGATCTCCTTTAGGATCGCTAAAAATTATGCCCTGGGTAGTGGCGACATCAAAAACAAGTACAACACCTGATTCTTTTGCCACCTCATTTATGGCTTTTTGAACATAATCCCTGATTGGTTCGAGAAGCTCTTTTGTTTTGGCTGCCATCGTACCCTCTTGTCCGAAAATCTCCTGCTGCCTCTGCTTAACTGCTCTCTCTTTCATAATAATGTCATTCTCTCTTGACTGTCTCTGCAAATCGTTAAGACGTGATTTCTCTGCCTGATACTGAGTATATAAGTTCTCAATGACCTTTATCTCATTTTGTATCTGATTATCATACTGAGCCTTAAGCCTCCCCAGTTGTTGCTGCGCCTGTGTATATTCAGGTATCCTCGACAGTATAGTCTCCGTGTTAATAAATCCTGTCGTCTGAGCAATCGCACTTGTAGTGAATGCGATTAAAAGTGCCACAATAATTGTTACTCTTTTCATAACCCCTGATTTTGATTATTAAAATTGTTGTCCTATTACAAAGTGGAAATTACTTCCGGATCTTGTTTTATCTTCTATAGGGTCAAATCCGTATCCCCAGTCAATACCCAGCATACCAACAATCGGAAGAAGCACTCTAACTCCAAAACCTGCCGATCTCTTTATCTGGAAAGGATTGAAATCACGGATATCTGACCAGCTGTTTCCACCTTCGAGGAAGAGGAGTGCATAAATAGTGGATTGTGCCTGTAGTACCAGCGGGTATCTCAACTCAACTGTAAACTTATCGTAAACGTTGCCGGAGTAACTGTTCTTGATTCTTGGCGTTAGTGAACTGTTTGGATAACCCCTGAGTCCGATAACCTCAGAACCGTAGGTATTGTAACCAGACATTCCATCACCTCCCACAATAAAGCCTTCGAACGGAGAGTATCCCAGATTTCTGTTATAATATCCAAGGTATCCGAAGAATGCTCTTGTCATAAGCACCAGATCGCCTGCGATTCTGTTGTATGATGTTCCTTTAACTGTCCATTTGTGGTACTCAATCCATTTGTATTTCTGTGCATCAGACATATTTTTATAGTCTGTGTCCTTAGCTCTGAATAGTGAATACGGAGGCGTAATCTGAAGCCCGAGTGTGAAATCAGAGCCAGATCTTGGATAAATTGGCTGGTCTGTCGAATTTCTTTGAAGTCTTATCTTCCAGCTTATGTTATTTGACTGCCCGTCAGTAAATATAAAGTAGTACTGCCAGTCTTTAAGTCTGTATGATTGTGCGCTTAACTCATTGTAAAGCACAAATCTGTCGTCCGGCCACTTAAGTCTTGTTCCAATCCCGGCTGCCATACCGTAAACCTCCATGCTCTGATCGGTATTCTGGTAAAAATAGTAGGAGTTGGTTTGCCTTGTGTAGTATAGCGAAATGTTGAGCGATGTTGGCTTGTTGCCAAACAGCCACGGCTCAGAAAAGCTTGATGAAAGTGCGGTGTAGTATGTTCCGTTTGTCTGGAATCTTAGTGAAAGCTGCTGGCCATCACCAAGAGGTACAGGCCGCCATGCTTTTTTGTCAAATATTTTGCTTAACGAAAAGTTGTTAAAACTTAACCCCACTGTACCAACAAATGTATTTCCTCCCCAACCTCCGGCAAGTTCTACCTGGCTGTTGGATTTCTCCTCTACATTATAGGTTACATCAACTGTATTCGTGGTTTCATTCGGAATTACACTTGTACCTGAGGCCGATGATAATTTTTCAGGATCGAAGTGACCCATTGATGCCAGCTCGCGTACAGATCTCTCAAGGGCGGTCTGGCTGAAGAGGTATCCCGGGCGTGTGTAGAGCTCTCTTCTGGCTACTTTTTCGTTAGTGATGTTGTTTCCGTTTATCACGATTCTGTTAAAGACAGCCGGTTTACCCTCGAACATTCTCATTTCGACATCAACTGAGTCTCCAACGATTGCCTTCTCTACAGGCATAACTCTAAAGAACAGGTAGCCTCTGTCTCTGTATAGTTTTGTTACATTGCCCTCTTCTGCTTCGAAGAGCCTCTTCTCCATGGAGACAACATCATAGATGTCACCTTTCCCTATTCTGAGGATGCTGTTAAGCTGCTCGGCAGAGTACAAAGAGTTTCCTGTCCAGGTTATGTTCCTGAAGTAGTACTTGTTTCCTTCGTCAATTTTAAAGTCAATTCCGAGTCTGCCATCTTCAATATAGTAGATTGAATCTTTCACAATTTTGGCATCACGGTAGCCTCTTTCATTATACTTTTGAATAACAAGCTTTTTATCGTTTTCAANNCAACTCTTTTTCGTTGAATTTTTTACTGCTAAAGAAGTTCAAAAGTCTCATATCTTTTGTCTTCTTCATAGCAGAGGCCAGTTTTGAGCCCTTTACATTTTCATTACCCGTGAAATTGATCCTCTTCACCTTTACCCGGCTCTTTTTGTCCACTACAAAGGTGAGTCTTACTCCGTTCAGGACAAGAGAATCTGTCTCATGTCTTACAGTTACCTCAGTCTGAAGAAAGCCCTTCTCTACATAAAATCTTCTTATGATATCGGATGAAGATGAGATTACATAGTCAGACATCTCTCCTCCTCTTCTTAACTTAAGTCTTTCATTAAGGTCTGATTTCTCACCCGACCTTACCCCTTCGAAGTCCCATCTTATGATTCTCGGACGCTCCTGTAAATAGAGATTCAGATATACAGTATCACGTTTAACAGAGTCGATGTACATTGCAACATCAGAAAATAGTCTCTGAGCATACAGCCTTTTGATAATTGAAGAGAGTTCGTCACTCGGAATCTGTATGGTATCACCAACAGAGAGCCCCGTCTGGCCGATCACCTGGTTCTCTTGTGCATACTTAATACCGGAAACAGTTATACCACCCACAATAAAATTTTGCGGTCTGTTATAATCAACCACCGCTGTTCTTGATTTGACTGTGTCCTGTTGTTGCGCCGTCAATCCCGAAGGGATGAGAAATAGAATAGATAGGAAAAGGGTTAATGACTTCATCTGCACTCTTAAACTGTAAAGCTGCAAAGATAAGTTTTTATTTGTATCCAAGGTCTGTTAAATTGAATTATTAATCTGATCCCTTGTCTTTCCATATCTCCGTTCCCGGGCTGAATATGTCTCAAGAGCCATTCTGAAGTCATTTTTGCGAAAATCGGGCCAAAGCACATCTGTAAAATAAAATTCGGTGTATGCACTCTGCCAGAGCATGTAATTGCTTATCCTCTGTTCACCGCTTGTTCTTATAAGTAGGTCAGGATCGGGTATTCCCGCAGTACTTAGCAGTGATGCAAAAAAATCAGAAGAGACTGGTTCATCCAGCGACAGCTCACCACTTTTTACCATTTCGGCATATTTAACCGCAGCCTGCAATATGTCCCATTTACCGCTGTAACTAAGAAATATAATCATAGTAAGCCCGGTGTTGACAGAGCTCTTCCTCTCTATTTCGTCAATCTTTTCGTTCAGCCCTGCAGAAAGACGTGACTTATCTCCAATGACCTTAAAGATTATGTTATTTTCCATTAAGGTTGAGGTCTCTCCTATGATTGCTCCGACCATGAGTTCCATAAGCCCCATAATCTCACTTTCCGGCCTCATCCAGTTCTCTTCAGAAAATGCAAACAGGCTTAGAAAACCTATACCATTTTCAGCTGCAAACTCCGTAGCGGCTCTTACAGACTCTACTCCTGCTTTATGGCCCTCCAGCCGCTCCAGTCCCCTCTGCCGGGCCCACCTTCCGTTTCCGTCCATAATTATGGATACATGCCTTGGTATTTTGCTCATATACAATTTAATTAGCTATTTCTCTTATCTTTTCCCCAAAGCAGCTTCTCTTTTAACGCTTCGATAAAACTGTCTTCTGTGAGAGATATATATTTAATTTCAAAATCTGCTTTGTAGATAGTTACTTTTTCTCCGGCAGGCAGTATAAAAGATCTGTTGTCGAGACTCATGATTGCAGATCCCTTTCTGGACTCAACATAAATTTCGATTACAGAATCATCCGATACTACCAGAGGTCTTACATTAAGGTTATGGGGTGCAATAGGTGCCAGAATAAGCGCCTTTACTCCCGGAAGAGCTATTGGGCCTCCTACACTTAATGAATAGGCGGTTGACCCGGTAGGACTTGCAAGCACCAATCCGTCTGACCAATAGGGAGGCAATTCCATACCGTTGACCTTGACATAAACCGCAAGCATTGAGGGATCCTTTCTTTGGAACGAGACCTCATTCAGAGCATATCTGCAAAAATTTGGTGGTATAGCCGATGATGATACAGTCAGGAGTGCTCTCCTCTCAATTTTGAAATTTTTGTTAAGAAGTGCCTCTATCCACTCTTCGTTTTGTGAGTCTGCGCTAGTAAGAAATCCGAGTCTTCCGAAGTTAATGCCTGCAATTGGGATATCCCGGTCTCTCACCATTGTAACAGATTCAAGAAATGTCCCGTCACCGCCCAGGCAGAGGAAAATATCGGTATCAGCCGGCAAATCCTGCTCTCCGGTAAAGAGATCTCCCGCAGGGATTGGAATTTCGGTTGAGTGTACCATTTTGGTGTAGAATGGCCTGTAATATGAAAGCTGAATACCACGGTTATCCAGGGCTTTGAGTACCGACATAAGACGGTTCCACCACTTTTCATTTATATCGCGCGCAAAAATTGCTATCTTCATTTGCAATGGGAATAATAATCATCAAAAATACATAAATTTGCATCCGTTATGACAAAACTGAGCGTAAATATAAACAAATTTGCCACACTCCGGAATGCAAGAGGTGGTAACCTGCCGGATGTTATTCAGGCAGCAAGGGATTGTGAGAGGTTTGGTGCACAGGGGATAACTGTCCACCCAAGACCGGATGAGAGGCACATCCGCTACAGAGATGTAATTGACCTAAAACCTGTTCTTACAACAGAGTTCAACATTGAAGGTAATCCGATTGATTCATTCGTTGATCTTGTTCTGGAGGTATGTCCCGTTCAGGTGACTCTGGTACCTGATGCACATGATGTTATCACATCAAACAGCGGGTGGAATACAAAACAGCACAAAGAGTATCTGAAAAAAATCTGCAGAGTTTTTTCAGACCATGGAATAAGAACTTCGATATTTGTAGACCCAGTTACAGAGATGGTAAAATATGCATCTGACACAGGATGTGACAGGGTAGAGCTTTACACGGAATCTTATGCCAGAGAGTATCACTCAGATAAAGAGAGGGCACTGGAACCCTATTACAAAGCTGCTGTTTGTGCTGCTGAAAACGGCCTGGGGCTTAATGCCGGACACGACCTTAGTCTGGAGAACCTCAGGTATTTTAAGTCTAACATCCCGGGCCTGCTGGAAGTATCAATCGGGCATGCGCTGGTATGTGAGGCAATATATCTTGGTCTTGAGAACACAATACAGGCCTATCTTAGGGAGTTAAAAAATTATTAATTATATTTGTCGTTTAAATTAAAATCAAATGAAAAACGCATCGATTATCACAAATGTTATTCTTTCTGTAGCAGTGGTTGTACTGTTTATTTTACATTTTACTTCAAAACCTGCTGCATCTGAGCCTGGTTCTGTTACAGAGGGTGAGATGGCTGCTGCCGGGGATATCGTATTTATCCAGATAGACTCATTGGTAAGCCAGTATGATATGTTCAATGACCTTAAATCAGAACTTGAAAGCAAAGCTCAGACGATTCAGAGTGACCTTACTAAAAGAAGCCGCGCTTTTGAAAATGATGTAAAGGATTTTCAGCAGAAGGTTCAGAAGGGTCTTATTACAAGATCGCAGGCAGAGACTCAGCAGCAGCAGCTTGCAATGCGTGAGCAGGAGCTGCAGAACTATGCAAATCAAAAGCAGGTAGAGATGCAGGAAGAGGAGCAGGTACTTTACAGAAGAGTATTTGATGCGTTGAATACATATCTTGCTAAGATGAATCAGGAGAAGGGTTTTGCAATGATTATAAGCACTAACTCTGCAACCAACACAATCCTTCTTGGTGACAAGGGGCTTGATATTACCAAGATGGTTGTTTCGGGACTGAACGACGAATATATTAAAAGCAAAGGAAAAAAATAAATAATAAAGTGTTGGGTGAAAATTGCAATTCTTTCTTGCTTTTACCCATACAGAGGTGGAATAGCCCAGTTCAATGCAAATTTATTCAAAGAGCTGGGCAAAAATCACCAGGTAAGGGCCTTTAATTTTAAAAGACAGTACCCGGAGTTTCTTTTTCCGGGAAAGACTCAATATGTTACTCAGGACGATGTTGCAATAAAAATTGACAGCACCCCGGTTCTTGACTCAGTTAATCCCTTTTCATACTATTCTGCTGCCGGAGAGATAAGAGACTTCTCTCCTGACCTTCTCATTATGAGATACTGGATGTCATTTTTTGCACCTTCACTCGGTTGCGTAGCGCGCAATATTGGTCCCCAAACAAAAATAATCTCTGTACTTGACAACGTGGTGCCTCACGAGAAGAGATTTTTTGATACTCCTTTCACAAAATTCTTTCTTAATTCCGGTAAAAATCACGGTTTTGTTGTTCTCTCTGAATCTGTAGGGCAGGATTTACTTAATCTTAAACCGGATGCCAGATTTATTCATATACCCCACCCTCTTTACAATCATTTTGGAGAGAAGTGTCCGCGTGAAGAAGCAGTAAAAAAATTAGGGATTGATCCGGAGAAAAAGACACTGCTCTTTTTTGGACTGATAAGAGATTACAAGGGACTTGACATACTTCTTGACGCTTTTGAGTTACTTGATGAGAGCTATCAGCTGATAATTGCCGGTGAACCTTACGGAAGTTTTGAACCATACAGAAAAAAAATTGATGCAAGCATCAACAAAAGCCGTATTTATCTGCACACCAACTATATATCAGACAATGAAGTTTCGCTCTATTTCGGAGCATCTGATGTTGTGGTACTCCCATATAAATCAGCTACTCAGAGCGGAATAAGCGCCATTTCATACCACTTTGATGTACCCATGATAACAACTGATGTAGGAGGTTTAAAGGAGGCTGTTGAGAAACCGGGCACAGGAGTTGTTGTTGAATTTCCCGATAGCAAATTTGTAGCTGAAGGAATCCGCAATTTTTTTGACAACAATAAAAAAGATAGCTGTATAATGAACATACAAAGGGTTAAAAATGAACTGTCCTGGAGGGCTTTTGCAGAGAAATTGACAGACTTTTATACCAAATTATGAGAATAAATAACAGGAACTAAACAAATTATATAAAATGCAGGCAATTACAAGAACAGAATTTGATTTTCCGGGGCAAACCGGCAAGTACACAGGTAAAGTAAGAGATGTCTACTCTATCAAAAACGATCTCCTGGTTATGGTTGTATCAGACAGGATTTCGGCATTTGATGTGGTTCTGCCTAAAGGCATTCCCTTTAAAGGACAAGTATTAAATCAGATTGCGGCCAAATTTCTGGACGACACATCTGATATTGTACCTAACTGGAAAATCGCCTCACCTGATCCTATGGTTACAGTCGGACACAAGTGTACTCCGCTGCCGGTAGAAATGATAGTAAGGGGTTACCTGACAGGTAGTTCCTGGAGAACCTACAAGTCAGGTGAGAGATCTATCTGCGGTATTCCGATTCCGGACGGTATGAAGGAGCATCAGAAGTTTGAAAAACCTCTTGTAACTCCTACTACAAAAGCAGAACTTGGAGCTCATGACGAAGATATCTCAAAAGAGGAGATAATTTCAAAGGGTCTTGTTAGCAAAAGTGATTATGAGAAGATAGAGGAGTACTCGCTTGCACTATTTGAACGAGGTTCACAAATTGCAGCGGAGAGGGGGTTAATTCTGGTAGATACCAAATATGAATTCGGAAAAATCGGAGACCAGATTTATCTTATCGACGAAATACACACACCAGACTCATCAAGATATTTTTATGCGGACACGTATCAGGAGCTTTTTGACAAAGGCGAAAATCAGAGGCAACTTTCCAAGGAGTTTGTTCGTGAATGGTTAATGGATAATGGATTTCAGGGGAAACCCGGGCAGGTTGTTCCTGAGATGACCGATGAGATTGTAAACTCAATTTCTGAAAGATATATCGAACTATACGAGAAGATAACCGGAAATAAATTTGAAAAAGCGGTTTACGATAACGATATTTATGAAAGAATTGAGACAAATATCCGTAACATGCTGGCAAGGCTATGAGAAGATCCTTCATACTGTTTCTGACACTATTTTCATTTATATCAATCAGCTGCAGGGCTCAATACACTCCTGCCAAGGTTGATATCTCTCAGCAGATAACTGTAATTGACGGTGTCACATTTTATGTTCATAAAGTTGAAAAGAGGCAGACTCTTTTTTCAATATCAAGAACATATAATGTATCCAATGATGTATTGATTAAGGACAATCCCGGGCTGGAACATGGGCTTAAGGAGGGTGATACAATCCTTATCAGAAAAGGCAAAGCTGAAAATGTTTCAGCTGAACGCACTACTCCAAAAGATACTGTTACTGTACGGATTCAGGCTGAACATACTGTCAGATGGTATGAAAACCTCCAGTCAATTGCCAGAAAATACGGAGTTACTGAGGCAGATATAGCAGCAGCGAACTCTCTCAAAGACCAGAAAATTCAAACAAGACAGGTACTTAAAATTCCTTATCCAGGTGAAGCTGAAATTATTGCATCAGGAGCAAAATCAGAACCCCAAGCAGTTTCAGTTACAGAAACAGTTACAGAAACTGCAGACAAGGATAAGATACCGGAAAGAAAAAGAGGTGCCGGAGGCAACTACTCGGCATCTCTGATTATTCCGCTGGGAGGCAGGGACAGTGCATCTGCAGAAAACCTTTCCGGCAGTTTTGTGGAGTTTTATCAGGGTTTTCTCATTGCGCTGGAAGATCTTAAAAACGAATTTTCAAATATTAATTTCGATCTCAGGGTTTTTGACTCTGACAGGATAGCGCCATCAGAAACAGCTTCTGCCGGTTATCTTGACGGTAGTGATATCATAATAGGTCCGGTATTTTCATCGCAGATTGAGCCGATACTATCATATGCTTTCAGAAAAGGAATACCGCTTGTATCTCCTGTTGATCCATCCGGTGATAACTTTTCGGAGAAGTATCCAAATTACTTCCACGTGGGGACGCCTGTCTCATATCAGCAAAGAGCACTTATAGAGAGCATTAGTCCTGAAGAGAATATTGTATTGATATTTGAAGAGGGGGGACAGGATGGTCAGTTTGTTCAGTTGACCCGGCAGATGCTCCAGGATGCCGGATTAAATTACAAAACACTCTCATATAACATATTAAGTGGCAGATCTATATATCCCAGGTTTGCGGAACGGCTAGTAGAAGGCAGGGCGAATCAGATAGTTGTGGCATCAAATTCAGAGGCATTTGTCTCTGATGTTTTGAGAAACCTTAATCTGCTTAAGTCAAGAAGCGGTCATGAGATAAAGCTGTTTGGCACTCCAAGATGGAGAAACTTCGATAATGTGGATATTAACCTTTACCACGGAATGAATCTTAATATATCACTTCCATACTATGTTGATTACGGTAGCGAGGATGTAAAAAGGTTTATTGCAAGGTTCAGGGAGCTCTATCGCGCAGAGCCAACAGCCTATTCATTCCAGGCATATGATGTTGCATACTTTTTCCTTGGAGCTTTGTTTAGCTACGGAGGTGATTTTGAAGAGTATGTAGAGAAATATAACCGTAAGCTCCTTCAGTCGGACTATAAATTTATAAGACGCAACATTGACGAAGGTTTTATAAACAGCGGAGTAAGGTTATTAAAATACAGACCTGATTTTTCAACCGATACAGGCACACCTGGCCGCTAACCACTTTTGACAATCACTGTCTAGCAGAGGTGAAATAGTTTCACACACCATTTTGTGATAGCCATTTAGCCACTCAACTTCATCGTCAGATAGCAGAGAAACAATTACAGCCCTTGTGTCAATTGGCACAAGGGTTAATGTTTCAAAACTGTAAAATGTCCCAAATGTATTTTCCTCATGCTCTTTGCAAAGAATAAGATTCTCTGTCCTTATTCCGTATGAGTCCTTAACATAAACAGCGGGCTCATTTGATGTAACCATTCCGGGCATTAATTCAACCGGATTCTCCTCCATTCTGATGCTTTGCGGCCCTTCATGAACGCACAGATAATGGCCGACTCCGTGGCCGGTGCCATGCATATACATTTTACCTGCGGAACATAGAGGCCCTCTAGCAAGCATATCCAGAGATGACCCTCTTGTTCCCTTAGGAAAGACCGCTTTACTAAGATTAATCATCCCTTTAAGAACAAATGTGTAATCGCACTTTTGTTCATATGAAAGATCTCCAATTGCAAATGTTCTGGTAGTATCGGTGGTTCCGTATAAATATTGTGCGCCTGTATCAACAAGCAGAAATCCCTTATTATCAATAAAAACCTGGTTCTCCTCTGATGGAGAGTAGTGAGGCAAAGCTGCGTTTGCTCCGTAAGCAACGATTGGCGAGAAGCTCTCACCTCTGTAGTCAGGTGATTGCGCACGAAACTCTGCAATTTTACCTGCGAGCTCAAATTCTGTAATCCCATTGGGTCTCTTCTTAATTTCACTCTCAAGATAGATCATAAACTTAACCCAGGCCACTGCGTCATTTTTCATGGCCATCCTGAAACCCTCCTGTTCTGTTTTGTTTTTCACTGCTTTTAACGAGCCCGTTACTCCTCCTCTGATTACATCGGGAGTGAATGCAGCTCCTCCAGAACGTGCCTTTTCATAAAGTGATACAGAAATTTTATCTGGCGACGCAATCAGGCGTACTGACTTTCCAAGATTCAAGAGATAGTCCCCTGCCAACTCATAACTCATTAGTTCCACTCCCTCTTTTTCAAGCTCTTTTCTAACACCCTCATCTACGACATTATTGTTGACAAAAAGGAGCGCCCTCTCTTTTGTGATAGCAATATATGATGCAAAAAGCGGATTATACGGAATATCGCTGCCTCTCAGATTACAGAGCCAGGCAATATCGTCACATGTTGACAAGAAGTAAACATAATCTTCATTTTCTGGTAATTGCAACCTTATTCTCTTTAACTTCACAGAAGTGGATTCCCCTGTTACGCTTGTGCTTAATGAAAAGATCTTATTAAATCTAAGATTAGGTCTATCCTTCCAAATTGCATTGAATGGGTCATCTGTAATAGCAAGTTTAAGGGGGCATAAAGAACTCTCAAGTGACTCATAATCAGCTTTTGAAAACAGATTACCATCAACTGCAACCACTCCACTTTCACTAAGTTGCTCTTTTAACCAAGCTGCAATAGTAGGGGTCCCTTCGGTTTTCATCTTCATCAGTGTAATATCACTTCCCTCGAGCTCACTCAAAGCCTGTACAAAGTATCTTGAGTCTGTCCACAGCGCCGAACCCTTTTGAGTAATTACCAAAGTGCCGGCAGATCCGGTAAATCCTGAAACCCATTTTCTGCAGGCAAAATAGTCCTGAAAATATTCACCAAAATGGTTATCTCCCGATGGTATAATAAATGCGCCGATATTACGTTCACTGAGAAAGTTTCTTACAGCGGCCTGTCTTTGTGAAGAGTTCTTCATAATTGTAAATTTATTATTACAAATATAATCCCTTGGATTGTAAATTAACTTATAAAAAGTTAAATTTGCCCTGAACAAACTTCAATAAAATTTGAAATATGGAAAAGAGTATTAAAGGAACAAGAACTGAACAAAATCTTTTAAAAGCTTTTGCCGGAGAGTCACAGGCAAGAAGCAGATATGTCTATTTCGCATCGGTGGCAAAGAAAGAGGGATTTGAGCAGATTGCCGCTGTTTTTGCAGAGACTGCAGAGCAGGAGAAAGAGCATGCAAAGAGGTTTTTCAGTTTTCTTGAAGGAGGCATGGTAGAAATTACCGCCTCATACCCGGCCGGCATAATAGGTTCAACTGCAGAAAATCTTGCTGCGGCAGCTGCCGGTGAGAACGAAGAGTGGACAGAACTCTACCCTGCATTTGCAGAGATTGCTATGGAAGAGGGATTCCCTAAGGTAGCAACAGCATTTAAAATGATTGCAAAGGTTGAGGCCGAGCACGAAGCCCGTTACCGCACACTACTTGCGAGGGTAATTGCAGAGAAAGTTTTTGAAAGAGAGGAGGAGATTGAATGGCAGTGCCGTAACTGTGGTTACGTTCACAAAGGCAAAAAAGCTCTTGAGAACTGCCCTGCCTGCAACCACCCTAAAGCTCACTTCGAGCCTAAGAAAAATAATTATTAACAGTCAAAATTATGACTATCTTTGCAGACTGTTTCTAATATGGAAAAATCTGCAATTTACAGAGCCTGGGGCTCAATAATAGAGATTATGCCAAAGACACTTAAAACATGTCTTTGGCTTATTCGTATAACGGTACTCGTAACACTTGGTGTTCAGTTTCTGGAGTATTTTGAAATTCTACCCCTGATATCCAAATTTTTAAGCCCTGTATTCAACCTTATGGGTTTGCCCGGAGAGGCAGCCCTTGCATATGTTTCAGGTTTCTTTGTCAACAACTACTCCGCGATAGCAGTTATGGCAACACTAAATCTGGACGTTAGGAGCATCACGATACTTGCAGTAATGCTGCTTTGCTCTCACAACATGATTACAGAGACTGCAGTTCAGAAAAAGACAGGATCATCGGGTGTCAGAATGTTTGTAACACGGGTTCTAAGTGCATTTATTCTGGGGTTCACTCTCAACCTTATAATGCCGGAATCGGCAGAAGCTGTAAAAATTACAGTACCAGTATCAGATCTTACGTTTATGGAGATGATGGAGGTTTGGTTTTTCAAAACTATCCGCCTGATTATCATGATGACTGTACTGATATTTGCACTTTCAGTTCTTCAGAAACTTCTTTCTGAGTTTGGAATTATAAAGTGGCTGTCAAAGTTCCTCAAGCCGGTGCTTGCTGTTTTCGGATTGCCGGCTAAAACATCGTTTCTGTGGATTGTTGCCAACACTTTGGGGCTTGCTTACGGTGCGGCCGTAATGATTGACGAAACTGAGAGCGGAAAGATTACAAAAGAGGATGTAGATCTGCTAAATCACCATATTGGTATATCTCACAGCAATCTGGAAGATGTATTTCTGTACGGTTCGATAGGCGCAATGCTGGGATGGATGCTGATATCCAGATGGATAATGTCATTTATCTTGGTATGGGAATTAAGGCTTGAGATGGCTCTAAGAAAAAAATTTTCTACCTTTGCCGGTTGAAGCCAATTTATAAAAATTCAGTTCTAAATTTATGACACAAGAAAATATAAAATGTTTGATCATTGGCAGTGGTCCTGCGGGATACACTGCTGCAATATATGCCTCTAGAGCAAACCTTAATCCGGTTCTCTATGAGGGTATTCAGCCCGGAGGGCAATTGACCACTACAACTGAAGTTGATAACTTCCCTGGCTATCCAAAAGGCGTAACAGGTCCGGAGATGATGGAGGATCTTAAGGAGCAGGCAAAAAGGTTCGGAGCGGATATCCGGTTCGGAATTGCCACATCTGCCGACCTTTCACAAAGGCCATTTAAAATCACAATAGATGGTGAGAAGGAGATACTTGCCGAGACACTTATTATATCAACTGGTGCTACTGCAAAATACCTCGGAATAGAGAGCGAAGAGCGCTTCAGAGGCCAGGGAGTCTCTGCCTGTGCCACATGTGACGGCTTCTTTTACAGAGGAAAGGATGTGGCTGTTGTAGGTGGAGGAGATACCGCCTGTGAAGAGGCCTCTTATCTTGCAGGGCTTTGCAATAAAGTATATATGATTGTGCGCAGAGATGTGCTTCGTGCCTCAAAAGCGATGCAGGAGAGGGTTATGAAGACCCCTAACATCGAAATTCTTTGGAATTATAACACAAAAGAGCTTACCGGAACTCCGATGGCCGGAGTTACTGGTGCGATTCTTGTAAACAAGGATGGAAGTGAGAAAAAGATAGATATCCATGGATTTTTCCTTGCCATTGGTCATCATCCAAATTCTGAACTTGTTAGTAAGTGGGTAAAGACTAATGAAGAGGGATATATTGTTACCGAAGGTAAAAGTACAAAAACAAATGTACCGGGTGTTTTCGCCGCAGGTGACGTACAGGATCCTCACTACAGACAGGCTATTACAGCAGCAGGATCGGGTTGTATGGCCGCGATTGACGCAGAGAGATTTCTTGCAGATAACAAATAGATAAAGATGAAATACATTAAGACAGCTATTGTAGCAGCCATTATCGTACTTGCAGCATCATGCAAATCGGAGTATGAGGCACTAAGGAATTCAACCGATGTCATGGAGCAGTACCGTGGCGCTTTCAGATACTACAATGCCGGTAAGTACCTTAAGGCCGCAGACCTGTTTGACCAGTTACTTTTGGCAACAAGCGGAACACCTCAGGATGACACAGTGCAATTTTATCTGGGAATGAGCAACTTTAAACTTGGCGACTATGTAATTGCAGAGGCAAACTTCGACAGATTTGTGAGTGTATTTCCAAGAAGCACTTTTACCGAAGAGGCTAAATATCTGAGGATTGAGTGTCTTTACCGCACCACTTACAGATACGAACTTGATCAACTACCCACATATAAGGCTATGTCTGCAATAAATGTGTTTCTTTATGAATATCCAAACACCAAATACCTTAAGCAGATGAGGGATATGCTTGTTGATCTTCAGGAGAGGCTTGACAGGAAGAGCTTTGAATCGGCAAAGCTTTACTACACAATTGAGGACTATAAAGCCGCTGCATATGCTTTGAAAAATGTACTTAAAGATAATTATGAGAACCAGTACAAAGAAGAGATAATGTATTACATTGTTGCGGCAAATTATCAATATGCATTAAACAGTGTACCTGACAGGCAAAAAGAGAGATTTCTCGTGCTTGTTGACGAGTACTATAACTTTATAAGCGAATTTCCTGAATCGAAGAGAAGAAAAGAACTAGACGGGATGTTCGAAAAAGCACAGTCATATATTAAAAATTAAATACAATGGAGATAAGCAAAAGCGTTCCAAACAACACCATTACGCGTGACCTTTCAAAGCTGGCCGCACCTACCGGAAACATTTACGAATCAGCGATGATAATTGCTAAAAGGTCAAATCAGATTGCTGCTGAGATAAAGCAGGAGTTAAAACAAAAACTAGAAGAGTTCTCCTCTTTTGCAGACACTCTTGAAGAGACTTTCGAGAACAGGGAACAAATCGAAATTTCACGCTACTACGAAAGGTTGCCTAAACCAACTCTTCTTGCTATTCATGAGTTTGAAGAGGATAAAATACAGGTGAGAAAAATTGAAGGGTAGATGCTTAAGGGCAAGCACATACTACTGGGAATAACGGGGAGTATTGCGGCATACAAGGCTGCGGTGCTGGCACGTGCTCTTGTGAAAGAGGGAGCTGAGGTCAAGGTGATTATGACAGAGATGGCCAAAGAGTTTATTACTCCGCTAACAATGGCCACTGTTTCGAAAAATCCGATCCTGGTAGAGTTCTACAATCCTGAAAACGGAGACTGGAACAGCCACATTAAACTTGGTATGTGGGCTGACCTTTTTCTGATCGCACCCGCATCAGCAAACACGATTGCAAAGATGGCAACCGGTGTAGCCGACAACCTTCTTCTCACAACATATCTCTCTGCCAGATGCCCTGTTGCTATTGCCCCGGCAATGGATGTTGATATGTTTTTGCATGAGATAACTCAGTCAAATATTGAAACTCTAAGAAAAAGAGGTGTTTGGGTAATTGAGCCTGCTGCAGGAGAGCTAGCCAGCGGACTTGAGGGGAAGGGCAGAATGGAGGAGCCTGAAGTTATTACAGAGTATGTAAAGGCATTACTTTCGGGCAAAAGAGGTGAGAGAAGTTTTGAGGGGACAGAGGTGCTGATTACAGCCGGGCCTACCATTGAGAAACTTGATCCCGTAAGATATATTTCAAACTTCTCTTCCGGTAAAATGGGCTACGCCATTGCAGAAGAGTTTGCTGTAAGAGGTGCTTCAGTAACTTTGGTAAGCGGACCGGTCAATATCAGGACGCTAAACCCCGGTATAAAGGTTATAAAGGTTACATCTGCGTCAGAGATGTTCGAAAAGACACACGAAGAGTATAAGAAGGGAGTAAGTATAGCGGTGCTTGCCGCTGCTGTTGCCGACTTTACACCACATACCGGGTCAGATACCAAAATCAAGCGAGGAAGCGGAAATCTGGTTATGGAGCTTAAACCAACCGGGGATATTGCTGCATCGCTTGGAAAAATCAAAAATAAAAACACTCTCCACATTGGCTTTGCTCTTGAGACCGACAACGAAGAAGATAACGCTAAAGCAAAACTCATTAGCAAAAACTTTGATGCTGTGATTCTTAACTCTCTGAGCGACGAAGGAGCAGGATTTGCGTACGATACCAACAAAATTACAATTATAGGTTCGGACGGCACAACTCTTGCCTTTCCGCTTAAACACAAAAGGGAGGCTGCTTCAGATATCGTCGATTATGTCGAAAAGCTCTTCGTATGCTAAGATCTCTGGCTATATCCAATTATGCACTCATTAACTCCTTAGAGATATCATTCCCGGAGGGGCTTGTGATTATTACCGGAGAGACCGGTGCCGGTAAATCAATTCTATTGGGTGCCATCTCTTTACTGCTTGGTGCCAGGGCAGACAAGGAGGTTTTGAAGGATAGCTCCAAAAACTGTGTAGTAGAAGCCACATTTAAAATTGATCCTCAGGCTGAGACCTTAAGGTTGTTCGAAGAAAATTCAGTCGAATTTTCTGACGAGATTATAATCAGACGTGTAGTCAGCCCAAACGGGAAAACCCGCTCTTTTGTAAATGACCAGCCAGTGGGTGTGCAGTTTCTTAAAGAGATCTCGGATAAAATCATTGACATTCACGCCCAGCACGAGCATCTTTTAATTGGGGACAGCCGATTTCAGATGTCTGTTCTGGATTCTTTTGCGGGTAATAAAAATGAGTTGGAGAGCTATCAGGCATCGTTCCGAAGACTAAGGGAGCTCGAATCTGAAAGAGAGAGACTGGTTGAGAAGATTTCTGCAGACGAGCAGGAGCTTGAGTATAATACCTTCCAGTTCGGGCAGTTGGATGATGCATCATTAATTCCGGGCGAACTTGAGGAGATTGAGGCTGAATTCAGAATTCTGAGTAATGCAGAGGAGCTTAAAACAAGTCTTAGCCTGGCTTTAACTCACCTGAACCCGAATGATATTTCTGTAAATCAAGGACTTCGTGAAATACAGACAATACTAGAGAAGATATCGGTAAACCTGCCAGAGGCACAGGAACTGGCAAACAGAACTGAAAGCTGCAGAATCGAACTTAAAGATATTGAGGCAGATCTGACAATTCTTACTGAAAAAATCTCAATATCACCGCAAAGAGCCCGCCAACTTGAGGAGAGAATTTCACTTCTTTATGAGTTGCAAAGAAAATTCAGAGCCGAAAGTGTCGAAAGACTCATTGAGATAAAAGACGAACTTTCAGCTAAACTTCAACGCACAGGAGATGATAAAGAGAAGCTGGAAAAATTGAACTTGTTAATAAAAGAGGCTGCAGGTGAAAGGGATAACTACGCAAAGATTCTTAGCAATACCCGTTCTAACTCATCTTCGGCCTTTAAGACAGAACTAGTATCCAAGATAAGAGAGCTTGAGATGCCTTATGCTGATTTTAATGTAATAATAGGCGAAAGTAAAGATTACCATGAGTATGGTAAAGACGAGGTTGCTTTTACATTTTCTGCGAATAAAAACATTGCACCAAGAGAGCTGGCAAAGGTTGCCTCCGGAGGAGAACTCTCCAGAATAATGCTGTGTCTTAAGGCTGTAATGGCTAAAGAGAGTGGAATGCCCACAATGATATTTGACGAAATCGACAGCGGTGTTTCCGGAAGTATAGCAGACAAAATGGGGGTGCTGATAGATGACCTTAGCAAAGATATGCAGGTTTTTGCAATCACACATTTACCTCAGATTGCTTCAAAAGGTAATTGCCATCTTTTGGTTTACAAGGATATCGATTCCGACGGGAAGGCGGCCACCGGAATAAGAAAGATTGAAGATGACCAGCGAATGATGGAGATAGCAAGAATGTTAAGCGGCTCGGGGCTTACCGACGCTGCCATAGCCAATGCCAGAGTATTTCTTACTACATAACATAAAACTTAACACATTTACCATATATGAGACTTATTATCCAGAATTCTTACGAACAGGTATCACAGTGGGCTGCAGCTCACATTGTAAAGAGAATAAGGGAATACGAACCTACTCCTGAAAAGCCTTTTGTTCTCGGGTTACCTACCGGTTCGACACCCTATGGAACTTACAAGGAGTTAATCCGCTACTACAGAGAGGGAATGGTCTCTTTCAGCAATGTAGTTACATTCAATATGGATGAGTATATAGGAATACCAAAAGAGCATCCTCAGTCCTATTTTTCATTTATGTGGGAAAATTTTTTCCAATATGTTGATATTAAACGCGAAAACGCAAATATTCTAGATGGTAACGCCCACGATCTTGATCTGGAGTGCGAAAACTATGAAAAGAAGATGAGGTCATACGGTGGGGTTAATCTTTTTATGGGAGGTATTGGTCCTGACGGACATATCGCATTTAATGAGCCGGGCTCTTCACTCGCTTCAAGAACCAGACTAAAAAATCTTACAACTGACACTATCATTGCCAACTCAAGATTCTTTAACAACGACATCTCTCAGGTTCCAAAAACAGCCCTTACTGTGGGTATTGGCACTATAATGGACGCAGATGAGGTGATGATTCTGGTGAACGGACACCATAAGGCCAGGGCTCTCTATCATGGTGTAGAGGGGGCTGTTAACCATATGTGGACAATCAGCGTTCTTCAAATGCACCGTAAAGGAATAATTGTTTGTGATGATGCCTCTACTGTAGAACTTAAGGTTGGGACTGTCAATTACTTTAAGGATATCGAAAGGGAAAACCTCGATCCAAGAAGCTTACTGCTGTTCTAGCAAAATTACCTTAAAAACAGGGCTGCTTCGCAAAACACCTTTTCGAACCAGAAATTTTTCTCCACGAGGTTTACCTTTTGACCGTCATTCGGGAAAGGTACCTCGTGTGAGTATTTAAAGGGGAAGTCAAACTCTTTAAGGATATGTTTCCACGTACTCCCCAAAGCTCTCTTAATTCCGCTTGTAGGTATTACAACATCTTTTTTAAGGGAAATTATCCTTATTCTATCTCTATTCCTTTTATAAAACCCAGTTCGTTTGGATCTGAACAAGTCGTAACCAATATGGGCAATAAAAGCATCCTCAATTTCATCTCCTACCCTTCTCTTCTCCAGATTGTCTTTCACAAAGAACTCTCTATAATATTTATTAAGGATATTAAACGCTCTCCTGTCCATGATAAGTTTAGAACTCCCGTTCATCTCGGAGAAAAGTGCACCTCCGCAAAACATAAAGAGGCGGCTGTTTGAGAAAAAGCCGGAGCTGTCTGACATAAACAACACCTGAGATAGCAATGCGCCAATGGAGTATGCAAATACATCCATTTTACAATCACGTGATAAGAAAGGGTGTCTCTCTTCTCTTATCTCATTTACCAGTTGTGATACATTATGAACTGTCTCGCGGCCGGCCAGATAAAAACGGAAAGGGTCCGCAGAAATTCTTGTACTGAGTGCATAATTGAAGAATGAGAGATCTGTAGGGTCTCCCCCGGCGGCAATGTGCTCACTGACGTACCTCTGCATCTCTCTTGGATTACTCCATCTGGCAGGTGATCTGTTAATATGAAGAGACATGGGAAAAAGTATCACAGGTTTACCTGTACTGTTAGCAATATATTCAGCCCATGGACGGTACTTATCCCAGCTCCTCTCATTAAGACCATGAAACATCAAAATTGCAGAAGAGTACCTGTGGCCGGTAACACTTAATTTTCCGGCATCGGTTATTTTCTCAGAAATATGGTCGGGCATAACTGTGAAATAGGAGAATCTCCTGTTCTCTTCAATCTTATTGTCGTATTCAGGAAACTCTTCGGGGACTGCAACATTTGAACGCGCCTCAGTAATCTCATCATACCCCAGACTCTCTATGAATTCCAATGTTAACTCTCTCATTTATATCTCATTTTTCTACAAATAACGAGATGTAATAAGCAGTTTTCAAAAAAATGGTTTGTGCGTAACAGTGTTGGGATAAAAAAACGATATAAGGGGTAAAAATGTAATATATGTGGTGAAATTATTCCTAAATTTGTCTATGATGTACATTCCAGATTACATAAACAACAAGAAAAACATAATTAGGCTGGTAGGCTTTACTGCCCTTTTTGCCCTTGTTTTTATCAATATTTACAAGCCTTTCAGTTCTTCAAACTGGTATAAGGTTTCTGAATTTATGTTCTTCGTATACTCATCTGTAATTATTCTGACAGGAGTGCTTGTTGTAGTCATAAGTAGGTTAATCATGTATTTCTACAGCAAAAGACATAAAATCTCTTATTGGAAATACGGTATTTGGGTCTTCCTGGAGATTCTTTTCATGTCGGTTTTTTATACCGTTTACACTATTGTATTAAATCCCGGCAGAGATGTTATGGAGGTGTTTGAGGGGTCGGTTAAGAACACTGCACTTGTTCTTCTGCTACCCTATTTTGTATTGTGGTTTTACTTTGGATGGAGGGAGAGTGTCAGAAAGCTTGAACAGATTGAAAATCCGGACGATTTTACTATTAATTCACCCGGCAGTATTGCTTTCAGGGACGAAAAGGGCGTACTACGGATTTCATTGTCTATGTATGACTTAATGTATATTGAGTCGTCTGATAATTATGTGCTTATCCACTATACCATAAATGATAAAATTAAACGGTACCTTCTTAGAAATACCCTAAAAAATCTGGAGAAGGAGTTTCAACGGACAAATGTTGTAAGATGCCACCGCTCTTATCTTGTTAACCTTGACAGAGTAAAAGTTTTACGCAGAGGTAAAGAGGGTCTGTTTATTGAACTTGATGCTCAGGGAGCAGATGATTTGCCTGTTTCAAAGAGCTACCAACAAAAAGTGAGCGAAAAATTTCTCGCCCACTCGTTTAACCATCAAAAATAGATGTTTACTTAAGATTTGCAGTTATCTCAGGGTCCATTGGCTTTACCTTTGAAGGATAAAATCCTACAAGTCTGCCCTTTTCATCTATAAGATACTTGCCGAAGTTCCATGATGGCTCAGTTGAATTCCAGCCGTTTTTTGCCTTATCGGAGAGCCATTTGTAAATATTGTTCTTAGCAGCCCCTTTCACAGAAGACTTCTCCATCATAGTAAAGGAGACTCCATAGTTCATTTCGCAGAACTCTTTAATTTGCTCATTTGAGCCTGGGTCCTGGGCACCAAAGTCATTTGATGGAAAGCCGAGTATTACAAGTTTTCCTTTGTATTGCTGACTCATCTGTTCCAAATCTTCGAACTGGGGTGTATATCCGCATTTTGATGCTGTATTCACAATCAAAACTTTCTTGCCTTTTAATTGGTCAAATTTGTAAGCTTCCCCTGTTATGGTTTTAAATGTGAGGGAGTAAAAATCCGAAGGTGGAGTTACCGGATTCTGAGCAACCGAACTTGTTGCAAAGAGAGCGGTTATTGCCGAAAATATTGTTTTAACTATATTCATTTTACTGTGTGTTAATTTCCTGCCAATTTAAACAAATAATTGAAATAAAAGTTCTCGGAAGAGTGTTACTTAACAGTAATATTTTAAATCAATACCCAATTCGTATCAGGCTTTGCTGTTCAATTTCATCATCTTTTTTCTGGGACTTACTTTGCTGAATCATATTAAGGTTAAACGTAAGTCCTAACCAAAGGACTCTGCTTTGGTTTTTGCTGTTATTTGATAATCTGTATATTGGATTGTCAGAATTTATGTCCCATCTTCTGGTATTGAATACATCTGACAAAGTTAGTGAAGCGTTAAGTCTATCCTTTATGAGGGTTCTTCTGACAGCAATATCCATGAAATGAACCGATCGTGTTTTAAATTGTGGAAATGTGGCAGGAGAGCTGTAAAAATATTGAATAGCAATATCACTTCTCTTATCAGGAATCACGTTCAGCGCAATATTACCTGACCACATTGTGCTGCTGCTTGATAGGTCAATCCCATTATACAGGCCTTTTGTTTCACCGTAAAAAACCGAAATACCGGAATTTACATTAATCACATTTGAGAATTTATGTCGAAAATTTATGTCAGCACCTGCTCTGTTACTCTTCTCTACATTGACATAGGTTAGCATCAGCGCATCATCCCCATATAATGATGATATCTGCGCTATAAAGTCAGAGAATTTACTGTAATATATTGATGAATTAAATGAAGTGCCGTTTTTAGAAAAGTTGTACATCAGCTCAACTTTTGTTACCTGTTCCGGTTTAATATGTCTGTTTCCGGTCTCATAAATGCTTTTGTCCATCATATTTACATAAGGATTAATCTGAATATAACTCGGCCTTGTAATCCTCCTTGATAAATTAAATGATAGAGAGGATTGCTCATTTATCTCTCTCTTAAAAAGAATAAATGGTGCCAAAAACAGATTATCGCTTGAAATTTCTTCATTCTCCTTGATAATTCTAAGTTCAGACATTCCGTACTCTGCCCTCATGCCGAATTTAAACGTTATATTATCTTTTAATTTACCTGACAGATTAAAGTATAGTGCCCCAATATCCTCTCCATGAGTCAGGTCTGCACTAAAAAAAGGATTAAAAAACCATTCAGCAGATAGTGTATCATATTGATAAGTATCAAATTTAAAAGAGTTCCCTCTGTGGAAGAATCTAAACCCCGTCTCAAGTAACACCTTTTTTGAAATTTTACTGGTGTAGTCTGTCTGAAATGAGTAATTTGTAGGATACCCACCACCAAGAGCTCTCATTACAAATAGGTTATCTTCGTAATAACTTGCCGGACGCTGACCTTTTGTTCTTGAGAATGATGCCCTGAATGAAATATTACTAATCTCTTTTTTTAAGATTTTTTTAAAATCAACA
>DINE01000001.1:0-7641 GCA_002425935.1 Bacteroidales bacterium UBA5548 | reverse complement strand
CAACAATGATTTCACCCATATCCCTGATATGGTTAAAATCATTCAGTCTGTTAACGGATAAAGTATTTGTTGCATAGGTGCTGGTATTGAGAATCTTTTGGTGGTTATTTATCTCAGGATTAAAATATTTAAAATTAAGATTTAACTGGCTGCCATCCGTATACTTTCTTCCTGCGTTTATTGTGTATGTACCTGACTTCTGATTCTGCCTTGAGTCAATTTTCTGCTCAATACTATTTGAGGTAGAGTAAAAAAATCTGGTAAGCTCACTTCTAACCTCCTCCAGGTGATACTTACCCGAGTAACCGGTTCCAATATTCCATTTTCCAGCCGAAAATTGTAAATTAGCATCCCCGTTTACTCTTTCATAAAGCCCCCAGTTTATTGATGATGTAATTGAGAAGCCATCTTTTCTCTCTTTTTTGGTTATAATATTTATTATCCCTCCTGTTCCTTCTGAATCATATCTGGCATCAGGGTTAGTAATAATCTCTATGCTTTGTGCGATTGATGCAGGCACACCATCCAAAGACCCTATAGTTGAAGGAATTCCATCTATCAGAATAAGAATTTTCGAATTTCCTCTTATTGAAACAGAGTTGTTGTTATCAATAGAGATCATCGATGAAGTTCTTAGTAAGTCAGTGACTGAACCCCGTGTTCCGGCAATAGATGCAGACGGATTAATTTTTGTCTTTTCAATATCAGTCTGCTTCTCATTATGAGAGACAGTTATTGTTGCCTCTTTGAGTATATTAACAGACTCGTTTATCATAATCGGATCAGAAAGAGTATTAGTTCCCTCCTTTACAGCGATTTCCAGTCGTTTAGTCTGATATCCTATTGAACTTACTTCCAGCACATATTGACCTGCTGCTCCTGCTCTTAATGAGAACTGCCCCAGATTATTTGTAAGACCTCCTGTAATAATTGCGTTGTCCTGACTTTTAAGTACTACTGAGGCATACTCAAGTGGTCTGTCAGCTTCTACTACCCATCCTGTAATTATTGAAGTAGCTTTATTTGCACTCTGCGAAAAAAGCTCATGTGAAAAAAGAAAAAGTGATATAAATAGAATCTTTGTTAGGCNNGATCTGCTCTGCATAATTATATGTTTAAAACTTATAATTGGACAGCAAAGTTATTTTATTCCTATGTATCGAACGGAATTAATTTAGATAATTGCTTCAGTTCATTTCAATACCTTCAAGATATATGATAAGGTTGGCAATTGTTGAAGGGACTTTAAAGTCCACAGCACTATTTTTGTTATATCTCTTTATGTCCGCTGAATTTGCTTTATAAATTGAAGATAGCTGTTTAATATTGATGAATTTACTCAGTTTACCTTCTCGTTTAATCCAGTAATTGATATAGGGTCTTGTTTTGTATCCGTCAGGTAAGGTGAGCTCATAAACCATTCCTCCGGCATACAGTGAAGAGTAGGCTTTAGCAGACGCGGTTTCAGTAGTTGTTCCGTATGCTGCAGGGGTGCCGGGTGCAATCAAAGAGCACCTGTATTCGGCCATTAGCTCATCTTTACCTGAATACAGCAGCTCAAAAAATTTTCCATTCTCAACAACAAACTTTCTCCCTCCAATAGTAACGGTATCAATGCTTCTAATCATATCAGCACCAAGAGCAAGAATTTTTCCCCGCTGGTTAAAGAGCATCTCTTCACTTAGAAGGTTGTAGTTAAGAAGTGCAAAATTGACTGAACCATCTTTCATTATTACCGAGCCTGAGGTAAATTCCGGTAGCAGATAGTGAGTAAGCTCCACAGATTTGCTTTGTGTATAAAGTGATGTGGCAGACAAGCTGAGAATCACCAGAAAAGAGATAAGTTTCATGGCATATCAGGATTAAATTCAATGTAAAGTTATTATANNAAACCTAAAATTTTACAATTAAATAATAATAGTTTTAATATATTTGCAAGCCTTTTGAATAAACTCCTGGCAATCAGAAGTTATCACGGCACAATTATTGATGCAGATCTGATACCTATATAATAACTCCACTATATTGTACTTATCCTACCTAACCAAAGCATAAATGAGAAAATTTAAATTGTCCGTAGTGTTGCTGCTCCTTTCGGCGGTATCACTCTATTCACAAAAAGCAGAAAATACAAAAGTTACTGTAACAGGTGTTGTTGTTGATGCAGCCACCGGAAAAACAATTGAGTATCCAACTGTTGCAATTTTTACCGATTCGCTTAAACTGATAAATGCTGCTGCAGGAGGAGTTGACGGTAAATTTTCACTGGAAGTGCCTGCAGGAAAATATATCTTCTCTGCCTCAACAATCGGATATACTAACTATAAGAATCAGATTGTTCTGGAAAACTCTCAGCGCAGAGTGGACCTTGGTAAAATAGAGATCAGCGAGGGTACAGAATTAAAAGAGATTACTGTTACCGGTGTCAGGCCTCTTGTGAAAAACGAACCCGACAAACTTACATATAACATTGATGCCGACCCGATGGCCTCTTCAAGTGTAATTGCAGACATATTGAGAAAAGTACCAATGATTAGTGTAGACGGAGAGGGTACAGTCAGGTTGAACGGAGAGACTAACTTTAAAGTACTCGTAAACGGCAGATCATCCGGAATGCTTGTTAAAAACTTCAAGGATGCAATAAAGGCGATGCCTGCAAATACCATAAAATCTATAGAGGTGATTACAAATCCTCCGGCCAAATATGACGCTGAGGGTGTTGGAGGGGTTATCAATATTATTACCAATCGTAAAACAACTCAGGGTTATAACGGAAATATAAATGCAGGTTTAAATACACTTGGCGGTTATAATGCGGGAGGTTACATCTCTGCTCAGGTTGGGAAATTTGCAATCAGTACAAATATTTATCATGGGAACGAAGTCTCAAAAAAATCAACTAATACTTCTGAGTCCGAAAACTTCATTAGTGAAGATTATCGTTACTCCCAATCAACAGGGGGCTCTGATTCCTACACCAAATTTACATTCGGCAATATTGAGGCAAGTTATGAAATTGACAGTCTGAATCTTATAACACTATCCGGTGGTGGTTATCTGGGTAACTCTATCAGCGATGGACTCTCAACATTTACATCAATGAACCTTAACAGGCAGATAACTCGCAAGTATACAACCTTAAATAATTCAGAAAATGGCTTTGGTTCGGTTTCTGGAAGTCTGTCATATCAGAAAACTTATAAAAAGCCGGATCAGAACCTCACATTCAGTTATAGCATTGATGCTAGCCCAATGAACACAGATATCACAAGTGAAATTAATCCTGAGATCAATTTTACCGGGTATAAACAGCATTCAGAAAATAGTGCCAAAGGCCTTGAACACACTGTACAGGTTGACTACTACGACCCTTTGAATAAGAAACATATGATTGAGGTAGGTGGTAAATATATCTTACGTCAAAATACCTCCGACTCAAAAATTGAACGGTTTAACGGAAATAGTTGGGTAGATGATCCTTCCAGAGTTAACGATCTGGACTATGACCAGCACATTGCAAGCATGTATGGCGGGTATGCATACAAATACAAAACAATAACTGCTAAAGCCGGCTTTAGAGGAGAATATACCTTCAATGACGGGTTATCTAAAAGCTTTGAGGGTAATATTCCATTTACAAATAAACAGTTTGATGTTGTTCCGTATATAAACTTAAACATGATGCTCAAGAAAGGGAATATGTTGTCATTTGCCTATACTCAACGCTTGAATCGTCCGGGTATTTGGTATCTCAACCCTTATGTTAACGACTCCGATCCGATGAACATCAGATATGGTAATCCCGAACTGGAAACCGTAAGGAGAAACTCTGTAAATGTGGGATATCGTAAAGCCTCACTTAAATGGAATTTTGGAGTTAATTTAAGTGGAAACTTCTCTTCTAATAACATTGAAGAGATTCGCAGAATTGATGAATACGGAGTGAACAGGACAACCTACGAAAATATTGGGAAAAACAGCAGCTATCGTATGAATTTAAATTACTCTTACAGAGCGGGAGAAAAATTAAATATAAATTTGAACGGAGCAGTCGCATATACTACTGTCAGCTCTGCTGATATGAATCTGGAAAATGATGGCTTCAGTTTCAACGGAGGTATGAGTCTCTCTGCAGCTCTCTGGAAGAAGGCAACCATATCATTTGATTCATATCTTTTTGGAGGAGACGTAAGCCTGCAATCCAAAAGACCTCTGATGGTATTTACAGGTGTGGGTTTCAGGCAGAGGTTGCTTAATGACAAACTAACCTTCTCAATTTCGGTAAGAGATCCTTTCTCAGCAACAAAGACTTTTGAATATGACTCAAATGATCTTACATACAAGATGAACTCAAAATCAATAATGTATACAAGATCTGCAACCTTTAGTCTCTTCTGGAGATTCGGAAAATTCAATGTAAATGTAAGAAAAGCACGCAAGAGCGCCACCGACGATAAAATCGGAGGCAGCAATCCGGCAGCCACTACAACTGCAACACCATAAAGCAATTAAAAATTAATAAATAACAAAAAAACGCAGTGAATTTCGCTGCGTTTTTTATTTGGTAATGAATTGAAGTTTGGGCAACTCAATTAAAATTGTCATCCCTGACAGCAATACCTCTCTTTAGAAAAAACTCCGATGGAGTCATACCTGTAATTTGTCTGAAGTTACGAAGGGCAGTACTTCGCGAGCGAAAGCCGGCAAAGAAAAAAGCCTCCTGAAAATTAATTGACTGCTCCGTTTCAACAGTTTTGATAAAATCCTCTACACGTAGCTTATTTATATAATTGGTGTAATTTTCGTATCCATTATCCCTTATTACCTTTGCCAGTGTTGTTCGGTTAGTAAAAAGCTGAGACGCCAGCGTATTGAGTGTCAGATCCGGATCTCGCCACACATATTTGTCTCTTATGTATTCGTCTAATCTATCTTTAAGANNAGCACTTTTCTTATTTTCAATAACATCTGTATAAGGTTTATTGGTTTTTACAGCCTGAATTTGTGTAACAATTTTCCCGGTCAAACGGTCAAAAAGCTCCATGTAAACAATATAAAGACTACAGCCAACACTTACATAATAGTAAATTATATGAAGCACAGAGTGATTGAATGTCAATACAAGTATATATGCGACAATACTAATAAAAAGAGTAATTGAGTATTTTCTCATCCAAACGTTGTCTGTATTGCTGTAACCCCTTGTACGGTTTATAAAGAAGATCAAAAATCCCGGCATCAATATCTGCAATATTAGCAGAATGCGAAACCACACATCAAACCTCCCGGCATGCTGAATCATTTCAATAACTGATTCATAAGGGATGTACTGAACTCCGGACCAAATTGTAACAAAATAAATAATCAGACTGAATATCCACACAGACCAAATCTTGAGAATATTTTTACAATTCAGCCATCCTGGTGAGATAACCTCAATCGGGTACATTATATATGATAATACCATGAAGTTGGCCAACAGTAACATCTTTGCCGAGACAATAAATTCAGGGACATCACCTTTGCATAATGTTATAAAGCGAGTTATATAGTTAATTACAGAAAAGAATACGATGGCTGCAAGTATTATCCGCGAACGGTCACCTGTTTTTCGACGCACCAGCAGTAACAGCGAAGCTAAAAGACATACGAGTGCCCCGGCAAAAATTGTCGCAGTATATATATTTTGCATTATATAGTAAAATTATACAGGCCTTTAGCACTTTTAATCCGATTGGCAACATTGGTATAGAATGGCTCATTCATAGTGCATAAATAATATCTTGATGCAAAAATAGCTTATTAATTCTATGAATTTGTAAAAACAGAACATCGTTTTCTGTAAAAATGAAACATCTTAGGGATTGATTCTGGGTACTTTTGCCTGTTCAATCATCTTATTTGAAACTACATGAATAAAAAACATTCCACAATGAAAAAAATCAGGTTAATTACTCTATTCGTTCTGACAGCACTCCTTATAGTGTCCTGTAATAAAGAAAACAGAAAGGATGACTCAATAAATCCTTTTGACAACATTAGTGAAAGCAGCAATAAGGAACGTGATAAAATTGTTATTATAAGTGATTTGCATCTGGGAAACGATCTTTCATACTCAGAGACCGTTAAACATTTAGACAGACTGGAAGAGTTTATTATTGAGGTTCACTCTTCAAAAACTGTAAAGGAGCTGATAATGGGTGGCGATATTTTTGATGAGTGGTATATTCCCACAAGAACAGAAACTTACGGAGGGAAGTCACAGGCTGATTTTATAAGAAAAACAGTTGCCGCCAATAAAGGAGTCTTTGATGCACTTAATAAGATTATAAAAGAGGGGAAAATTAAAGTTACCTATGTTCCGGGTAACCATGACATGGGATTCTTACCGGAAAATATAAACATTGCGCTTCCGGGAGTTAATCAGGCTCGAGATGCAGGTCAAAAATATGGTATTGGAACATACAATCCCGATGGTTATCCTCAGATAGCTATAGAACATGGCCACCGGTATGATTTTTTCAGTTCAATTGCTCCAAATGCAAATGAGAGTGAGGCTCCCGGAGCAACATTGCCTCCCGGATACTTTTTCGCACGAATAGCAGCAAATTCATTTGTAAACCCAACGACTCCGGAAGCAGCCACAAAGATACATAATGTTACACTTAATCATAAAGGCAATCCTGAGCAGGAAAGTAAACATATCTACTATTCAATATGGGCAAAAGTTCTTACAGATATTATATATGTAAAGGATAACTTTAATGAACCAATAATTAAGACAAATGTCGGAAACTTCACAAAGACATACTCGATTAACGACATCCTTCCAAAAAACAATCCTAATGATGGTACTATTGAGATGAATCTTTACAATGGTCTTTTCACTCAGGCAAGTTGGGATGCAAGATTAAGTTATAACAATGTACCTGTTACTACAAAAATTAATGATGCAATAATTGGTAGTATCGCGTCAGAATTCATAGACAGCCAGGCAGATTTACAGTATTTTAATAACACATCCTCAGATACTCGCATTGTTGTGTTCGGGCATACTCACGCCCCAAAGATTAAACAGTATACCAATCATAAAGGGAAACCATCTATTTATGTTAATTCCGGCACCTGGGAAGATCTTAAGAGCCGTGATAAAAATGTGGCTATCGATCAGGATTCATTAAAGATGCACTTCGTTATTATCGCCCCGGTTAACTCAGATAAGAATAAACTTAGAGTATATCTTAATCAGTATCGCTATGGTAAGCATAACACAGAAGGCAGTCTTGAGATAACTCTTTAAAAGCACATAATAGCACATCGTATAAAAGAGGGAGACTAATTAGCAATATTTAGTCTCCCTCTTCTCTAAGGCAACATTTGTTTTCCGAGAATTTTCCGCGGCTACTTTGCGGGAACGACGAGGACTGTCAGACGACCGAAGGGAGGAGATCCGCAGTCGCCGCAAAGTACCAGGAAAATTTGAGGGTACCCTAAAACAATCTGTTGCCGGAGTTGAGTGATTTGGGAAAACATTCCGGAAACAATCTGTTGCCGGAATTGAGGAGTTGGGTAAACATTCCGGAAACAATCTGTTGCCGGAGTTGAGGAGTTGAAAATGTAAAAAGTGGAATTTTAAGTTGC
>DINE01000014.1 GCA_002425935.1 Bacteroidales bacterium UBA5548 | reverse complement strand
AAAGTTTATACTCTTTTATGTTTCCCAGAATTTTTAAGTTTAGAGATGAAATCAGATTGAAAAATGGCTACAACAAACATATAATATCAATTAACAGAGACCTCAGTATTGATACAGTTTATATTTTTAACTTTGGCAAATATACCGCAGACCTTCTTAACAGCAGCCATTTTTTATCTCGGTCACCTTATATCTGGAATAGATTTGAGATTTTCGAAAGCGACCAATATTTGTTTATGATTTTCCACGTTGGGCCATTGGCTGATAAACCAGCTAAAATGATTGGTATGAGAGGGAATCAATATAATTATCAGCACGACTGCTCCATCTTCAATAAGAAAACGGGTGATTTTCAATTCATACATCAGCCGGAAATCAACCAACTAGGGTTTGTGGAGGACTTTGAAGGAGGCCCTGCTGTATGGCCAAAATATGTGAGTTCAGACGGCTATATGATATCATATATGTATGCACACGAGTTTAAAGCCCATGCAGAGACACATGAAGTGTCGGATAAATTTAAGAGCATTGCAGACAATCTTAAAGATACCGACAACCCGGTGATAGTCAGGGTTAAGCTTAAACAATAAAAAACAGACTGCCTTTGGCAGCCTGTTTTTATCAAATTTTATTCTTGTCTTAGAGTATCTTTAGCTCTCCTTTATTGCGGCAATACCCGGAAGTTCAATTCCCTCAAGATATTCAAGCATTGCACCGCCACCGGTAGATACGTAGCTTACTTTGTTGGCAAAACCCATCTGGGTGACTGCTGCCACAGAGTCGCCTCCGCCTACGAGTGTGAATACACCATGAGAGGTAATATCTGCAAGTATCTCTGCAATCTTGTTGGTTCCGTTTGCAAAAGCAGGCATCTCAAATACTCCAACAGGTCCGTTCCAAAGAACAGTTTTAGAAGCTCTAAGAACCTCTTCCCACACTTTAAGTGTAGATGGGGCCGCATCCATTCCAAGCCATCCTTCAGGGATATTATTGTCAGGACAGATTACGGTTTTTGCATCGTTGCTGAATGAGTCAGCGGCAATAACCTCTCCCGAATAGTATAGTTTTACACCTTTTGCTTTTGCCTTTTCAAGTATAGAGAGCGCAAGTTCCATCTGGTCTTCTTCGCAAAGAGAGTTACCGATTTTTCCGCCCTGAGCCTTTACAAATGTAAAGACCATTCCTCCGCCAATAATCATATTGTCAACAACATCAAACAACTTCTCGATAATAGCAATCTTTGAAGATACTTTTGCTCCGCCAATAATTGCCGTAACAGGGTGCTCTGGTGATTTCAGCACTTTGTCGATTGCCTTAATTTCACCCTCCATTACATATCCAAACATTTTGTCATTTGGGAAGTACTTTGCTATAAGAGCTGTTGAGGCGTGTGCGCGGTGAGCTGTTCCAAATGCATCGTTTATATAGCAATCTGCATACGAAGCAAGTTTTTTGGTAAACTCCTTCTGCTTCTCTTTCATCTCTGCCTTTGCAGCCTTTTTAACTTCGTCTGTTACATCTTCTGCTAGACCACGTGGTTTACCCTCCTCCTCTGCATAAAAACGAAGGTTCTCAAGCAGTAAAACTTCACCCGGTTTGAGAGAGGCAGAGAGCTCTTTGGCGTCATCACCCATACAATCGGTTGCAAATTTAACTTTGACTCCCAGCTTCTCTTCAATTGCAGGGATAATATGTTTTAGTGAGTATTTCTCAGTAGGACCCTTCGGACGGCCGAGGTGTGACATGATAATCAAAGAACCGCCCTTTTCCAGTACCTTTTTAAGGGTTGGAATTGCTGCTCTGATGCGGGTGTCGTCAGTAATCTGAAATGATTCGTTAAGAGGAACATTAAAGTCCACCCTTACTATCGCTCTTTTTCCAGTAAAGTTGTAGTTGTCAATGTTTTGCATATGGAAAAATTATTAATGGATTGAATAACCAGACCGCAAAAATAAGAATAATCTCAGAAAAATCACTACCTTCGTTCTCTTTAATTAACAATTTAAAACAATAATTTGCTATGTTACTGGAGTCTCCACAGAAATGGAGTGATTATGAACTGATTGATTCAGGTGAATTTGAAAAGCTGGAGAGATTTGGCAAATATTTTATAATCAGACCTGAGCCTAAGGCGCTTTGGAACAGGCAGTTGTCTGAAAGAGAGTGGGTTGCCATGGCGCATACACGGTTTACCACAGGGGCAGGATTCGGGAAATCGGGCAAAGAGGATTCAGGTACATGGCATCAGCTTAAAAAAATGCCGGAACAATGGATTATACCATACAAAAAAGGTGGGCTTGACTTCAATTTACGTCTTGGGCTTACAGCTTTTAAACATGTGGGCGTTTTTCCGGAACAGGCACCTAACTGGGACTACATCTATAAACACACTCACGAAATAGCAAAAAAGAATAAAGCTGCAGCTATGGCTCCTCCAAAGGTTTTAAATCTGTTCGCTTATACCGGAGCTGCATCTCTTGCTGCCAAATGTGCAGGTGCAGATGTTACTCACCTCGATTCTGTTAGACAGGTGGTTACCTGGGCCCGCACCAATATGGAGCTGAGTAATCTTGATAATATTCGCTGGGTTATAGAGGATGCTCTCAAATTTGTAATACGTGAGGCAAAACGAGGTAACAGATATCAGGGCATAATAATGGATCCGCCTGCTTATGGTCATGGTCCCGACGGAGAGAAGTGGAAGCTGGACGAGCTTCTTTTTGATATGATGTCTCAGGTTTCAAGAATATTGGCCGTGAAGGACAGTTTTCTGGTCCTGAACCTCTATTCAAACGGCTATTCGGCACTGCTATCAGAGACATTGGTCAGAAGTGCCTTTGGCCTTAATATGCCTAAAGAGAGCAGCGCAGAGATTCAATACGGCGAACTGTTCCTGGAGGATAGGTATAAGAGGGCTCTTCCATTGAGTGTTTTTACCCGTTTAAGGCGCTAATATTCAGAATACAAAGCTTATCATGCTCTCCTCAGAGAGTGATAGGTTAAAAGACAAAATAGATTACAAACGAATACAGAAGAATATGTCAACACTTGCAGCAACTCTGCCATTGGCGATAAACTGGGCACCATCACCCGAAATTTTTTCAATCGGGCCGATCCACATCAGATACTACAGCGTACTCTTCGTTTCCGGATTCATTATCGGTTACTATATTTTTGTAAAGTTTTTCAGAAGAGAGGGCTTGCCGGTTGAAATACTGGATGTGCTTCTGTACACTTTGCTTGGATCGGCGGTTATAGGA
Source organism: Bacteroidales bacterium UBA5548 (assembly GCA_002425935.1). Classification (GTDB taxonomy): domain Bacteria; phylum Bacteroidota; class Bacteroidia; order Bacteroidales; family UBA932; genus Bact-08. The sequence goes on along the minus strand of DINE01000014.1, from coordinate 31,342 downwards.
GCCAGACTGGGACACTGTCTCTTTTATGAGCCGGAGTACTATCTTGCCAGGCCACTTGAAATTTTAAAGGTTTGGGAGGGAGGTCTTGCCAGCCATGGAGGAGCAATTGCTATTCTGATTGCAATCTGGTACTATGTGAAAAAGTACGGCCGCAAGTATGACTTTGACTATATGTGGCTCATGGACAGAATTGGTGTTGCAACAGCCCTGGCCGGAGCTCTTATTCGTCTGGGCAACCTAATGAACTCAGAAATTTACGGGAATCCAACCGATTTGCCTTGGGGTTTTGTCTTTCTTCTAAGAGGCGAGACACTTCCAAAGCATCCGACACAGCTTTACGAGGCTCTTGCCTACCTTGTTACCTTTGCTGTTCTTATGCTGCTCTACTTTAAGGCCTTGCCAAAACTGAAAAAGGGAACTCTGTTCGGACTGTTTCTTATTGGCATATTCGGAGCACGCTTTTTCATTGAATTTGTTAAAGAGCCTCAAGTTGCTTTTGAACAGGGTATGACCCTGAATATGGGCCAATGGCTGAGCATTCCGTTTGTAATTGCAGGCGTTGCAATAATGTATTGGGGGATTTTCAAGAAAATTCCGGCAGCGATAGTACAGAAGAAAAAGGGGTGAATTTAACCTCTCTCCTCTTCTCGCCTAAGGTCTTTTTCTTTGATTGTGTGACGTTTGTCGTACTCGCGCTTACCTTTTGCAAGGGATATATTAAGCTTGGCATAGCCGTTCTCTGCTATAAAGAGTCTTGTGGCAACAATTGTAAGACCCTTCTCTCGTGATGCCCTGAAGAGTTTGTTGAGCTCTTTCCTGTTTAACAGCAGTTTTCTGTCGCGACGAGGGTCATGCTGGTTAAAACTGCCCCACCAGTATTCGGCGATGTGCATGTTTTTAACATAGAGTTCGCGGTTTACAAAATAGCAATAAGAGTCCACCAGAGATGCTTTACCTGCCCTGATTGATTTAATCTCGGTACCCGATAGCACAATCCCTGCTGTAAAACTCTCCAGAAGCTCGTATTCAAACGATGCTCTTTTGTTTTTAATCTCTATTTTACTCTTTCCTTTTGGCATGGGAGTGCAAAATTAGTGTAAATTTGTGGATTGAGCCAATATTTGAGATTAATGAGCAGCCAATTGATATGCATACTGGGTCCAACCGCTTCGGGCAAAACAAAATTTGCGGTGAGGGTAGCAGCACAGACAGACGGGGAGATAATTTCGGCTGATTCGCGCCAGGTGTACAGAGGCATGGACATTGGAACAGGCAAAGATTTGTCGGAATACTCATTTTCCGGATCCCCGCAAAATCAAATAAAAAAAATCCCGTATCACCTGATAGATATTGCAGATGCGGGTACTAAGTACAACATTTTTGAATACCAGAGGGATTTTCACAAAGCATATAACCAGATTATCAATAAGGGGAAGCAGCCGATTCTTTGCGGAGGAAGCGGTTTATACATTGAGGCTGCAACAATGGGTTACTCACTACCCGAAGTTCCCCCCGATTTTGCATTGAGGGCAGAGCTTGAGAGGGAGAGTACAGTTGACCTTGTGAAGAGGCTTGCAACAATGAAGCAACTCCACAACACTAGTGACACAGAGAGCCGCAAAAGGCTTATCAGAGCTCTGGAGATTGCCATTTACATGGAGAAGCACTCGATTAATGTGGCAAGCTACCCTCCTATTGACACAAGATATATCGGAATGATTGTAAGCAGAGATGAACGGATAGCCAGAATTGACAAACGTCTTGACGAGCGACTCAAAGAGGGGCTTATCGAAGAGGTTAAAGAGTTGATGGATAGTGGAATCACAGCAGATGACCTGATTTATTACGGGCTTGAATACAAATTCGTTACGCTCTATCTTACAGGGCAGATTTCGTTTGAAACAATGCGCAATCGTCTTGCTGTGGCCATACATCAGTTTGCCAAGAGGCAGATGACCTGGTTCAGGGGTATGGAGCGAAGAGGCATAAAGATTGAGTGGGTTGAACCGGATTCTGAATTTGTTCAATAAAAAATCAAAGTAGATTTTTGAGTACGGATATATTAGCATTGAAGGTGACAGATAAAATTAGTTACATAGGTTCAAGATTTAAACGATATAAAACGACATAAAACAATATAAAACAATATAAATGAGAGATATGATGAGAAGATTTAGTACAAGTTTCTGTTTAGCTTTAATTTGCGGGTTGATGATTATCACTTCGGCTGCCGTAGCCCAGAAGCATGAGGAGATGAGGTTTGTTCAGGCAGACAGTCTGATGATAGTTGGGAAAGCGTTTGAGCAGAGTATTGTTAAATACGGCAGGTTGCCTAAGGTGCTTGAGGGTGAGTTCAGAAAAGAGCTCATTTCGCTGGGTCAAAACAGCTCCGGGCTGGCGGTTCGGTTCAGTACCAACAGTACAGCAATTTCGGCCAGATGGAAGGTTACCAATAACACTAGTTTTAACCATATGGCCTCTACAGGAATAAAGGGGTTAGATCTATATGTGCTCGAGGGTTCTAAATGGATGTATGTAGGAACCGCCAGACCTTCGGGTGTGGAGTCATACTCGGTCTTTGTAAAGAGTATGACAAGACAAAACCGTGAATACATTGCCTATTTGCCTCTTTACGATGGAGTTGAATCTCTTGAAATTGGTGTTGATCAAGGGGCAGATATCTCTCTTCCAAGAAATACACGGTTGGTAAAAAGTGTCAATAGCAATAAAAAACCGATTCTCTTTTATGGAACAAGCATTACTCAAGGTGGTTGTGCAACCAGGCCAGGAATGGCATATCCCGCTATCCTGGGCAGAATGTTGGACAGGGAGACAATCAACCTTGGATTCTCAGGGAATGCAAGATTGGATTTTGCAATTGCAAAGGCAATAAATATGATTGATGCAGAGGCTGTTGTGATTGATTGTCTGCCTAATACCACTACTCAGATGGTTAAAGACAGTGCCTACCGATTTATTACTCATATTGCACAGGCAAAACCCCGGACACCAATTTTCATGATCGAAAATCCCAATTTCCCGTATCTGCTGCTAAACGAAACAGCTAGCGTAGAGCAGAGGGAGGAGAATGCAGCGTGGAGAGATCTCTATGCGCAGCTGATTGGCGAAGGGTTTGAGAATATTATTTATGTAAGGGGTGACAACCTTCTTGGCGACGATAACGAAGCTACGGTAGATGGAGTGCATCTTACCGACCTGGGCTTTTTAAGATTTTCTGAAGCTCTTTTTGAACTGATTACCGGCGTTGTTCCTCTTCGGTAGGGTAGAATTGCGGAAAGTCAACGCCTGTAGGGTATTGAAATACCTTAAGATCAAATTGAGGGATTATTGCAAGTACATGGTCAAATATGTCTGACTGAACACTTTCGTAGTAAACCCAATCTTTAATTCTTATAAAAAAGTAGAGTTCAACAGGTATTCCCCGCTCTGTCGGCTGTAGCTGTCTCACCATATGGGTCATCTCCTGATTTACCTCATGGTGCCTGCTTAAGTACTCCTGCAGATAGGCTCTGAAAACACCGATATTGGTTTGTCTTCTGCCGTTTACAAGAACGGAGTTGTCCACCTCATTTTCGCTGTTATACTGAGTGATCTCTGCCTCGGTCTTCTTAATGTACTCCTGAAGATACTTTATCTTGCCGAACCGCTCAAGCATTTCCGGGGTACAAAACTTAATGGTACTCATGTCAATCAGCACAGATCTTTTAACCCGTCTGCCACCCGACTCCTGCATGCCTCTCCAGTTTTGGAAAGATTCGCTCACCAGTGAGTAGGGAGGAACAGTTGTGATTGTATTGTCAAAATTCCTCACCTTAACAGAGTAGAGGCTTATCTCTTCTACATTACCATCGGCACCATATTTTGGAACAGTAATCCAGTCACCCATTCTGAGCATGTCGTTGGCAGAGAGCTGCCAGCCGGCCACAAAACCCAGAATACTGTCTTTGAAAATCAGAAGCAGGATTGCCATTGAGGCTCCCATGGCAGCAAAAAGGGTGGTGAAGTCTTTATTGATAATAATGCTTAATACAGCAATACCTCCAACAAAGTATGAGATAACTGCAATTATCTGAAAGATTACTTTTATTGGCTTATCTGAGTAGTCTTTAGACTGTGCATAAATCTCTGTAAGTGCTTTTGTTGCAGCATGTATGGCGCGTATTACCGCAACCACGATAAATATCTGCGCCGCCTTCTGGAATACCATTACCCAAAGCTCGCTTCTTATCGCAACAGGTGTGGCAATGTGAAAAATTATTCCGGGGATAATGTGGACCAGATATCGTATTACCTTTTGCTCAATGAAAATATCATCCCACTTGGCAGTGGTGTATTTTGCAATTCTCTCTACTATTCTGTGAATGATGACCCTTGAAAAAATATCGGTAACATACGCCAGGGTAAAAAGCAGACACATACTGATAATCTCATCAAAGGTAGAGGCCATCCCCGGAGAGAGGCCCCACCTGATAAGAAGATCGTAAATACCGTCAACAACTCCAAATAGAGCAGTTGCCCTTTCTGTTATAACGGTCTCATTCATATTTGGTTAATTTTATTGCTACAACCAACCTTCGCAACTGCACATCAGGTTGCGGTCACCATAACCGTTGTCAACCCTGGCAACGTGAGGCCAGAACTTATTATCCCTGATCCACTCAAGAGGGTACGCAGCAAGCTCTCTTTCATACTTGTGATTCCATTCGTTTGCCGTAACCTCTCCGGCAGTGTGCGGAGCATTTTTCAGCGGATTGTCATCTTTGTCCATCTTGCCTGCCTTAATGGCTTCGCACTCCTCTTTAATCGCAATCATCGCCTCAATAAAGCGGTCAAGCTCAGCCTTAGGTTCACTCTCTGTAGGTTCAACCATAAGGGTTCCAACAACCGGGAAAGAGAGGGTAGGAGCATGGAATCCGTAATCCATAAGTCTCTTGGCAACATCAGTAGCATCAACTCCATACTCTTTTGCAAAATCTCTCAGGTCCAGAATGCACTCGTGTGCAACTCTTCCGGTTGCTCCGGTATAAAGTGTCTTGTAATGATTTTTCAGCTTTTCCGATATATAGTTGGCGTTGAGAATAGCTATTTCTGAAGCTCTCTTAAGTCCGTCAGGGCCAAGAAGCTTGATGTAAGCATGAGTGATTGGCAAAGCCATTGGGTATCCGTAAGGTGCCGAGCTTATGGCTTTTGCTCCGTTATTGCTGCAGTCGTACATAAACGGATGGCATGGCAGGAACTGAGCTAGCTCTTTGGTTACACAGATAGGGCCGATTCCCGGTCCGCCACCGCCGTGAGGAATTGCAAATGTTTTGTGAAGATTCAGGTGGCAAACATCGGCCCCGATGAATCCCGGATTTGTAAGACCTACCTGAGCATTCATATTTGCACCATCCATATATACCAGACCTCCGTTTTCATGGATAATATCCATAATCTCGCGGATTTTAACTTCGAACACCCCGTGTGTAGAAGGGTAGGTAATCATAATGCACGATAATCTCTCTTTGTGCTCCTGCGCCTTTTGGCGAAGTTCGTCAACATTGATGTTACCGTTCTGGTCACATGAAACCAGTACAATCTCCATTCCGGCCATTGCTGCTGATGCAGGGTTGGTTCCGTGAGCAGAAGTAGGGATAATAGCTACACTTCTGTTGGTATCACCTTTTGATATGTGATATGCCCTGATTGTCATAAGACCTGCATACTCTCCTGCTGCACCTGAATTTGGTTGTAGTGAACAGGCATCAAACCCTGTAATAACTGCAAGGTCATTTTCGAGCTCTTTTATTATCTGCATATACCCCTCTGCCTGATCTGCAGGAACAAAAGGATGCATATTTGTAAGCTCAGACCAGCTCAAAGGCATCATCTCAACTGCAGCGTTAAGCTTCATAGTGCAGGATCCCAGAGGAATCATAGATTGAGTTAGTGATATATCTCTGCGCTCAAGCTTCTTGATGTAACGCATAAGCTCTGTCTCAGAGTGAAACTTGTTAAAAGTTGCCTCTGCCAGGAACTCGCTCTTACGTTCAAGATAAATTTCTCCTTTAGGAATTCCCGGGCACTCCTTTGCATCTATTCCGAAAACTGACAAAATTTTAACAGCTTCATCACAGTTTGAAAGTTCGTCAAAGCTCATCTGAACTGTTTTTCCGTCCGGATAGTAGAAGTTGATTCCGGCGTTTAAAGCTTTTGCCTTTATTGCTTCGGCATCAACTCCAACAACCTGAATAGTGTCAAAGAATTTATCTGTGGCAAGTTTAAATCCGTTTTTGGTTAGTTCTGATGCAACTGCCTTTGCATAGGCATGAACTCTTCCGGCAATTCTCTTAAGGCCGTGAGGGCCGTGATAAACTGCGTACATTCCGGTCATAGAGGCCATGAGGGCTGTTGCTGTACAGATATTCGAGGTTGCCTTCTCTCTCTTAATGTGCTGCTCTCTTGTCTGAAGAGCCATTCTGAGCGCAGGTTTGCCCAAACGGTCAATAGATACACCGATTATTCTGCCCGGCATATTTCTTTTGTATTCGTCGCGGGTTGCCATAAATCCTGCTGTAGGTCCGCCGAATCCCATTGGTAATCCAAATCTCTGTGCCGTACCAACGGCTATGTCTGCTCCCCATGCAGCCGGCTCTTTAAGCAGGCAGAGTGCAAGCAGATCGGTAACAGCAGTTACCAACACCCCTTTTGAGTGAGCCTCATCGCAGAATGATGCGTAATCTTCTACTGCTCCGTTGGCTGCAGGATATTGAAGCACAGCTCCAAAGCACATATTGTCAAACTGATATTTGCTGAATTCACCAAAAACAATCTCTATTCCTAATGCCTCGGCCCTTGTTTCAATAACTGCCTTTACCTGTGGGAATATGTTATTGTCAATGAACAATAGGTTTTTGCCTGCTTTTTGCGCTTCGCGGGAACGAAGTTCAAACATCATTCTTACCGCCTCTGCAGCTGCAGTCGAGTCATCAAGCATTGAGCTGTTTGCCATTTTAAAGCCCGTAAGACCTGCTACCATTGTCTGGAAGTTAAGCAGAGCTTCCAACCTGCCCTGAGAGATCTCGGCCTGATATGGTGTGTAAGAGGTGTACCAGCTTGGGTTTTCAAAGATATTCCTGACAACGGCAGGAAGAACACCTGTGCCGTAGAATCCGAGACCAATCATAGATCTTAAATTCTTGTTTTTTGAAGCAGTTGCTTTGAGTTTAGCAAGATACTCGTATTCACTTAAAGCTTTATCGGTTTTAAGCGGAGCATCAAGTAGAATATCTGCCGGAACAGTTTGCTTAACCAGTTCATCGAGACTCTTTGCGCCTATCTCATTGAGCATTCCATCGATTTCACCTGCCCGTGGTCCATTGTGTCTATCAGCAAAAGGGATTGACATATGATATTATTTATTAGGTTTTTAATAACAATTTGTGCACAAATGTAGTCAAAAAATCATAAAATTTGCTTATTAAAATATTTTCATATTTTTGTGCGGAACAAAACTAAAACCTATGAATCTATTAAAAAGAAAAATTTCTGAATTGCAGGAGAGGAGAGCCAAAGCCATACAGGGCGGAGGTGAAACCGCAATAGCAAAACAGATTGCAATGGGTAAACTCCCTGCCAGGGAGAGAATAAGCCAGCTGCTTGATGCCGGCTCTTTTTTTGAATATGACCTCTTTATCGAACACGAAGCAAGGGAGTTCGGAATGGAGGGCAAAGATCTGGCAGGTGACGGAGTTGTTATTGGAACCGGGACCATAAACGGGAGGCCGGTTGCAATTTATGCCCAGGATTTTACCGTTGCAGGGGGCTCTTTGGGTTCGATGCACGCCCGTAAAATCACAAAAATCATGGATTATGCACTTAGGATGAGAATACCGTTGATTGGTATAAATGACTCCGGCGGTGCCCGTATCCAGGAGGGGGTAAACTCCCTGGCCGGTTACGGTGAGATATTTTTCAGAAACACACTTGCCAGCGGGGTTATACCTCAGCTGTCGGTTATTCTGGGACCATGTGCCGGGGGTGCGGTTTACTCACCTGCGCTTACCGATTTTGTATTTGTGGTTGATAAGATTTCTAAAATGTTTATTACCGGGCCGGAGGTTATAAAGTCGGTTCTGGGAGAAGAGATTGACATGGAATCACTTGGAGGCGCAAGAGTACACAGCGAGGTTACAGGAAACTCTCACTTCTTTGCAAAAAGCGAAAAAGAGTGTTTTGAACAGATAAAAACATTGTTGTCTTACATTCCTGCTCACAACGAGTGCAACTGCAATGTTGAGAAGACGATAGAGCCCGACACTAAAAAGTACAAAATTGACAAAATTGTACCGGTTGACCCTACAAAGCCATATGATGTGAGAGATGTTATCAAGGCACTTACAGATGGCTCTAAATTCTTTGAAGTACAAGAGCTTTGGGCTGCTAACATTGTTATCGGCTTTGGCCGTATCGATGGAAGAACAGTAGGTTTTGTATGCAACCAGCCAATGGTGCTTGCAGGAGTTCTTGATTGTGACTCAAGCGACAAGGCAGCTCGATTTATAAGATACTGTGATGCCTTTAATATTCCTATTGTTACACTTGAAGACCTGCCTGGATATCTTCCGGGAATAGATCAGGAGCATGCAGGTGTAATCCGACACGGAGCTAAATTGCTCTATGCATACAGCGAGGCTACTGTTCCTAAGGTTACAATTATTCTAAGAAAAGCCTACGGCGGAGGATACATTGCAATGAACTCACGCCACCTGAGAGCTGACTTTGTATTTGCATGGCCTCTTGCAGAGATCGCAGTTATGGGTCCGGAGGGCGCTGCAAACATCATTTTCAGAAAAGAGATTACAGAGGCTGCCGATCCTGAAGCAATGAGAAAACTCAAGGTAGAGGAGTACAAGCAGAAGTTTGCCAACCCTTATGTTGCAGCAGCCAAAGGTTATATAGATGCTGTTATAGATCCTTCGGAAACCAGAAAATTCCTCATCCATTCGTTTGATGTCTCTTCGAACAAGGTTGTTAAGCGACCTTCGAAGAAACACGGTATTCCACCATTTTAAAAACGAAGCCATATGAAGATATCTGAAAAAAGGGCTCTTGTCATTAAAAGACAGAAGGCAAAAGCCAAAGAGGAGGCAAAGAAGCTTAAAGAGCAGCAGCGAGAGGCAAGAAAGCTGGAAAAGGCCGCCGAGAAAGAGAAGAAGCATAAGGTTGTTAAAAGCAATGCTAAAGAGGGTGACGAAAGCGTAGCTGAAAAGCAGAAGCTTGAAGTACTTCAGGTGTTTCCTAACGCCAGACAGTACAAAACCACTTTTACCAAAAAGTACGCCAACCGCAAAGCGTGGCAAAGACCGGACCCTCAGGAGATAAAGTCAATTATCCCCGGCGTGGTTACCTCACTTGAGATAAAAGAGGGGGACCATGTTTTAAAAGGGAGTCACATAATGACCTTTGAAGCGATGAAGATGCAAAATCTTGTTGCAGCACCTTTTGACGGAACTGTTGAAAAGATATTCGTTAAAGAGGGTGACAAAGTTCCAAAAGGTGTGACTATGCTTTTCTTAAAATCTGACGCTGAATTTGAGATTTTTGAAGATGACTCTACTTCCAACGATCTAGGTCTATTCGGATAAAAATAAACAGAAACAGTGTAAAGCTCCATAAAGATGATCCCCCGTAGCTCACAAAGGGCAGGGGGATTCCTATTACAGGCATAATGCCGATAGTCATCCCGATGTTTATAAGAAAATGCATGAACAGAATTGAGGCGAGTGAATAGCCGAAGATTCTGTTGAAATTATCTTTCTGCTTTTCGGCAAGGTTTACTATCCTTATAATCATAAAGAGGAACACAAAGATAAGTGCGGTTGATCCCATAAATCCCCACTCCTCTCCAACGGTACAAAAGATAAAATCGGTACTCTGCTCAGGTACAAAGTTGTACTTTGTCTGAGTTCCTTTAAGGAACCCTTTTCCGGTAAGACCGCCGGAGCCAATTGCAATTTTTGACTGATGAACATTGTAGCCTGCACCTTTAAGATCGACATTTATTCCAAGCAAGTTTTCGATTCTTGCTCTCTGATGGTCCTGCAATACCCTTTCAAAGAAAAATTCAACCGAGAAGACAAGCATCACAGCTCCAATGAAAGAGAGAGTTGTGAGCCACATTCCCGAAAATTTATGTTTAATGGTTGAGTAGATATGATAAACGAATGCAGGAATTATAATCATCGCAAGCCATGCCTCATCCGGAAGGGTAATCTTCTGGGCAATAAATTGAATTTCACCAAGACGCGGAGAGAAGATCATTGCCGGCAGTGAAACAGCAAGAAAGAGAATGTGCAGAAATACTCTCCTCATTATTACACCTCTTGCAACCAGTAAAAGAGAGAAAATCACAATCAGGGCAGCAAACGGAGATATACTGAGGGTAACCAGAAAAATCATAACGGCCAGAATTCCGAACATTATGTACCACCCGCTAAGCCCCTCTCTGTAGAGCATAAAGATAAAAGCAAAAAACACCAGAGATGAGCCGGTCTCCTTTTGCATGATGATTATTGCCATTGGCAGTAAAATGATTGCGAGTATCCGGGTGATGTTTTTGAATGACTTGATTTTAAACTGATAACTGCTCATCAGTGATGCCAGTGCAAGTGTTGTTGCAATCTTTGCTACCTCTGCAGGCTGAAAACGGACTGGCCCTATTTCAAACCAGGAACGGGATCCGTTCACCTCTATACCAAGGAAGATTACTGCTACAAGCAAAAGCAGACTGAATCCATAGATTATCCAGGCAAGCGTACTGTAGAGTTTTGGATTGACCAGAAAGAGAACGGCAAATGCAATGAAGAAAGAGGTAACTATCCAGATAAACTGCATCCCGTATCTCTGGGTTACATCAAATATCTGAGCGTGATCTTCGTCATAAACGGCCGAAAAGATGCTTATCCAACCCACAAAGGTCAGAATCAGATAGCACACTATCAATGGCCAGTCAAGTTTTCTGTAATCGTGGTTTTTCATCCCTACTTTTACTTTAAAACGTTACGTATAAGGTTGCCCTGTATAACATAGGCCTCCAGTTCTTTGCGTTCTACCTTCTGATTCAGGTATCTCTCCACAAGAAGTGAGGCAATGGGGGCAGCCCAGGTTGCTCCAAATCCGGCGTTCTCAATATATGCTGCTACGGCAATTTTCGGGTTATCTTTTGGTGCAAAACAGATGAAGACTGAGTGGTCTTTACCGTGAGGATTCTGTGAGGTGCCTGTCTTCCCGCAGATGTCCAGCCCCTTAACTGCTGCAATTCTTGCCGTTGCTCCCGAACCGGGTTGTGAGTTGACTGCAAGATACATCCCGTCAATAACTTCAAGAAAGTGCTCCGGTTTAACCTTTGTGTAGATCTTCTTTGAATAATCGGCATTTATAAGGGTATCCGGAGATCCCTTTATAATATGCGGTGTATGATAGTAACCTCTGTTTGCAATTGTAGCTGCGAGATTTGCAAGGTGAAGAGGAGTTGTGCCTATCTCTCCCTGACCAATGGCCAGTGAAATTATTGAAAGCGAACTCCACCTGTTTTTACCATGAATTCTGTCATAGGTATTGGTTGTGGGAAGAGTTCCGCCCTGTTCTGCAGGGAAGTCTGTGTTTAACTTATTTCCAAATCCAAAGCTCTCCACCAACTCTTTCCAGCGGTTAAAACCTGCTGCTACGTTAGGGTATTTGGGGTTATCGATAATGTTCCTGAAAACATAACAATAGTATGTATTGCAAGACATATAGATAGACTGGGTCAAATCTGTCGGTGAAGGGTGAGGGTGGCAACCAACTCCTCTTCCTACAGGATACCTTCCTGAACAGGAGTATTTTGTATTATGATTCAGAACGCCCTCTTCAAGGCCAATCAGCGCATTCACCAGTTTAAATACCGAGCCCGGAGGGTAGGGTGACATGACAGCTCTGTTAAACATAGGCTTCAGAGGGTCGGCAGCTATCTCTCCAAAATGTTTATTAATGTGAGCAAGTTTTTCAATATCAATACCGGGGCTTGACACCAGCGTAAGAATATCTCCTGTCGAGGGCTCAATGGCAACCAGGCTTCCCACCTTGTTTTTCATGAGTATCTCTCCATATTGCTGCAGTTCGGCATCAATTGAACTTGTGATACTCTTGCCCGGAATTGCTTCAAGATCGTACTCCCCGTTTGCAAACGAGGCTTTGACTTTGTTATGAACATCTCTCAGAAAGATGTTGTACCCCTTTTTACCTTTAAGGATATGTTCGTAGGATTGCTCTATTCCTGTTCTTCCCACATAGTCGCCCCTGCGATAATCGGGGTTACGACGCAGGAATGCAGTATCAACCTCTGAGATATAACCGAAGAGATTTGCTCCTGCATTGTACGGGTAGTTGCGAATGGTTCTGGAAACGCCTGTAAACCCTTGAAACTTATACGATTTCTCTAAGAAAAGGGCATATTGCCACCCCGGCACCTGCTTAACAAAAGGCAGAGATTGGTACCCGATTCTTCTTCTGTCCCGGTGGTACTCCTTAAGCTTTACTCTTACTTCATTAATGTCCAGATTAAATACAGAACAGAGGTCTGCTGTGTCAAGATTCTTTACCTCCAGAGGGGTAATCATAATATCGTATGCGGTCTCGTTTCCAACAAGTATTTTACCGTTTCTGTCAAGAATAAGTCCTCTTGCAGGGTATCTTATGTCGTACCTGAATGCATTGTTACTGGCATTTATCTTGTACTCTTCATCAAGTATCTGAAGGTTAAAAAGCTGTACAATATAGACAAGCGCCACCGCAATAGCACCGATAGTAAGCGTTGTCTTCTTGTCGAATGAAAATGCCATAACCTCCCCTTTAGCGCCTCAATTTATAAAAAAGGCCGTACTCCGCAATGAGAATAAGCAAAGTATTTACTGCAAGGCTGACTAAAAGGCGGGGCAGATTGTATATAAAGTGGGTGAATCCCAGGCTCTCTGCAAGTGAGAAAAAAATGTGATGAACAGTGAGCAGTATTAGTACGTAGAGAGCAAATTTTGCCGGCCCCATTTGAGCCATACCGGGTCTTATCTGGTTTTCAAGATCCCCTTTACGGCTGACTGCTTTAAATATCTGAGGCTGAACAAGAGCCATAATTAGCAAAGCCGAACTGTTAAGCCCCATTATTGAGTTAGTAAAGTAGTCTGCAGCCAACCCCATGATAAAGGCCCAGATAAGTAATCCGTTTAAAGAGGTGTTTATTGGGAGGGTCATTACAAACAGAGGGAAAACTGCGATAAAGACCAAAGGGCCAAAATCTACCAGTCCGCTCAGAATAACCTGAACAAACAGAAGCGAGATGAATGATATAATTATACTACCGCCTGACTTCATTCTCTTTCAGAAATTGGTTTAACTCATCTTTCTTGTTATTTACCACTACGCTCACATAGCGTAAAGAGCCGAAGTTCTGGAAAAGCTTTACCTGAAACTTATGGTGTGAGCCCCTTATAACCGTCGAACGTCTTATTGTACCGAGTGGCACATCGGGCGGATAGATTGTTGAGAATCCGCTTGTGAACACGGTGTCACCAACAGAGACTTTTATATGGTAAGGTACCTCTGCAAGTGTGGCATAGTCCGAACTTCTTCCCTCCCAGATAAGTGGCCCGAATGCTCCCGAAGGCTCAATTCTTGCGCTTACACTTTGGTTAATGTTCAGGAACGATATGATATAGGCATAATTGTCCGAAACAGAGCTGATTACTCCAACAACTCCCTCGGGTGTAATTACCCCCATATCCTTTTTAACTCCGTGTCTGCTTCCGCGGTTAATAATTATAAAGTTATTGAGCTTGTTTGTGCTGTTTGAGATAATCTTTGCAGGAATGTAGGTGAAATCGGGAGTGGTGGGTAAGAATCCCTCAAGTGTGTCAGCCATCTCTCCTTTTGTCCTGTAAATTGCTAGCTGCTCCTTTAAGCGCTGATTCTCCCTGAGTAATACTTCGTTATGCTCCTTAAGCCAGAAATAGTACCTTATATCAGAGGTAACTGAAGATACGCCTGATTTAAGATACATTGCTGCGCCACTGATCTTCACCCTCTGAAACACGCTGTCGTTGGCAATAAACAATATTGAGACAACCTCAAGTGCAAGAAAGAGGATTATTGTGGCAAGGCCGCGAAGAATTGGAGATCTGCCCCACATCTGCTTTTACCTCATTAAGAACGGGTGCTTTTCGGTATTCTTAAGTGCGATACTTGTGCCTCTGGCTACAGAGTGCAAAGGATCTTCCGAAACATGAAACTTAATGTTAATCTTCTCATAAAGCCTCTTGTCAAGACCTCTTAGCAGAGCGCCCCCGCCTGTAAGATAAATACCGTTTTGTACAATGTCGGCATATAGTTCTGGTGGTGTCTGCTCCAGCACCTGAATAATTGCCGCCTCGATTTTAACCAGCGATTTATCAATACTGTGTGCAATCTCCTGACTGGTAACACTTACCTCAACCGGGTGCGCTGTCATCAGGTTTGGACCTCTCACAGCGTAAGGCTCAGGGTAGACATCCAGCTCCGACATAGCTGCTCCCACTTTGATTTTTATATCTTCTGCAGTAAGCTCTCCTATTTTGATGGAGTGTTGCTGGCGCATATATTGCTGAATTTCAGATGTAAATACATCGCCTGCAACCCTTATGCTTTGGTTGATAACAATTCCTCCGAGAGAAATAACGGCAATCTCGGTTGTACCGCCTCCTATGTCAACAACCATATTACCGGCCGGTGCTTCAACATCAATTCCTATACCGATTGCAGCTGCCATTGGTTCATAAATCAGGTAAACGTCCCTTCCTCCCGCGTGTTCTGCAGAGTCGCGAACGGCTCTGATCTCTACCTCTGTACTCCCTGAAGGGATACACACTACCATTTTAAGGCTTGGTGTGAAGAATGAATTACGGTAGTTGATCATCTTGATAAAACCGCGAATCATCTGCTCGGCTGCGTTAAAGTCGGCAATAACGCCATCTCTTAGCGGTCTTATGGTTTTGATGTTTGCATGCGTCTTTCCGTGCATCATCCTGGCCTTTTGTCCGAAGGCTATCGGTTTGCCGGTATTCTGGTCAATAGCCACAATAGATGGTTCGTCAACGACAATTTTGTCGTTCATCAGTATTATTGTGTTGGCAGTTCCAAGGTCTATTGCCAGCTCTTGTGTCAAAAATGAGAATGCCATATTATATCTCTAGTGTTTAAAGTGTCTTATTCCGGTTGTTACCATTGCAACATTATTGTCGTTGCAGTATTTAGTGCTCTCATCATCTCTTACCGACCCTCCGGGCTGAATTACAGCAGTGATGCCGGCTTTATGGGCTATCTCTACACAATCAGGGAAAGGGAAAAAGGCATCAGAGGCCATTACTGCGCCCTCAAGCGGAATTTCAAAGCTCTGAGCCTTTGCTATTGCCTGTTTTAGCGCATCTACTCTTGATGTCTGTCCTATTCCGGATGCAACAAGAGCTGAGTCCTTTGCCAAAACGATTGCATTTGACTTGGAGTGTTTTACAAGCTTATTTGCAAAGATAAGATCTGCAGTCTCTTTATCGGATGGCTTTTTGTTAGTTACTGTAGTAAGCGATGCCGCGTTCTCTGTTGCGGTATCTCTCTCCTGCACAAGCACACCACCAAGGAGTGACCTGAATTTTGTGTTTCCGGCAAGTTTGCCGTTATCTGTTAAGATGATTCTGTTTTTCTTTTGTTTTAGGATCTCAAGTGCGCCACCGGTATATGAGGGTGCAATTACGACTTCGAAGAAAATTTTGTTCATCTCCTCTGCAGCATTGGCGTCAATCTCCCGGTTAGAGATGATTATTCCGCCAAAAGCCGAAACCGGATCTGCAGCAAGAGCCGCGTCCCATGCCTCTTTAACCGTTTTACGGGATGCACAGCCGCACGCGTTGTTGTGTTTGAGAATAGCAACGGTGGTCTCTTCGAAATCTGAAATAAGCTCAATTGCTGCCTCTATGTCCAAAAGGTTGTTGTACGAGATCTCTTTTCCGTGGAGCTGAACAGGAATGCCTGAGGCCGGGCCGTAGAACTTCGCGCTTTGGTGAGGATTCTCTCCGTATCGCAGGGGCATCGATTCTGTCTGGCTCTGTTTAAATGAGTCAACCTTTCCCTCTCTGTTGAAATAGTTAAAGATTGCAGAGTCGTAGTGCGAACTTACATTAAATGCCCACATTGCAAAATACTCCCTCTGCTCCTGAGTGGTAACTCCGCGGCCCTCTTCAAGAATGGCTGTAAGGCGCGGATAAAGCTCTTTGCACGGTACAATCAGAACATCGTTGTAGTTTTTTGCTGCAGCACGGATAAGTGAAATTCCTCCGATGTCTATCTTCTCGATTATCTCCTGATGAGGGGCCTTGGATGCAACATATCTTTCAAATGGGTAGAGGTCTACAATCACAAGGTCAATTTCGGGTATACCGTACTCGGCAAGGTGTGCTATATCCTCTGAGTGTGAGCGCCTGGCAAGAATTCCACCGAATACCTTAGGGTGAAGAGTCTTTACCCTGCCTCCAAGGATCGAAGGATATGAGGTGATGTGTTCTACAGTGGTAACCGGAATGCCCATATCTGTAAGAAAGTCGTATGTGCCTCCCGTAGATAATATTTCAACTCCCAACTCGTTGAGTTGCTTTGCGATAATGTCAATCCCCTCTTTGTGATAAACCGAGATTAGTGCCCTTTTGATTGTTCTGTTGTCCATATCTTGTAAATGGTGACAAAATTACTAAAATCTATAATAAATACCTACTTTTGTTGATGTGAATACCTATATTTAACGCCTCAAAGCGTATAAACCATAAGATGAAACATTTTGCAGTAATAGTGGCAGGCGGAAGCGGAAGCCGGATGGGTGGTGATATTGCCAAACAATTTCTGAATCTTGGTGATAAACCTGTTCTGGTTCACACAATTGAAAAATTCCTCTCTCTCTCATTCCCGGTTGAGATAATTTTAGTTCTTCCTGCTGCCTACAAGGAGTATTGGAAGGAGTACTGTTTTAAGAACAGACTTACATTCAGACACACTTTGGTTTCCGGAGGGATTACCCGCTTTCACTCGGTTAAGAATGCACTAAAGCATGTGCCGGAAGGAGCACTTGTTGCCGTTCATGACGGGGTAAGGCCATTTGTAACACGTGAATTTATTGAGCAATTGTACGAGCTTGCATCTGAAAGCGGAGCTGTTATTCCGGTATTGGAACCGACAGATTCAATGAGAATTATGAAAGAGGACTCCTCTGTAATTGTAAAAAGAGAGGAGTACCGCATGGTGCAGACTCCTCAGGTGTTTCAGTCAGATTTGCTTTTGAGAGCTTACGAGCAGGCGTACAGCCCTGTTTTTACCGACGATGCCTCTGTTGTTGAGGGTATGGGTGTGAAAATACACCTTACGCAAGGTAAGGTGTTAAATATTAAAATCACAAAACCCGAAGATCTTTTGCTTGCCGGTGCGATACTCAGCGTTTCTTAATTGCTGATGCCTTGCCCGGGTAATCTTTTACCCAAACTTGTCTCTCTATTGCCTGATCAAGTGATATAAATGTCTCGGTCTGTTCAACAGAAGGGATGTTCTGGATGGTGTTGATAAGGATCTCCATCAGGTGGTCGTGGTTCTGGCAATAAATTTTTAACATCAGAGCGTGTTTTCCTGTTACGAAGTGACACTCTACAACCTCAGGAATGTTTCTCAGTGCTTCGATTACCGAAGGGTAATGGTTTGCCTGAGCCAGACTCACTCCTACAAAGGCACATACATTAAGCCCCAGGGTCTGGGGTTTTACAAGAAGGCGTGAACCGGTAATAATTCCTAAGTTCTCCATCTTCTTAACTCTCTGGTGAATAGCAGCTCCGGAGACGCCACATTCGCGGGCTATCTCAAGAAATGGCATTCTTGCATTTTTTACAAGAAATGACAGAATCTTCTGATCGATCTGATCAATCTGATATTTTGGCATATTGGTAAAAGATATATTGTCTGATTACAAATATAATAATAAATTATAATTAATTCGGATTTATTTTTTGAAAAAAGAAAAGCCACCTGATTGGCACCTCACCCGAGCATGCGGTGACATAATCCGAATAGGCACATGGAATATATTGATTATTATTAGTTTTAAGTTCAGGAACCTCCATCCACCATCTACCTGTAGAGGTGCTCGTTATGAAGATAATGTCCTGGCCGTGTTCCCCCATGCTTACAATTTTTCTCAAAAAATGATCATCCTTGCCAGTTGCGCCAGGATCCTCTTTCTTATTGATTGCCAGTGCTTCGGCAACATGCCAGAGCACCTCGGCTACCAGTTGTGACGATGGTGAATCCGCTTTGCATTTAGAAGGGTAACCGAAAAGATATATTCTTTTAACATTTTGTCCCATTCCCGCGTACCTTGCAATCTGGCATATCTCCTCGGCATACATTCCATTTGGAGAGTGGGTGTCGTTATCCGGAAAATCGCTGTACCTGACAGAGCGGAGGTCGATAAATATGTGCTCTTTGTTTCTGAGCAGCGGCTCAGCAAGTGAGATGTCTTTGCGCAGCTCTCCCAGACGAAGCTCCTCGAACTGTCTCTCTTTGAGTGTTTTCATGTCTGTTGCCCTGTAACGGTATGTCTGGTAGGCAATATGAGAGAACTCAGATGAGCTCTTATCTGATAAAATATGTGATAACAGATTTCCGGAGTCCCCTGTGTCGCTGCCGGGAGAGACAAGAGATGCTGTATAGCTTTCGGCAGGAATTGCAACGGATAGGGCGGGCAGCTCCTTGCCTCCCAGAATAATACATTTTATTCCTGACTCCTGTGCTATTTCAAGGGTTTTTGCCAGGCCGTTTATTCCGGGTCTTGTGTAGTAGATCTTTTTGTTGCTCACAGAGTGGAGAGCTCCCAGCAGTTTTGCCATCTCGTCGCTGCCTGTTGTGTCAACAATGAGTGCGGGGGCACCGGCGATGGCTCCGCCAATGGCGCCTGCCGGTATTATCTCAACGGAGTAGTTGAATTCCATGTCAGAAAGTATGTTAAAAGTACGGGACTATCTTTTTTTACGAGGTTTGCTGCCGTTGTCTGCCTTGGCAATTATCTCCCTTGCCATCTCCAGATCAATTGATTCAGGTGCAACACCTTTTGGAATTTTATAGTTGTTTTTGCCCTTTTTGATATAGGCGCCAAAGCGGCCGTTCAGAATATCGATACCCTCCTCTGCAAAGCTTTTGATGCTCTTCTGTGCCTCTTTTGTGCTGTGTTCTTCAATTAAAGATATGCATTTTTCCAGAGTTACAGTCCGGGGGTCATTATCTTTTCCCAGAGAGATAAACGATCCGTTGTATCTTATATACGGGCCGAATCTTCCGATTGCGCAAACAATCTCCTGACCATTGTGATCTCCGACGACTCTCGGAAGGTCAAAAAGTTTAAGTGCCTCTTCGAGTGTGATTGTCTCAATTAGCTGCCCTTTTGAGAGGCTCATGAAGCGTTTTTCAGGATCATCGGTGTCTCCGATCTGTGCGAGCGGGCCAAATCTGCCGAGTCTTACGAGTACTTTTTTACCACTCTTAGGGTCGGTGCCAAGAACCCTCTCTGCACTGGCAGGCCTTGAGATGGTTAAGGTTTCGTCAACTCGTGTGTGGAAAGGAGTATAAAAATCAGAGATCAGTCTGTTCCATACAAGTTTGCCCTCTGCCACCAGGTCAAAATTTTCCTCTATTCCTGCGGTAAAGTTGTAATCAACGATTTTCTGGAAATTTTCAACAAGAAAGTCATTTACAAGTATTCCAATGTCCTCGGGGAACAGCTTGGACTTCTCGACTCCCCAGACCTCTGTTTTGACTGCTGATACAATTTCGCTCTTCTCAAGCAAAAGCTCTTTGTAGCTTCTCTCCTGTCCCGGGCGGTTGTCCTTTACAATGTAGCCTCTCTGACTTAGGGTAGAGATTGTAGGAGCATATGTAGATGGCCTTCCGATTCCAAGCTCTTCAAGCTTTTTAACCAGACTGGCCTCGGTGTATCTTGGCGGTTTTTGAGTGTACTTTTCTGTTGCCTTTATTGCCAGGCGATTCATCTGCTGTCCCTTAGTAAGTGCGGGCAGCATCATTTCGTGATCCTCCTCCGAAGAGTCATCATCTTTTGACTCCATGTACACTTTAAGAAATCCGTCAAAGGTGACCCTGTCGGCTGTAGCTTCAAATTTGTGTGCTACACTTGCAGAGGTTATTGAGATTTGGGTTCTTTGTATTGTTGCATCTGCCATTTGTGATGCAAGTGTCCTTTTCCAGATTAGGTTGTATAGCCTTTTGTCCTGCGGCGACGCCTCAATGTCAAGATTGCTCATGTAGGTTGGGCGGATTGCCTCGTGCGCCTCCTGTGCCCCTTTGCTTTTTGTAGCATACTGGCGGGTCTTAGAATACTCTTTGCCATACATGTCTGTAATGACCTGTTTTGCAGAGGCAATAGCCATCTTGGACAGGTTCACGGAGTCTGTACGCATATATGTTATGTATCCCGATTCGTAAAGATTCTGTGCGCTCTTCATTGTCTGGTTAAGCGAGAAGCCAAGCTTTCTTGATGCCTCCTGCTGAAGAGTGGATGTTGTAAATGGAGCAGGTGGTGTTCTTCTGGACTCTTTCTCCTCTATGTCTGAGATCTGGAACTGCGCATCAATACAGCTTTTAAGAACTTTAAGAGCAGCCTCTTCATTATCGAACCTCTCTGGAATTTCGGCAGTTACCTTAACTGTCTTAGCCTGATCTGCTGGGTTGAACAGCCCCTCAACTTTAAACTGAGACTTTGCAGAAAACTGTTGAATCTCCCTCTCCCTCTCAACAATTAATCTTAATGCAACGGACTGTACCCTGCCGGCTGAGAGTTTTGGTTTTACCTTTTTCCATAATACAGGAGAGAGTTCAAATCCTACCAGACGGTCGAGAACTCTTCTTGCCTGCTGCGCCATTACAAGGTTCATATCAATGCCTCTTGGGTTCTCAATGGCATTCAGGATAGCATCTTTGGTTATTTCGTGAAATACGATTCTTTTGGTCTTCTCTGGTTTGAGGTCCAGTGTTTTGAACAGGTGCCATGCAATAGCCTCCCCCTCGCGGTCCTCGTCGGATGCCAGCCAGACTGTCTGTGCTTTTTTTGCAAGAGCCTTAAGCTCAGATACAACCTTCTTTTTGTCGTCTGAAATAAGATATTCTGGTTCAAATCCGTTTTCGATATCGATTCCAAGATTCTTTTTTGAAAGATCCCGTATATGACCGAAACTTGATTTGACCGTAAATCCGCTGCCCAGAAACTTTTCGATAGTCTTGGCTTTAGCCGGAGACTCAACGATAACTAAGTTCTCTCCCATAGATAAAATAATCCTTGATGGCGCAAAGTAAAGGATAAATTAAGGGATTATCAAAATTTTTATTTCTAATTTTGCCATTTAACAGACCCGGAAATTGATTCATAAAATGGATATTGCAAAGAGAAAAAAGTTGTTAAAATGGTTTTGGGTGGCGGTGCTTGGTCCCTTTGTCATACTGATTGTTACACTGCTTTTAGTGGGAATTTTTTCGGATATTCCATCGTTTGAAGAGCTGGAGGATCCTAAAAATAATCTGGCTACAGAGATTATTTCAGAGGATGGGGAGATACTCACTACCTTCCATATCGAAAACAGATCGTTTGTAACTTTCGACGAACTTTCGCCATCTCTTGTAGATGCACTTATAGCGACTGAAGATGTCCGTTTTTACAACCACAGCGGGATAGACTTCAGGAGTCTGGCCAGAGTGGGCGTGAAATCGATCTTACTCGGAAGAACCCGCTCGGGCGGAGGAGGAAGTACTCTTACACAGCAGCTCGCTAAAACTCTCTTCCCGAGGGATACCGTTAAGACAAGCCTTCCGGGAGCCAAGATGTTCAAACTTGGAGTTTCAAAGTTCAAGGAGTGGATTACTGCGGTCAAACTTGAGAGGAACTACACCAAGCATGAGATTTTGAGTATGTACATGAATGCCGTATTTTACGGAAGTAACGCATATGGTATAAGGGCAGCGGCAAATACCTTTTTTGGTAAGCACCCGTCACAACTCAGTATAGAGGAGGGAGCTCTTCTCGTGGGAATGGTTAACAAGCCTACAAGGTTCAACCCCGTAATAAACCCGGAACAGTCTCTTGCAAGGAGAAACCACGTACTTAACCAGATGAGAAAGTACGGTTTTATTGACAGGGCAGCATACGACTCAATTGTTCAGATACCTATAACTCTCTCATATACCCAGCAGGACCACAATTCGGGTCTTGGTCCCTATTTCAGGGATATGCTCCGCAGGGTGATGAATGCAAATGAACCAAAGCGATCTGACTACAGGCAGTATGAGGATTTCAAGGCCGATTCTACACTCTGGAGAGAGGATCCTCTTTACGGATGGCTGAATAAAAACCTTAAACCTGACGGCACAAAATACAACCTTGACAAGGAGGGGCTTAAGATTTATACTACAATAAACTCAAAAATGCAGCGTTATGCCGAGGAGGCTATTGCCGAACACCTGGGCGGGGAGTTGCAACGGGTTTTCTTCAATGAACTAAGGTGGAAGAACAACAGACCTTTCTCCAATGATGTTCCAAAAAGTGTGACGGACAACATTATGAGGCAGGCAAGAAGATGGAGTGACAGATACAGGATGATGTCTGCGGCGGGGGCGTCGGAGAAGGAGATTGAGGAGAGCTTTACCAAGCCGGTGAAAATGACTGTTTTTTCATGGAATAAGAGGGGGAGTGTTGATACTGTAATGTCACCTAACGATTCAATAAGGTATTACAAGTCGTTCCTGAGGGCTTCATTTATGGCTGTTGAGCCGCAGACGGGATTTGTAAAGGCTTACGTAGGTGGCCCGAACTACAGGTACTTTAAATATGACAATGCCAGACAGGCCAAAAGGCAGGTAGGTTCAACAATAAAGCCGTTTCTTTACACACTTGCAATGCAGGAGGGATATACTCCTTGTTATAAAGTTGTTAATGTTCCTCAGACCTTTATTGTGGGGGACACTACATGGACACCTGAAAGTACCGATAAGCCTGAATGGATTGGAAAAAGCGTAACTCTTAAGTGGGGCCTTACCCGAAGCAGCAATAATATTTCGGCCTACCTAATGAGGCAGTTCGGGCCTTTTGCCCTTGTTGAGATGTGTCGCAAGCTTGGAGTGAAGAGTTTTCTTGACCCTGTGGTTTCGCTCTGTCTTGGCCCGGCCGACCTTACTCTGTTCGAAATGGTGGGGGCATACAATACTTATCCGAGCAGGGGCGTACACATTGACCCTATGTTTGTTCTGAGAATTGAAGATAAATCAGGTAATGTTCTTAGTAATTTTACAGCCAGAAAGAGGGAGGCCATAAGCGAGGAGACAGCGTATCTAATGGTAAACCTGATGCAGGGTGTCGTGAACGAAGGTACAGCAGCAAGGCTGAGATTCAGGTATATACCAGAAGGAGCTCTTGCGGGTAAAACCGGTACCACAAATGATCAGAGTGACGGATGGTTTATAGGATATATGCCAAGACTAACAGCTGGTGTTTGGGTCGGAGCCGAGGACAGGCAGGTTCACTTCGAGAGTCTGGCACTGGGTGGAGGTTCAAATATGGCCTTGCCTATTTGGGGTCTGTTTATGCAGAAAGTATTGAAAGATGGCACGCTTGGAGTTTCGTCGCTTGACGCATTCACTGCACCGCCGGGATTTACTGCTGACTTAAGGTGTACCGGAGGTGACGAGGAGCTTGAGGGGAGCTCTTCAGGCAGGGATCCGTTTTTCTTTAATTAATTACGGTTTTTAAATTTATGACAAAAAAGACAATTGCGCTCATATACGGGGGAGACTCTTCGGAGTATGAGGTTTCAATAAAGAGCGGAAAGCATATTGCTGGGCATCTTGACAGAGAGAGATATCTGGTTTACGAGGTTTTAATGAGGGGTGCAGACTGGAAGGTTTTGTATTCAGAGGATAAAAGCTACCTTATAGATAAGGCTGATTTCTCATTTGTAATTCCTGATGAGTCGGGGATTGGGGGCAGAAGGGTTAAGTTTGACAAGGCTCTTATTATGATTCACGGTACTCCGGGAGAGAATGGTCTTTTACAAGCCTATTTTGAGATGATCGGGATGAAGTTTACTACATGTTCGGCAACAGTCTCTGCAATCTCGTTTGACAAGTATGCCTGTAAATGTTATTTGCGTGACACGGGTGTAAACCTTGCCAGAGAGCAGTTTATAAGAAGGGGTGACAGCTACAATGCCTACGATATTGTTGCAAAACTTGGGCTGCCGCTCTTCGTAAAGCCCAATAACGGCGGTAGCAGCTTTGGTGTTACAAAGGTTAAAAGGCTTGAGGATCTGAATGATGCGATAGAGAGTGCATTCAAGGAGGATGATAGTGTTCTGGTTGAGGAGTACATTCAGGGAAGGGAGATGACCAACGGTGTGTATGAATATGAGGGAGAGTTGGTTAAACTACCTGTTACTGAGATTATTTCCAATAATGAATTTTTTGACTACGAGGCAAAATACCTTGGGGCTTCAAGGGAGATTTGCCCTGCTGAGATCTCCGTCGAGTTAAGCGACAGAATAGTTGAGGTCTCTCGTAAAATATACAAATACCTTGGATGTAAGGGTGTTGTAAGGGTTGATTACATTATTAGGGGCGATGAGATCTTCTTCCTGGAGATTAATACCGTTCCGGGGATGACCGAGATGAGCCTTGTGCCTCAACAGGTGCGGGCGGCGGGGATGACTATCCGGGAGTTTTTAAACCAACTGCTTGGGTAGTTGGTTTTTTTTCGTGGTTATTTTTGATTACTAATTCTTTGTGCTATGAAAAGATTTTTCTCTTATGTTTTAATTACTGCAATCACATTTGCTGCTTCCGTTATCAATCCGGAATCTGCTACAGCCGCCCGCCCTTCGCAATCAAAGGGTGAGGTTGTTTCGGGCAGAGTTACTGACGAAAGGGGCAGAGGTGTTGCCGATGTAGTAATTTCGGACGGATTCAATATTGTAAAAAGCAACAGTAAGGGGGAGTTCAGGATTACAACCGTAGAGAGGAGCCGATTTGTCTTTATGACTACTCCTGACGGATTCCGTCAAAAGGGCTCTTTCTACGTGCCACTGTCTGTAATGCAACAAAAGAGAGGCACAAAAGTGGACCTGTTAAATGTTCAGTTCAGAGTAGAAAAGGATTCGCCGGGTGTGCTCAGTTTTTTGCACCTTGGGGATACCGAGGCCAGAATTCATAAAGATTGGGTTGAGGTTTTAAAGGACTATGTAGCTTTTAATAAACCTGATTTTGTGCTTTTTAACGGAGATATATGTTATGAAAACGGTCTTAAATTCCATTCAAGGGAGCTCACAACCGAAAAACTTGGTGTAAGAGCAGTCTATTCGCTGGGGAATCACGACCTTGTTGACGGCGAATACGGAGAGGAGCTTTATGAAAAGCTATTTGGCCCCGTATGGTATTCGTTTAACAGTAAGGGGGTTCACTTTGTAAATATTCCTGTTATTTATGGCGACAGAAAGCCTTCTTATACTGCAGATGATATTTACTCATGGATGATAAAAGACCTTGAGGCTGTAAAGCCGGGCACCCCGGTAGTGCTTATCGACCACCATTTTGTGGGATATGCAGATGATTTTAAACTCAAGGGAGAGAGTGTATCAGTTGACCTCCTTAAATACAACCTCAAGGCGTACCTCTACGCTCACTATCATGTTAACCTCTTTGAAAAATCGGAAAAAACAGGCGTTACAACAATCTGCTCAATGTCGCCCAACAAGGGAGGCATCGACCACACACCATCCTCTTTCAGAGTGATCTCCATTACCCGCGAAGGTGATATCTCATCTGAAATTCGCCTTGCATCACTTAAAAATCATGCTGTTGCCGGCTGGTTTATGGGGCAAAACAAGAGTGTGGAAGTTGTTGCAAATGTTTATGATACTGCATACGAAACGGAGAGTGTTACAGTTGTTTCGGAGAGCGGTGAGTATCCGCTGGAAAGAGTTAGTGACTGGAGCTGGAGGGGCAAGATTAAAGGGGTATCAATTGATGATAAAACGGGCACTTCCGAAAAGGGGCTGAACCTCAGAGTTCGTTTTGCCAACGGGAATATTGCTAATTCAAGGGTAAAAGCAATCGATGAAGAGGAGCACTTTCCAAGAAGGGTAGAGTGGGTTTCATCAAACGGTTTTAACACCTTTATGACCTCTCCTGTTATTACCGGAGAGTTGGTTATAACGACAACGTATGATGACAATGGCAGAGGGGGCAGTGCAATTATTGCAGTTGATAAAGCGAGCGGTAAAGTTGCATGGAGGAGAGCCATAAATAACTCGATTAAAAACAATATGGCATTGTTTGATGGGGTAATCTTTACTTGTGATGTTGAGGGTACTCTCTATGCGGTAAACGGCCTTACAGGGGATATAGTGTGGAGCAAAAAATTAAGGGAGAGAGAGCTTCACCCTACATATAATCAGGGCGTGACTGTGCACAATGGCGTGGTCTATGCCGGTCACGGCCATTATCTTACTGCTCTTGATGCAAAGAGTGGTGATGTTATCTGGAAGAACACCTTCTGGAGGGGTGGGGTTTGTACAACATCATCTCCAATTGTTGAGCCTGAATCGGGAGTTTTGCTGACTGCTGCTTACTGGACTGGAAGGTTTGCCCACGATGCCAAAACAGGTGATCTTCTTTGGCAGAAACGTGATGATGACACAAGGATTGCAGACAACTCGCCTGTACACTTTAAGGGTAAATTCTACTATGCATCACCAGATTATATTATGGAGATTGACCCAAAAACAGGAGAGGAGCATCTAAAACACAAGATTAACTACACCATAAACAATAACTCCCGCCCGGTTGTAACAGACAAACTTTTTGTGGTTGGAACAACTGACAAAGGGGTTGTTGCATTTGACCGTGAGAATGGTTACAAAGAGTTGTGGAACTTTAAGACAAATCCGGGGCTGATCTACACCGCGCCATACACAAAGGACTTTCAGATGACCGTTGAGAGCGGCGCGCTATTGCTTGATAATATTATCTACTTTGGTGCAAATGACGGATACCTGTACAGTGTTGATGCAAAGACAGGTGTATTCAGATGGAGAATAAATATCGGATCTCCCATATTGGGCAATATTGTGAATGAAAATAACACCCTATATTTTTCTGATCTTGGTGGTAATTTGTGGGCGATTAAAATTTAACATATTCAAAGAAGGTACAATTTATAAAGCAGAGTAACTACAGGTTAAAAATAAAATCAATTGGTTTACAAAGAGTTTATAGAACTGACAAAGGCGCGTCTGTCACACCTCTATCCGAATGAGGAGGGGCGGGCGATAGCCGTAAGGCTATTGGAGCACTTTTGCGGGATAAGCTCTTATGAGCCGTTTGTTGAGCCCTTTGGCGCAATTGCTCCGGAACATCTGTTGCAGCTCGAAAGTGCTCTGCAGCAACTTGCTGCCGCCCGCCCCTTGCAGTATGTAATTGGTTATCAGGAATTTTGCGGACTAAAAATTGTGGTACGCGAAGGTGTATTAATCCCCAGACCAGAGACCGAAGAGCTTGTTCTTGCAGCATCACAATACCTTATTGATTCGGAAAAACAGTATGCTTCGGTAAATATTCTTGATGCCGCATGTGGGTCCGGCTGTATTGCAGCTGCCCTTTCGGCAAAGTTCCCTGATGCTTCTCTCTTTGCATGTGATATCTCTTCAGATGCACTTGAAGTCACTTCAGAGAACCTTAAACCCTCTTCCCGGCATTTCATTTTCAAGTACGATCTGCTAAAATCTGCCCCTGAACAGGCTCCCGATCTGTTGACCAATAAATTTGTCTCAATGCAAGGGCAATTCGATCTCATTGTAAGCAACCCCCCTTATGTAACAGAATCTGAGCAAAAGATGATGAGGCCAAATGTGACTGAATACGAACCTCACCTGGCACTCTTTGTTCCCGATTATAATCCTCTGCTCTTTTACAAGGCCCTTGCCTCCCTTGCAGTACAAAAGCTAAAGCCGGGAGGAGCAATTTTTACGGAGATTAACGAACAATTCGGAAGGCAAACGGCAGAGCTTTTTTCTGACGATTACTTTACAGAAATTGAGATAATTAAAGACCTTTTTGGAAAGGAGAGAATAGTGAAGGCAATAAAAAAATGTTAAATTATTTAAAAAAAGTTATCAACCGTAACCATTTTTTTATACTTTTGCCCCGTTAAACAATGAAAAGAAATCTGAACATACAAATGTGGTGGTGGCACAAATCAAAACGATTTGTGAGTTCACCCCTATATGTATGTTAAGCCAGAATTAGATTAATAATAATTTAACAAATACACGAGGTCCGATGCTCACGCATCGGGCCTCTTTTTTTATTCACAATTAATATCTCTTTAGCGATGAAGACAACCAAAAAGTTCCAGTTAAGCGAAAGCGAAATTCCTCAACGGTGGTATAACATTGTGGCAGATATGCCCAACAGACCCAAACCACTTTTGAATCCACAAACCAAAGAACCTCTGCAACCCCTTGAAATGGAGGGGCTGTTTGCAAAAGATCTGGTAGAACAGGAATTCTCTGCTGAGCGATGGATAGATATCCCCGAAGAGGTAATAAAACTATACAAAATATACAGACCCACACCTCTGGTCAGAGCCACAGCTCTCGAAAAGGCACTTGACACACCTGCAAAGATCTTTTTCAAAAACGAAAGTGTAAGTCCGGTGGGTTCACACAAGCTCAACACGGCAATTGCCCAGGCATATTACAACAACAAACAGGGAATCAAGAAACTCACCACAGAGACAGGAGCAGGCCAGTGGGGCTCTGCAATGAGCATTGCCTGCCAGTATTTCGGGATTGATCTGGTTGTATTTATGGTAAAGCGCAGCTTTGAACAGAAGCCATACAGAAAAATAGTGATTAACAGTTACGGCGGACAGGTTCATCCATCACCAACCAACCTGACCGAATATGGCAGAAAAGTGCTGGCCGCAGATCCCACATGTGGAGGAAGCCTTGGAATGGCAATCTCTGAGGCAGTAGAGATGGCCGTAACCACCCCAGATACACGATACACTCTTGGAAGCGTTCTCAACCACGTGCTTTTACACCAGACAATCATTGGCCTTGAGGCAGAGAAACAGATGGCAATGGCAGGAGAGTATCCGGATAAGGTAATTGCCTGCTTTGGAGGAGGTTCAAACTTCTCAGGAATTGCGTTTCCTTTCCTGAGACACAGACTCACAGACGGAACTCCAACCCAATTTATTGCAGCAGAGCCCGCCGCATGCCCTAAGCTTACACGTGGCAAACTGGAATACGATTTTGGCGACACAGCCGGCATGACCCCCCTCATACCAATGTACACCCTTGGCCACGACTTTCAACCCGAACAGATTCACGCAGCCGGGCTTCGCTACCACGGCGGTGGGCAGCTCGTAAGCCAGCTCAAATCCGACGGTTACATCAACTCATGTGCTATTGAACAGGAAGAGACCTTTAAGGCCGGCCTCCTCTTTGCAAAAACAGAGGGCATAATTCCTGCACCCGAGTCAACCCACGCCATTGCAGCAACCATCAGGGAGGCACTCAAAGCAAAAGAGAGCGGAAAAAGCGAAGTAATTCTCTTCAACCTCTCCGGTCACGGCCTGTTAGACATGGGTGCATACGAAAACTACCTGTAATCAGTCACTTAAATAAGGTAAACACTTAGTTTGTCAGAGGGCTGAAGTACGATACAAACAGAGCTATTCGGCTAGCAATGCAAGACCGGCAGCAATACTGCCGGTCTTTTTAAAGATAAATTATTCATTGAACAACTCCCATGCTCTTACATGCTTAATTCCGCCCCGCAGAGGAAGCACAACATCATCAAGCGATACCACTACTTTTTCAAAGTTATCATCTATCGCCTCAAGAGCCGAATACTCCCGCTCAACTGTTGCTTTGTCGGTTAACATATATGAGCACTGCAGATATACTATGCGATCGGCCTTTTTTGCAACAAAATCTACCTCCTTACCTCTGAGAGATCCTACATAGACACTAAAACCAGCCCGCTTCAAATGCAAATAAACCAGATTCTCTACCAGGTAACCATAGCCATATCCAAATCCCGGATATAGATAGTTTTTATAACACAAGTCATTTACATAGTATTTAGCATTGCCGGTTAAAGTCTCCTTACCTTTGATGTCATACCTGTCACACTTATGAATAAGGAAACAATCCTCTATATAGCCAATGTATGTAGAGACAATATCATAACCTATTTTTCTTCCTTTACTCTTAAAATACTTAACTATGTTAGGGATTGAGATAAGATTTGATGCATTGTTGACTAAGAATGCAAAGAGATCCTCAAGTAACTTTGGCTCCCTTATATTATTACGTTGGATTATATCCCTTAGCAACACAGTATCCTTGACGGCAGATACATAGTTTTGCTTTAGTTCCGGGTTGTTTAATAAAAATAATTCCGGCAGACCCCCACTAATCATATAATCGGAATAGCTAATACGCCCCGGCTCCTTTTTGGTTATTCCCAGATACTCACTATAGCTCAGTGGGAAAATTTCAATATTAACATATCTCCCCGACAACAGAGTGGCCAGCTCTCCGGATAACATTTTTGAATTTGAACCGGTTATAAACAATTCGTAACTGTCTGAATAATCTTGTGAGTATGAATTTACAACCCTCTCCCATTGTTCTATATTCTGAATTTCATCTATGAAAATGTAAACCCTGCCCTGTGGCTTAAGCTCCGTTAGATAAGTTTTTATCAACTCATCCAGCTCTTTGTAGGTTTTAAGGAAATCGAAGTCAGTGAACTCTCTGTTTATAATAAGGGTATTAACCGGGTTGACTCCTTGTGAAACTAATTCCGCGGCTACTTGTCTTAAAATATAGCTTTTACCGGAACGCCGTTGCCCTACAAGCACTTTCACAAGTCTGGTGCCTGTAAAATCAATAATTTTTTGGGTGTAGCTTTCTCTCTTAAATCCAAAATCAAACGACCTTTTCCCCCACAGGTTGTACTTTCCCAGCAATTTGAAATATTCTTCCATAGCCCAATATTTTGCACCAATATACAAATAATTCGTTTATAAACGAAAATTATTCATTTTTTGTCTTAATAATTATGTTGTGGATGGAATTTTGGATATGTGTGT
Organism: Bacteroidales bacterium UBA5548; assembly: GCA_002425935.1. Classification (GTDB taxonomy): domain Bacteria; phylum Bacteroidota; class Bacteroidia; order Bacteroidales; family UBA932; genus Bact-08. Next base: position 36 of record DINE01000014.1, on the reverse strand, counting down.
AGCTGTTTGATTAGTTTTTAAGCTTAACCCTGACTA
>DINE01000026.1:73513-74521 GCA_002425935.1 Bacteroidales bacterium UBA5548 | reverse complement strand
CATATTTTGGCCACACGGCAGGCCCCCCTTCAAAGTCCTCCACAAACCCTAGTTGGTTGATTTCCGGCTGATGTATGAATTGAAAATCACCCGTTTTCTTATTGAAGATGGAGCAGTCGTGCTGATAATTATATTGATTCCCTCTCATACCAATCATTTTAGCTGGTTTATCAGCCAATGGCCCTACGTGGAAAATCATAAACAAATATTGGTCGCTTTCGAAAATTTTAAACTTTGGCCATATATATGGTGATTTAAACATCATTTGGCTTCCGTAATTCTTATCCGCTTTGTATCTACCATAATTCAATTTAAAAACCGTGTCAATACTATTTTTACCCCCTATGCTTAGTATGTAGTCGTTATAACCATTAATTAAACGAACATTCTCTTTATGTTTGAAAAATATTGGTTGCATTATTGGGTGAAGTGGTCCTGTTGATAAATATCTGTCATAGTCATCTTCAGGGTATGATATACTGGTCAAAATTTTTGATGAAGAATCTATAAGCACTCCTGAGTATTTTGTTTTTTTATTGATGTGAGTTAATACAAAGTATAATTCCCCAATCTTTTTGATTTGCTCTAAATATTGATCAACTAATCGAGGGTTATCCGCAAATATTACAGTTCTGATAAAATCTCCTTTAGAATTATATTCGAGTATTCTATGCATCCCCATTACAATAATATTACCATTACTTATATCAATATCAACACCCAGTGTCATCTCATACTCCTGCGGACCCCTGCCATATTTGTAAACTTTATTTAAGAATTCTCCCATTTTGCCATAAATAGTTATTGATCTCTTTTGATCCATTAAATAAAAAAAACCTTTCTCATAAAAAATTCGGTCATATAATATCTTGCCAAACACTGATTCACTATTAGTCTCAAGCGGAATATATTCAATCGACTCAGCTATCTCAGATAATTTCACCAACCTACCCTTACCTATTCCGCCTTCAACGTCTATTAGTCTTAAATCTTTTGGCTGGTTATCAC
>DINE01000026.1:0-73471 GCA_002425935.1 Bacteroidales bacterium UBA5548 | reverse complement strand
GCACTAACCAAATAATTATAATATATCTGAGAAGAGACTCCCCTTTATTTTGAGGTTCCGATACATTTAGAGACTCCGGCCGCTCAGACAATTTGAATATTCAGCAAACTGTCAGCAAGTTGTGAGTGTTCTGTGTGCAAATAGTCCAGCTATATTCATTACATTCCGCCATCCCGAAAAAATGCCTTTATGTGCACATAATTAAAACATTAGTGGTGTTTTATGGTTTTGAATCCGGATTGTTTGCTCAACCAATACTCGCAAGAGGCTGAAATATTGCTTAAATGGGGTTCAGTATTTGATTTTAAAATTTTTTCTACTTTTGCCGCATGCAATATTTTGGAGAATTAATCTCAATTTCGGTTGCGGTATCGTGGACCTTTACCGCTCTATTTTTTGAATTTGCCGGTAAAAGAATCGGCTCACTCTCGGTTAACCTGCTCAGGTTGTTTTTTGCTCTATTTCTGCTGGGCACTATGCTCTACTTTACTACCGGCTCTTTCTGGCCCGCCCAAGCTGACGCAAAGACATGGGTATGGATGTCGCTTTCGGGAGTTGTTGGTTTTGTATTTGGGGATTTATGCCTGTTTTATTCATACATATTAATTACTGCAAGGTTTTCTCAGCTTTTGATGACTCTGGCTCCGCCGTTTGCAGCTCTGTTTGGGTGGATGCTGCTGGGTGAGAAGCTCTCTCCCATGGGCTTTCTGGGAATGGCTGTCACGTTGCTGGGTATTGCAATTTCAATTCTAAAACGGGGCACGGCAAACGGCGGCAAAGTCAGCTCGGGTGAGACGCTTGTTGCCGGAACAAGTAACCTGACCGTTGTGGCTTGTTGCGAAAAGGAGAAGAGAAGTTTTCTTAAGAAAATAACTCCGGATATCTCACTTCACCTTCCTCTTAAGGGAGTTCTTCTGGGAATCGGAGGCGCACTGGGACAGGGGCTCGGTATTGTTCTGAGCAAACAGGGGATGAACCACTACTCTGTGGCAGCAGCCGGGAGTGAGGTGGCATCTTATATACCTTTTGCTGCAACACAGATGAGGATTATTACAGGAGCAATCGGATTTGCCCTAATTATTCTGCTTACAAAAAGGGTGGGAGTGCTCAGAGATGGAATTAAGGATAAGAGGGCGATGGGTGCAATCTTCATGGGTGCAATCTTCGGCCCGTTTGTGGGAGTGTCGTTGTCACTAATGGCCGTTCAGTACACCAATACAGCAGTTGCCTCTACAATTATGGCAACCACACCGATAATAATTCTTATCCCTTATGTGCTCTTTTACAAGCGTAAGGTTACGTTTATCGAGGTGTTGGGAGCGATTCTGAGTGTGGGTGGTGTGTCGCTGTTCTTTCTTTAAGATCTGATTTATTGAAAATCTCTTTACCTGAAAAGTGCCTTTACAAGATCGGGGATATCCTGAAGCGTTACTACAGTTATTGCCGATTTCGTTTTTGGTTTGTTATATGCCGATATAAATATCTTTTCAAACCCGAGCTTCTCTGCTTCGGCTATTCTTCTTTCAGTCTGTGCTACCGGCCTGATTTCGCCACTTAGCCCTACCTCTGCGGCAAAGCAGTAGTTTTGAGAGATTGCGACATCAAAATTTGAGGATAGGATTGCACATACAACTGCCAGATCACACGCCGGGTCGCTCACCTTTAATCCTCCTGCCATATTAAGAAAGACATCTTTTGATGAAAGATGAAATCCTGCTCGCTTCTCCAGTACAGCAAGTAACATATTCATTCTTCTTACATCAAACCCGGTTCCGGAGCGTTGAGGTGTTCCGTAGGCTGCTGTACTCACCAGTGCCTGTGTCTCAATTAAAAATGGTCTTGTGCCGTCGAGCATTGCCGAAACTGCTATCCCGGAGAGGTTCTCTTTGTGCATCGGGATGAGCATCTCAGATGGATTGTTCACTTCACGGAGCCCGCTGTTTACCATTTCGTAGATTGCAAGTTCTGCCGTAGAGCCAAATCTGTTTTTAATGCTTCTGAGTATCCTGTATGAGTGGCGGGTATCCCCCTCAAACTGCAGAACCACATCCACAATGTGCTCAAGTATTTTTGGCCCGGCAATCATTCCGTCTTTAGTAATGTGCCCTATAAGGATAACCGGGGTGTTGGTCTCCTTGGCATATTTCAGCAGCATAGCAGCACATTCACGAACCTGAGATACCGATCCGGGAGAGCTCTCTATCAGTTGCGAATATACTGTTTGGATTGAGTCAATTATAATCAGCTGCGGTTGGTTTTCGATTGCTCTGTTTAGAATGTTTTCGAGCAGTGTTTCACTAAGGATATAGCAGTTGCTGTGGTCGCCTCCAAGCCTTCCTGCGCGGAGTTTGATCTGGTTTGCACTCTCCTCTCCTGACACATAAAGAGTTTTAAGACCGGGGCAGTGCAGGGGAATCTGTAGTGATAGGGTCGATTTTCCAATTCCCGGCTCTCCTCCGATAAGCACCATTGAGCCTGCAACAAGCCCTCCTCCAAGAATTCTGTCGAACTCACCGTTGCCCAAAGAGATTCTGTGCTCACCCGAGAAGGTGATTTCTGACAAAAGTTCCGGCTTGGGATTCCTAACCGGCAGGAACCCCTGACTTCTTGAGCCCGCAGATCCCGAATCCTTGCTCACTAACTCCTCCTGAAGTGTGTTCCACTCTCCGCAGGCGGGACATCTGCCCAGCCACTTTGCACTTTCGTTTCCGCACGATGTGCAGAACCACGCCTTTTTGATTTTTGCCATAAACTTGAATTGGAGAGACAAATATACGAAAATAGATTCCCAAATTCTATTATCTTTGTAACCGACCGATTTTAATCCTCTTGGTTAAGTAGTTTGTAATTAGGAGATTAGTCGCAGGCAGAAATAATAGTGGGAATTTTCCGTTAAATGGATGAAAATTTTAAACCGGATATTATGAAAAAACTTGTCGGGACATTACTGCCCCTTTTTTTAATTTTTGCCGCTCCTGCTTTTTCGCAGGACAATGAGGCAATACTTCGTAAAACCGAAGAGTATGCAAAAAAGGTTCAAAAACAGTGGCAGATACCGGGAATGGCCATCTCTGTCGTTAAAGACGGCAAGATGATCTACTCAAACGGATTTGGTGTAAAGGAGCTTGGGAAAGAGGAGAAGATTGATGCAAATACACTTTTCCAGATCGGGTCGGTATCAAAATCTTTTACAGCGGCTGTTATGGCTTCGCTGGTAGAAGAGGGCAAGGTTAAGTGGGAAGATACTGTTAAAAATATTCTGCCCGATTTCAGGATGTTTGATAAGTGGGTAGAGTCAAATCTGCAGGTTAAAGATATTATGACTCACCGTACAGGGCTTCAGGGTCAGTTGGGAACCTATATTCCTAACATGGGTTATGAAAGAGAAGATATCTATAATATGCTGCCTCTGCTTAAGCCAAAATACAGCCTGAGAGGTTCTTATGAATACAACAATATAACATTTATTATTGCCTCAAAAATAATTGAAAAGCTCACCGGGAAAAGCTGGGAAGATAATGTACGTGAGAGAATTTTTGAGCCGCTGGGAATGACATCGAGCATGGTTACCGGAGATGAGTTTGCAGCTGCAAAGAATGTGGCAACTCCTCATGAGTTTAATTACAAAAGAGGAAGGATGCTTTCGGATACAACCTGGGTTGACTCAGTTGCCGTTAACCCGCTGTATGGCGACGAGCAGGCATTGCACTGGCTGACAGTTGTCGGCCCTGCGGGTTCGGTAAGTTCAACTGTTAACGACATGTCTAAGTATCTGCTTTTTCATCTGAACAAAGGGATGTATAACGGTAAGCAGGTGATTGCTAAGGAGCAGATGGAGTATTTAAGAAGAGGGCAGACAATTACCTCTCAGGACTCTTCAAGAATCACCCTCTATGGACACTGCTGGTTTGTTGAGCAGAACAACAGGTACAGAGTGATATTCCACACAGGTACTACCTGGGGGTTCACTGCCCTTTGCGCATTTGTACCGGAATATGATTTAGGAATCATGATTCTCGTAAACTCAGAGGCCCCTGCATTCCCGCGTTATGCAATAATGAGGAGAATGATTGACCTGTATAAAGGCTACCCTGATAAAGACTATAACACTCAGTTTTATAATGAGTGGCTCTCCTCTTCAAGAAAAAGTTCATTAACCTCTCTTAAAAAGGAGAGGGAGACTGAAAAACTCCCTGCCCCGGATATTAAGTTGCTTCCGGGAACATACGACAAGGGTGTTCTTTTTGGAAAGGCTGTTGTGTCGGTACAAAATGGCGATCTGTTCATTCAGGTTGGCCCAAAGGGGTGGAAGAGTAAAATGTCACACAAAAACGGGAATGAGTACACCTTCAGAATGGGAGGCAACGAATTCAAAGTGACATTTGATATTGATAAAAAGAGCGGAAAATGTAACGGACTTGACATAAACTTCGGTTATACCGAAAACTTTGGAAACTGGACCAAATCAAAATAATTATAAACCTTAAAAATGACAAAATGACTAAAAAAAGCCGTTTTGCCCGTGTCTTAGACACAATCGAAGCAGTGGGAAACAGACTGCCTCATCCCGCTACTCTATTCTTTATCATGGCAGTATTGGTTGCATTACTGTCCTGGCTGGCTGCCTCATTCGATTTGCAGGCTGTACACCCTGCAACGGGGGAGATAATCAAGGTGAGAAACCTTTTGAGTGCAGATGGTATCAGGTGGATTTACACCAATGTAGAACCGAATTTTGTAAAATTTCCGCCTCTGGGACTTGTTCTTGTGATAATGGTGGGTATAGGCGTTGCCGAGGGATCGGGCCTGTTTACCGTTTTAGTGAGACAACTTGTACTTGGAGCGCCTAAGAGTCTGATAACCTCTGCAATAATTGTTGCGGGTATCTTTTCGCACCTTGCGTCAGAGGTGGGCTATGTAATTCTTATTCCGCTGGGTGCAATGATTTTTCATGCGCTTGGGCGTCACCCGATGGCAGGTTTTGCTGCCGCATTTGCAGGAGTAAGTGCAGGCTTCGGGTCTAACTTCCTAATCGGGTCTGTAGATCCTATACTTGCCGGTCTTTCTACTTCGGCCGCTCAGATTATTGATGCTGAGATGAATATTAATCCTATGGTTAACTACTTTTTCATGGTTGCCAGCGCTTTAATGGTAACATTTGTTGGTACCTGGGTGACAGAGAAGATTGTTGAACCCCGTCTCGGTAAATACACCGGTACGGAAAAGCCCCTTGAAATTGAGCAGATTACCCCGCTTGAAAGAAAAGGTCTCAGATGGGCAGGATATGGCACTCTCATCTTCATTGCCCTAATGGCATGGACAATTATTCCGGAAAATGGTCTTTTACGCAACCCTGAAACAGGCGAAATCCTGCGATCTCCATTCTTTTCAGGCATAGTAGTGGGGCTTCTGCTGCTCTTTATGGTACCAGGCCTTATTTATGGGATTATTGTCAAAACTATCAAAAACGATAAGGATGTTATCAAGCACATGACCCACTCAATGAAAGGGCTTGGCGGATATATTGTCCTTGTATTTTTTGCAGCTCAGTTTATATACTGGTTTAACTACTCTAACCTGGGACTTGTTGTTGCCATAGACGGAGCACAGTTTTTAAGCCATGTCGGATTTACCGGAATTCCGCTCATTATCGCATTTGTTATTCTGGCAGCATTCCTTAACCTCTTCATGGGCAGCGCCTCTGCAAAGTGGGCAATCATGGCTCCTGTATTCATCCCTATGTTCATGCTTTTGGGTTACCACCCGGGGTTGACGCAGGCGGCATTCAGAATCGGAGACTCTGTTACCAACGTTATAACACCTATGATGAGCTACTTTGCTCTGATTGTTACATATGCTCAGAGGTATGACGAGAAGAACGGTATCGGAACCATTATCTCATTGATGATTCCTTACACAATTATCTTTATGATTGTTTGGATAATCATGATGGCACTCTGGTTGTGGCTGGGTATACCGGTAGGCTTTGACGGCCCTGTGTACCTGCCGTAATCTCTGCGCCACTTTTGCTTACGTGGCTGTATAACAGCCACTTGAAAAATAGACTTCAACGAGAATACCTTTAATCTCGTTGGAGTCTATTTTGCAAACACCTAAATAACAACGTATTGAATAAAAGTGGCGCGGAGATTATTTTTAGTTTTATATTTGTGTAGTTAAAAACCTTGAAAAACTAACCCTAAAATGAAAAGAGTCTTAACAATTGTTCTGGTACTGTTTGTAGCTGTAGCTGCATGTGCACAGCAGGGGAAAAAACCTGTAATCGGTATATCATCTACCTGGGGAGAGGGAACTTCGGTTTCGGCCCCTTTGACCTATGTGAAATCTGTAGTCAGAGCCGGAGGAGTTCCGGTTGTGCTTCCTATTACCCATGACCCTGAAATAATGGCCAGAATGCTTGACGGCGTTGATGGAATTATCATGACGGGGGGTGAAGATATTGACCCTCTGAAGTGGTTTGGTGAGGAGCCGATACCCGGAATGGGTCAGATTGTTCCTGAGAGAGACTCTTTTGATATAGCACTTATTAGAATGGCTGTTGAGAGAAATATTCCGCTTCTTGGAATTTGTAGAGGTCATCAGCTCCTGAATGTTGCATTTGGAGGTTCTCTATACCAGGATATACCATCTCAGGTGAAAGGCTCAAATGTTAAACACAGCCAAAGGGCCCCTTCGTATTATGGTACTCACACAATTGACATAGAGAAGGGCTCACTGCTGAATAAACAGATAGGTGCAGAGTCTGTTGCGGTAAACTCATTCCACCATCAGGCGGTAAAGGATGTTGCTCCAGGTTATAAAGTAACCGCCCGTTCCAAAGACGGTATTGTAGAGGCTATTGAAAAGATTGGTTCTACAAAGGTATTTGGTGTTCAGTTCCACCCTGAGGGGTTCACTGCAAACAACATTGACACATTTCTTGGAATTTTCCAACACCTGATTAAAGAGGCAAAGACCTTTAGTGCATCAAAAAGCAAATAGCAACTCAGGTAGATTTAAAAGGGGGCAAATACCAAATTGCCCCCTTTTTTTTGGATTTTTGGCGTTTTAAAGGCGCAACGTTGCGTACCGGGGTTGTTGCTACAGATTTTTATATAAAGACTTTACGCTTAAAAATTGCGCAACGTTTCGTACCAAGGGCTGGTTCATGATTTTTATTCAATCAGGAGTATTAATTTCGTCTCCCGAAACCAATAGTTCATCAAAATCACCGGCACTTTCTGTCCGATATCAGATTTGGCATTTCAGTCAGCGGTTAGTCTTAAATGTTAAAAGTGCCGGTGGTTTTAATTTTACTGAACAGGTTTTCTAACAAATGGAACTACTTTAAACTATATAACTGAACTGTAAAAACTGAACTATGAAAGCTGCTTACATTGTCCTTACCGATTGTATCCAGTGCGAACGTTGTTCCCAAGTTGCGCCTGAAATTATTGACATGGACAACGACAATCATCCTTATTGGAGACAGAGTTTGTCAATGGATCCGGTTCAAAGGGTGTGGTGCAATCCTAATAATGTTTATATTGACGCTATCAATGATGCAATAAACGAGTGTGCAACAGGTTGCATATCTTTGGAAGATTACGAATAATTTTATACTATTTTCATATGCAGAATATTGATTATATTCGCATATGAAAAAATTGGTATTAATCATATTGCTGTTTGCGGTTGTTTCGTGTAAATACGACAACCATAAGCAGCAATATTTTTTTGCTAAATTTGCTCAATGGGACTCTCAGTTGCCCGACCAATACCTGCAGATTGCAGATTCTCTCTCTTTAATCAAACCAGATGAGCTTTCAACAAAAAACAGGCATTACCACACGCTGCTCACTTCAATCTCCGGCGCATTTTCAGGTCGGATAATGTCAGAAGACTCTGCTCTTAACATAGCAAAAAACTGGTATCAGTCCAGAAAAGATTTCAGGAATGCATGCAGAGCATTAATATTTAACAGCTCTAACCTAGATAAACAATACGAAAGACTTAAAGAGGCAGAAGATTTGTTTGTCCGGCATAAAGTTAATGATCCCCTGACTGAGGCATATTTATATATGTACCTTTCAGAGTCTATAATCCGCCCCTCTTCGGGTGTCTCTCTCAGCAGGCAGACTGCTCTCCAGAAAAGCGAAGTTTTTAAACGGTTAAGTGTTTCAATTTTTAAAAACATAGGTAGGCTGAGAGATGCTCAGAATCTATTGATAAACAGTTACTCAAGACAGATGTTCATTTCGCGGGAAAAGCAGCTTGAGAGTCTTAAAGAAATTGAATCTTTTGATACAATTTATCCTGAGGTGCGGTCTAAGCTGTTAATCAATTATGCTAATTATTATTTTAGCATTAATGACACTGTTGGATTCAAATACTTGAGGGATTTTCTTAATTACATGGATAATAATTTCTTTGAGCAACTTTCAGAAAAAAGCATATTATTGAGGATGTCAGAAGAGTATAGGTTGATTGGAAAGATGGACAGCTCTCTTCACTATGCAACGCTTTACAATAACCATCTGCTTGAACTGCCTTCTGTTGAGTTTAACGGATATCGTAACTTAAGTTTGGTGTACGAAGCCATGGGTGACATAAAAAATGCCTATAAATATCTTCAGTTATATCAGAGATCATACAATTACAAGCAATCATCACAATATCAAGATGTTTTGCTGCAAAAAATAGCTACTGAGAAAGAACATGCAAAGCAAGTTAAGCAACTTCAGAGAGAGCGATCTGCTGCACTCTATGGATCAGCACTTGTTATTGTACTTCTGTTCGCAACAGTTGGATTGTCTCTCTTCAAAAACAGAAGGGGGAGCATTGGTAATGCCAGGGCAGAAGAGGAGTATAAGGCTCAGATTGCAGAACTGAATGAGCTTTATAAGAGATCGAAATTCACAAATGAGGTTCTTAAGGCATCTGCCGGGCTGATGCCTGTTTTCATTGACTCAATGGCAAAAGAGGCTGCCCGCAGCAGAAAAATTTCCGGAGAGACTTTTGATAATATCCTCAATAATATCAGCTCCCTGAGGCAAAGCGGAAGAGATATAATATCGGATATTGCTAAAAGCGAGGAATTTGCCGGTTTCTTCCCGGAGATTGCATCCTACAAAGAGCTTTCAAGTTATGAAAGGGTAGTGCTGGCTCTTTTCGAAATGGGCTACTCTCCAAAGGAGATATCTAATCTGATCTCTACAACTCCTGCAAGTGTGAGGTCGATTAAAGCAAAGATTAAAGATAAATTGCCGTCACTTTCTATGTCTGGCGAAGGAGAGAATCAGGCCGAGGATAATTGAGAGTGATGCTGCAAATATCACCTTGAACTCATCGGGAAGAAGGAAGGTAATTGTGTGTGCGGGAATCCAGAACAGCGGAATACTTTTTCCCACAACAAATTTTAAAAACCCACTCCAGTCAATTTCGCTGATAACACTTGAGAAGGTGCTCTTATCGCCTGAACAGACTTTATCGATAAAGACATCGGTTATGCGGTGAGAGGCCATAAATACCGGAGCGAATGTTAGGTTCATAATTGCCGAGATATAGAGGGCGGTTAATATTTTTGCAAAATAGCCCTCACCTGCATACAAAAGACCTTTTTCAACAGCCCCGTGTACTCCGGCTGTGTATAGCGAGAACATAAGCACTATGAGAATGCCAAGTACTCCCCATATACACATTTTGGGTATTATCCCCTTAACCATTACCCACTTTTTGAAAACCAGACGGGCAGCCAGCAACTCGCCCATTGTTGCCAGAACTGCAAATTTAACGAACCCCATTATGTATGGGTGTCTGTTTGTTACCGCAGTGAATATTTCACGTGTTGCAGGAACGGCAAGGAAAGCACCTATTGCCGCAATTGCAGATATCCAGAGTATTGTACCTTTTTTCATTTTGCAAAGGTAGCAATACCCGGCTTTTCAGGAAAGAATCTCTGCTGAAATTCTGTCACCCACCTCCGAAGTTGTTCTTGGAGGAAGCTCTCCGCACAAATCCGGGGTGAAGAACCTCTCATCGATTATCTTTTTACAACATTTTTTTAAAAGACTCGCCTCTTCTCTCAGCCCAAGCCCATCTCCAAGCAGCATTGCAGAAGAGAGAACTGTTGCCAGGGGGTTTGCAATGTTCTTTCCCGCCGCCTGGGGGTATGAGCCGTGAATGGGTTCGAAGAGGGGAGTCTTAAGACCGTAAGAGGCAGATGGCAGCAGCCCTATGGAGCCTGTAAGGACACTTGCCTCGTCACTCAGGATGTCGCCAAACATATTTTCTGTAAGTATAACATCAAATTTTGTAGGATCTGTAACCAACTGCATAGCCGCATTGTCAACAAAAAGGTAATCCAGGGCTACCCGGGAGTAGCTCTTTTTGTGAACTCGTGAAACGACCTCTCTCCACAACCGGGATGTCTCAAGTACATTGGCCTTGTCAACCAGAGTGACATGATTTTTTCTGGTCTGCGCAAGCCTGAATGCGACATCGGCAATCCTCTCAACCTCCAGTGAGGTATAAAGTGATGTGTCAAATGCTCTGTTACCGTTATCGTCTCTCCCTCTTGGCTCTCCAAAGTAGATACCACCTGTGAGTTCTCTTACAACCACCAGATCGACACCTCTGATCTTCTCCTCTTTAAGGGGGGATCTCTCAATTAATGATTCATAAATCTCAACGGGGCGGATATTGGCGTACAGGCCAAGCTCTTTTCGCATTTTCAGAAGTCCCTGTTCGGGGCGTACCTTTGCCGCCGGGTTATTGTCGTACTTGGGATCGCCTATTGCTCCAAACAGTATAGCATCGCTGTTCAGACACAGATTATGAGTCTCTGTCGGGTATGGATCACCGCAAAGATCTATTGCCGATGCTCCGATAATACCATACACGAAGGTAAATTTATGGCCAAACTTTTTTTCAATGGCCTTGAGTGCTTTTACGGCCTGATCTGTTATTTCAGGCCCAATCCCGTCTCCGGGCAATACGGCAATTACCTTTTCCATAATAATCCTGAGTTCTTTTTAGCGTTTTAAAGTGATGAGAGTTTAAATACTTCGTACTCCTCTATCTCCTTTAGGTTTGAAGCAAGATAGTCAATGTCGTCAAAACCGTTTATAAGACAATTTTGTTTGTAGTTGCTGATTTCGAAGTTCTCACATTCACCGCTTGACGGAATAGATATTTCCTTTTCCATAAGATTGATTTTTAGTGTTATACCGTTATGATTTTTTGAATAGTCAAATATTTTTGCAAGAAACTCTTCGCTTACCTGCACAGGAAGCAATCCATTATTCAGCGCATTAGATCTGAAGATATCTGCAAAAAAGCTAGAGACGACTGCCATGAAACCGTAATCTGCCAGAGCCCACGCTGCGTGCTCTCTGCTCGAACCGCAACCGAAATTTCTTCCCGCAACCAAAATTGTCCCTGCACACTCTTTGCGGTTGAGAACAAAATCTTCTATAGCTCTTCCATCTTTATCATACCTCCTGTCGTAGAAGAGATTCTCTCCAAACCCCTCCCGTGTGGTTGTTTTCAGAAAACGGGCAGGAATGATCTGATCTGTATCCAGATTCTCTTCAGGCAAAACTACTGCCTTTGACTCCTCAATTGTAAATTTCCTGTAACTCATATAATAATCTTTATTTCAAAAATATACGAGGGTCCGTAATCTCGCCGGTGACAGCTGCGGCTGCCACAACCAGCGGCCCGGCAAGCATCGTTCTTGCCCCCGGACCCTGCCTCCCCTCAAAGTTTCGGTTAGAAGAGGATACAGCATATTTCCCCTCAGGCACCTTGTCGTCGTTCATCCCAAGGCAGGCTGAACAGCCGGGCTGCCTCAACTCAAACCCCGCTTTGCGAAGAGTATCTCCGATACCCTCCTCCTCAATCTGTCTCTCCACACCCTTTGACCCCGGTACAAGCCATGCAGTAACACCGGGAGCCTTCTGCCTCCCCTTTACCAATGAGGCAAAGGCTCTGAAATCTTCAATTCTGCCGTTTGTACAGCTACCAAGAAACACGTAATCTATTTTTAACCCTGCAATTTTAACCCCCGGTGTAAGTCCCATGTAAACAAGTGCTCTGCTCAGGCCTGCTTCAGACCCATTCAGCTCAGGTATTACAGAGTTAACCGGAATACCCATCGCAGGGTTGGTCCCGTAAGTAATCATTGGTTCAATCTCTTCTGCAGCAAATGTGTACTCCATGTCGTATTTACATCCGGGATCGCTTTTTAATTTACTCCACCTCTTAACAGCGCCCTCCCATTCTGCCTCATTTACTCTGCCCTCTACTCCACCAACCTCTGAACTGCCAATAGTTCCCGGAGAGTACTGCCTGCCTTTAAGATATTCAAATGTGGTATTATCGGGAGCTATAAGTCCGCCTCTGGCTCCCATCTCTATGCTCATATTACAGATTGTCATTCTCTCTTCCATCGAGAGATTCTCTATTGTACTTCCTGCAAACTCCAGAAAATAGCCGGTTCCTCCGGAAGTTCCCAACCGGGAGATAATGTGAAGAATTATATCTTTTGCACAGACACCCTCTTTTAGAGAGCCGTTAACATTAATGAGCATCTGTTTTGGTTTTGTCTGCAGAATGGTTTGAGTTGCAAGAACCATTTCGACTTCGCTGGTGCCTATTCCAAATGCGATATTTCCCAATGCTCCGTGTGTAGAGGTGTGGCTGTCGCCGCAGACAATTGTCATCCCGCACTGTGTTAAGCCAAGTTCGGGGCCAATGATGTGTACCACTCCATTTGAGGGGTCTCCGAGCGGGAAGTATTTTATGCCATATGTGGCTGTGTTTTTTGCAAGCTCTTCAACCGGCAGGGCAGAGAGGGGGTCACTTAAAGGAAGGTGCTGATTCAACGTTGGTACATTATGGTCACAGGTCGCAAATGTCTTTTCGGGGCGAAATACCTTCAGGCCTCTTCTCCTGATACCCGCAAAAGCCTGAGGGCTGGTCACCTCATGAATGTAATGACGGTCAATATACATAACCGAAGGACCTCCTTCAATCTCTTTAACAATATGGCTCTCCCAGATCTTATCAAACAGTGTTTTTGGATTCATATCAGACCTCTGTTGTTATAAAATTTTTGAAATTGCATTTACAAGAGCTTCGGCAGATGCTGTAATAATATCTGTATTGGCAGAGAATCCGTAGTAGATATTCCCTCTGTTCTCTATCTGCACATGCACCTTTCCTACATCGTCACTACCTTTTGTTATTGCCTGCACCAGAAACTCTTCCAGTGTGACTTTTCTGTGAACCAGCGAACGTATTGCATTAAAGCAGGCATCAATGGGGCCGTTACCCGAACTGGTGGCTGTACAGATTTCACCGTCAATTACAAGTTTCACGGTAGCCATAGGAACCGATGACTTACCACATACAACCTGCAGGAATTTAATTCGTATTCTCTGATTCTGTTTTGTTCTTGTAACGCCTGCGATAATGTTGAGGTCGTCGTCGTTAATATCTTTTTTGCAGTCAGCAAGCTTTAAAAACTTGTCATACGCCTCGTCAAGCTCTTGATTTGAAAGATCTATACCCAGTCTTTTATAATGGTGGTTAAGGGCCGCCCTTCCACTTCTGGCAGTGAGGGCTATTGTTGATTCGTTAACTCCTACGTCGGATGGATCTATAATTTCGTAGCTCTCTCTGTTTTTGAGAACTCCATCCTGATGTATCCCCGATGAGTGCGCAAAGGCATTTCTTCCTACAATTGCTTTGTTAGGCTGAACCGGCATTCTCATAAGCGTTGAGACCAGCCTGGAGTTTTTGTAGATAGATTTTGTATCGATATCTGTATATACTGGAATATCTTTACGGCTTTTTATTGCCATAACAACCTCTTCGAGTGCTGTGTTACCTGCCCTTTCACCTATTCCGTTAATAGTGACCTCTACCTGTCTTGCACCGTTTATAATTCCGGCAAGCGAATTGGCAGTTGCCATACCAAGGTCGTTGTGACAGTGTGTGGAGATGATGGCTTTATCTATATTGGGAACATTGTTTACAAGATATTTTATCTTTTCGCCATATTCATAGGGTGTGCAGTAGCCTGTTGTGTCAGGGATGTTTACAACCGTTGCTCCTGCAGCAATTACGGCTTCTATTACCCTTGCGAGGTATTCATTATCGGTTCTGCCTGCATCCTCGGCGTAAAACTCCACATCCTGAACATATTTTTTTGCATATTTTACGCAATGCACGGCACGTTTGATTATATCTTCTCTGTCGGATTTGAATTTATGCAGAATATGCATGTCTGAGGTGCCAATGCCGGTGTGAATCCTCTTTCTTTTGGCATAGTGCAGAGCGTCAGCAGCAACATCAATATCTTTTTCTACCGCTCTGGTGAGGGCACAGATTGTTGAATCTTGTATAATTTTTGAGATCTCGACAATTGAGTTAAAATCGCCCGGGCTCGAAACAGGAAACCCACACTCAATAATATCTACCTTCATCGCTTCAAGAGCCCGTGCAATTTCAATCTTCTCTAGTGTGTTAAGCTGGCATCCCGGAACCTGCTCTCCATCTCTTAACGTTGTGTCAAAAACATGTAACTTCTCCATATTTTCCTGTAATTAAAAAAGGCTGCCCCTTTTCGAGGGCAGCCTGTATATTTTAAAATTCAAGAATTCACGCCTATTTATACAAGATGCCCTCCAGCCGGCTAAATAGTCCGAGTAGCAGCAATGAGAGCATAAAATTAATTCGTGTATTCATATCGGCTGCGAAGTTAGAGTTTTTTTGAAATCTGCAATAAAAATTGTTAAAAAATTCACCAAACCTTTACCTGTAAAGCCTTTTGAGAGGTTTCACTATGTAAGTAATATTGCTTTGTTTTATACAATTATTTAATTTTCCGGGAGTGTTCTTTTTAACATTTCAATCATTTTATTAAAATCGGGTAATAATAAAAAGTTTAAAAAAATTACATAAATGAATTCATCGTTAGGCCAAATGATGTAAACACTGCAGCCAGAACGATAGCCAGTACAATATAGACGCCTATCATTACAACCAGTGATGTTATAAAGAAGCTTGTTCTCTTATATTCGCTCACACCTGTCATTGGTACCAGTCCGATATAAAGAACATAAAGTGAGTAAAGAGAACCGGCCAGGGAGATAATTGACAATGAAGGGATAAGGTTAAAGATTCCTGCCACAAGCATTGGTGTATAAGCGTATCCTATCAGAGCAATTGCTTTGTTCATCGTTACCGTGCAATCAAATTTTGCGGAGAGCATCTGAATAACCCAGGCACTAATGTAAACGCCTGCTATTGTTCCGATAAAAGAGGTGAGTGCATTGTTAAGACCCATTCCTAAGCTGGCCGCTCTTCCGAAAAATCCTACATTGATTCCGATGAATCCGTAACCGATAAATGAACAAACTGCAGGGATAAGAGCTAATGGTACAATGTAACTGATAATTAGTTGTGTTCCGTCTCGCTCTTTATCACGTTCCCTCTCCCAGGCCTCTTTTGGGCTCAGAATAAAGGATTTAACAAGATTGAAAAATGTTTCCATAGTTTATAGTTTTTAGGTTGAAGTTTTTCATTTGTCTCTCTGTCGCTCACGCTTATAAACTCTCACATAATCTACATCATGAAATTGAGGGAAAACAGTGGTGGAGTCTGGATTGCCCGGCCACGTACCTCCAATTGCCGTATTGATTATAAGAAAGTGGTCTGTGTGAGGAACTCCTTCCCGTGCTGTGTGAATCAGCCGGCCATCCAGAAACCACCTTATTTCGTCAGGCTCCCATTCCAGAACATAGATATGAAAGTCGTCGCCATAATTAACATTTCCGCGAAATGTAGATGAGGATGACCTGCTTTCGCCTTTAAATGAGGTGTAGTGGAATGTTGCATATACAATATTGGGTTCGTGTCCCAGAAACTCCATAATGTCAATTTCGGTATACCACGGGCGCAGCTCAGGAATAGAGCGCTCTTTTCCTGCCTCCACAGCCTGCTTCATAATATACTCCATCATCCAGTCTCTGTTTTGAGGGTATAACCAGTAGGCGGGCCACAAGCCTTTCCCGACAGGAAGTTTACCTCTGATTTCAAACCTGCCGTATGTTATGGCCAGTTTGTCTTTTGTATCAAGCCTGCCGCTAGTGAATTTTTTATTGCCGTAATCTCTGATACGGCTTCTGATTCTTAAGTTGCCATTTTCAAGGTATACCTCGTCCGGTACATAGTACTGAAGCTCTTCATGTTTGCTGGTCTCTCTGATAAGAACGTTCCATTTGGCTTCGTCAAGTTTTTTGCCGTTAAACTCATCCTGCCAGATAAGTTTCCAGCCTTTTTTAGGTGTGTCACTCACTTGCTGTCCGTAAGCATATCCACAACAAGCAAGTAACAAAAGGATACAGATTGTGATCCTGAAGTTAGGCATAGTGGTGATAGTTTTGAGGTTAGAATGAACCAAATTTACCAAAAAACATTTAAAATTCTGCATAATTGCAGGATTATTTATAAATTTTCATTAAATTTGGTAAGCGTCTCCAGTCACAGACTTCTAATTAATTAAAAATCAAAGTCATGAAAAGGTTATTAATTGCAATTCTCTTGCTGGGATTATGCATGACCGCCTCATCTCAGGGGTCAAACAGAGACAAACTTAACGTTTGGGGTAATACCAATTCCAACTTAAAACAAGGTGGACTAGTAGCTTATCAGGATGGGGTGGTGTACTATGCCAATCCCCGGGATTCATTTAAACTATACAGAATTAATATTGACGGAACACTCAAGAGGAGAATCTCCCATGATATGCCGAGCCAGATAAATGTGATCGGGCAATTTATTTACTATTTTAACAATAACGATCGTACCGGGAAGAGAGGTCTTTACAGAGTATCAGTTAACGGAAGAGACAGGATCTTTTTCGATATTGATGCATCGTATATAAGAGTGCATAACAGCGGGATGGCCTACTTTTATCAAGAGGGTAAACTTTATCAGATTAACACCAACAACATCACCAAACCCAAGGAACCTGCTATTGGTGAGCGTGATTTTATAACAAATGTTTTTATTACTACAGATTATATATTCTATACAAAGTGGTGGGAAAACACCTCTGCAAATTCTCAGTATGGGGGTATGCATATTTATGACAGAGCCTCCCGCAAAACCGACCATCTGCTGAGCGATAACCGGATTATCCCTGAGTTTATTGTGTCAGATAGCTGGAGGTGGGTGTTTTACAGGCAAATGGGTGGTTACTACGATAACAATACTAAGCAGTACCAAAATGGGTTGTGTATTGTTTCAAACAACAGCAGAAATCCAAAGAAGCTGCCAACGCCGCTGCCTGAGTATGACGGCAATCTGGCATTTATTGAGAGGTGGCTCTATTTTCGTTCAGCCGAACCTAACGAGAACACACTCTACAGGATGAGCTTTGACGGGAAATCTGTTGAAGCGATTTCATCAGTTCCTGGTGAGGTGTATGAAGTTGGTGACTATATCATAATTTTCAGCGGAGACCGGCTGATAAGAACTTTAAAGGATGGGAGGCTTGAAACAGTACTCAACTGATGTGCTGTTATTTACCCCATAAACCCTTGTTTTGAATTCTGGCGTTTTGCTGAAGTTTAAGAAAAAGATCGGTGTGTTTAACATTGGGTGGTACTGTGAGTACCATCGCATAGCCGTTCTCGACAAGGTATGCATTCAAAAATGTTCCATCTTCAAGATATGCATATGCGAGTATCCTCATATAACGGTCATACCTGTTTACATCATACTCAAGCCTCACCCTTCTGTTCAGCAGAAATGATTCCAGATGTGCTTTTGCCTCTTTGCCGTAATACCCAACCTCTTTTCTGCCGGTACGTCTTGATTCGGGGGCATCTACACCAATGAGACGAACCTTTGCCCCTTTTGATGTGCCATCATCAATCCAGAAAGTGTCTCCGTCCACAACCTTCTTAACCGTGTAGTATTCGTAGTTGTCTGTAATCTTTGCCGATTTGCACGAATTTGCCCACATTGCGACAAATAGAAGAGTCAGAACTACCAGCGGATACTTAAAGGTTAGTCTTTTCATAGCAGATTAATATCTTCTCCTGTTTACGATGATAAGTGCTGCGATAACTCCGGGAACCCATCCTGCAAGTGTAAGAAGAAAGACAATAAGGACAGAGCCGCATCCGTAATCAATAACGGCAAGCGGAGGGAAGAGTATGCATACCAGAACTCTTAATAGTGACATTTTGTTTAATTTGTGTTTATTTTCAGGATGTGGTGTTTACCGGATGAGTGAAGCAGAATCTTGCCCCCTGGGTATAGTCCGGGTCAATCCAGATTTTTCCGCCAAGGTTGTTGACTATCTGTTTTGAGATAGCCAGACCAAGCCCTGCTCCCTGTGTAAATGTGTTAAGCTTTCCAAACCGCTCAAATAGCTTTTTATGCTGATCCTGAGACACTCCGCAACCTGTGTCGGTAACAGAAAACTGCAGAAAATTCCCTTTTAGTTCATAACTCAGTTCAATTTTTCCCTGCTGGGTAAATTTGTTTGCATTTGTAAGGAGGTTCAGAAGTACCTGTGAAAGCCTATGAACATCTGTGGTAATCTCGCACGATTCAAGTGCAGGTTTAAAACTGTATTCGATTGAGGGCTTCTTGAGGTGTGCTATTGTGGATATTACCTGTTCGCAAAGAGTGTTTATCTCTGTCTGACGGTAAACGAAATTGAGCTTTCCTGTTTCAAGTCTTGAAATATCCAGAATGTCTGTTATCAGTGTGAGCAGCAACTCAGAATTCTGGGAGATCACTTTGTTCATTTCGGCGCGTTGCTCCTGAGTGTAGTCATCAGAGATTAAAAGGTTGGAGAAACCAACGATAGAATTTAGCGGTGTCCTTATTTCATGGCTCATATTTGCAAGGAAAGCCGATTTCAGGTGGTCGCTCTCCTCTGCACGCTCCTTTGCTTCGATAAGCTCCTGCTTTTGCTCTTCCAGATGTTTGCGAAGCCTTTTGTTTCTGTTGTACAGAATGTAAAGCGCAACCATGAAGATTGAGAGAATTACCGTTACTGAAGAGACAATTATCAGGTAGTTTCGGTATCGAATAAGTCTTGGATCCTTTGCATTTATTAAAACACTTCCCGGAGGGAGCATCTCGCTTTTGATTTTAAGTTTTTCAATAAGCTTCTGATCGAACTGGTAACTGCCTCCTGATGTGTTGAATCTGACTGAATCGGGGTAGCCTTTGTAAAATGACTCAATCATGTTGACAATCTCTTTTGCATGAAGACCGTAACTTGGCAGGTAACCCCCAATTGCACCTGACCCGAGCCCGGATCCAGACATTGTAAACACAGGCAGCTTTTCATTTGCAGAGATAAGCTCCTCGAGCGAGTTACCTAAAAAGTACTGACCATCTTTGTTCACCCTCCAGGTACCTATGAGCAGTGCTGTGTTTTCGGGCAGAATCCTTACCGATTCAAGTATCTCGGCATAGTTGAGTTCACGCGTATCCAGAAATGAGTAATTTATGCCTGATACTTCATTCATATCTCTTTTAAAGAGGGTCTTGATAGATAGGCCTCCGTATGTATTATCGGAGAGAAAGACGATGTTTTTTGTTTCAGGAAAAAAACTGAGGATGAGCTCTATATTTCGTCTGGGGTGATAGAGATGAAGCACCCCTCCTGCGTTAGTCTTTCTTCGGGCTTTCCTGGCCATGTTTACCCATTCGGGCTGCCATGTTTCGTCAACAATTGTTTCAGGAAGATCAATTCCGTTGGTGCTTATATGCTCTCCGAATATCGGAACTCCTTCCGGCAGATGCTCTTGTGCAAGCAGAGCAGCCCAGGCCTCCTGCCCGATAGCGATTATGGCTCGGATCCTCTTGTGTTTATACTTTTTGAGCAGCGCCTCCACTCTCCCTTTCCACAGATAGGCCTCTTCGTTAAAATTCTTTGCGCCCAGATCTTCAATCAGGATTATTGAGTTCTCCTTGTAGTCGGGCCCTAAAGCAGACTCAAACTCATTTATAAAATCTAGAGTTCTGCGGGTGTCAGGATTAAAGGATGAGATTAGCAGATAAACCTCCTGTTCGGCCTCTGCATTCTGTGATTTTAGTGGTGTAGCACAGAGGGTCAGCACAAGCAGCGCCACTATGCATTTTGCATAATCAGCAATGAAAAAATGACCTGATTTATTGATTTTTGCCAATATCACTAGGTTAGGTTTGGCAAATTTATAAAAAAAGTTTAATCTACAGAACGTTTGCTCTTAAACAGAGAGAAACCAATGAGCGAGACGGCTCCGCATGCAATCATAGTAAGTGCCTGTGAACCGTGGGATATTGTTGCAAAAACAACTCCGGTTGTCTGATCTATTCCGTAAATAGTTGCAAGCGCAAGAGAAATAATAAAATGGTAAGCCCCTATTCCTCCCTGTACCGGAACTGCCCACCCAAAGCCGCCGATTACCATCAGAAAAAGCGCATCAGAGCCGTTTAGCCCCTCTACTGAAGGAAATGCAAGAATGGTGGTATAGCTCATCAGCCAGTAGCATATCCAGATTAGTATGGTATAAATAATAAAGAGCCACTTCTGCTTCATTCTAAAGCCCGAAACTATTCCTGCCATTACCCCTTTTACTATGTCGGCAATCTTTCTGAATACCGGATGTTTTTTTCGGAAAGCATAAACAATGTAGAAAAATATTGCGAATGTAGCAATCAGAGTAGCTGCTGCAATCCCGAATCCGTTCGAAAACCGATCTCCAAAGGCAGAGAAGATCTGTTTGTCGATAAAGGTTCCAAACCTGCTCCACTGAAATACAAAGACGGCTGTAGAGAGTATTGCCAGTGACAGCAGATCGACGCTTCTCTCAAGGACAACTGTCCCTGTAACCTTTTCAAATGAGAGACCTGTCTTGCTGGTAATCACTCCGCAACGGGCAAATTCGCCTGCACGGGGAACTGCAAAATTTGTGATATATCCAATGTTAATTCCATCCCACGAGTCCACCCTGCGCACCCCGCTGTTTAGCGGAAGCATTATCATCCTCCACCTTAAAGCTCTGATCCAGAAAGCAGCTACGCTTACAATCATCGACAGCGCTATGAGAGTATAGTCTGCACTCCTAAGGCCATTAGTAAAGTCATTCCACTTAACCTCTCTGAACGAAAACCACAACAAAACAACCGCCGCCGCAAAAAGCAGTATATACTTAACAGCCGATATAATACGTTGTTTCATTTCTGATTGTTACTAAACCAGTTTGTTAGTTTCGGAGTCGGGGAAAATTACCTTTGGTTTAAATGTAAGTGCCTCTTCCGGTGTCATATGAGCATAGGCCATAATAATAACCAGATGCCCGACTGAAAATTTATGAGCAGCGGCTCCGTTGATTCCTATTTTTCCGCTTCCGCGCTCACCTTTGATAACATAAGTCTCAATGCGCTCACCATTATCTATGTTTACAATAGCCACCTTTTCGTTTATATACAGCCCCGCCGCCTCTATCAGATCTTCGTCAATAGTTACGCTACCTATGTAGTTAAGGTTTGCTTCAGTTACACGGGCTCTGTGTATTTTGGACTTCATCAGCTCCAATAACATCTCACTTAAGTTTTTGATTATCTATTAGTCTTACCTTTCCTGCAAAAACAGCTGTACAAAGCTGTATCTCATCTGCCTCTTCCCAGCTTTTTACCGGTTTAAGTGTAATTGCGTTTACAATTTCTACATATTCGGTTTTGAGCAGTGGGTTTGAGTTTATCTCTCCGGCAACAATTTCAGCAAGCTCTTCCGGTGCAGGGCAATTCAGAGACAAATTTTGTGCCGATGTAATATCTGCCGCCTTTTTAAGGGCCTTGTAAATTGATGGGGCAGCAGCTCTGTGGTCTGCAGAGAGAAGCATATTTCTTGAACTCATTGCAAGTCCGTCACTCTCTCTCACTGTCGGGCACGAAACAATCTTTACCGGATATTTAAGTTTTGCCGCGAAATACCTTATAATTGCAAGCTGCTGAAAATCTTTTTCTCCAAAATAGGCGTAACCGGGTTTAACAAGGTCAAACAGTCTGGTAACAACCTGAGCCACACCATTGAAGTGCCCCGGTCTTCTTGGCCCTTCGCCATATTTATCCAACTCTCCCAAATCGAATACCCTCTCATCTTTTTGTGGATATATCTCGTTCTCAGATGGAATGAAAACAACGGTAGCTCCGGCCTTCTCGAGCATCAGGCAATCCTGTTCAACTGTCCTCGGGTATTTTGCCAGATCATCGAGGTTGTTAAACTGAGTGGGGTTAACGAAGATACTCACAACTACCTCTCTGCAATCTTCAGCCGCTCTTTTTACAAGTGAAATATGTCCCTCATGAAGTGCTCCCATTGTTGGCACAAAGCCTGTTTGGATATCTTTTGGAAAAGATGCAAGGGTTTCGCTGAGCTGGGACAAAGTGTAACAGATTGTCATCAATTTGAAAATTTTTGCAAACCTACAAAAAAATATGAACTTTGCACCCTGAACCTTTTTCTGCTTAAAATCTGCATTTTAAATGAAAAATCTTAAAACTCTGGGTATTCTCGGAGGTATGGGCCCTGAGGCTACATCATACCTTTTTAACCTCATTATCAAGAACACAAAGGTAGAAAAAGATCAGGACCACATACCCGTTGTCATATACAACTACCCTCAAATCCCGGACAGAACCCAAAATATTGTAGAGAACGGAGAGTCTCCATTGCTATACATGATTAAAGGGATGAAACTGCTAGAGAAGGCCAAGGCAGACCTTGTAATTATCCCCTGTAATACAGCTCATTACTATATCCCGGAGATTAACAGATACTCAACCCTTCCCATCATGAATATGATTGAATTGTCTGCCGGCTTTGTTAAGGAGAGCGGAGCAACAAAAATAGGGGTGCTGGCCACAACAGGAACAATTAGAACAAGACTCTACCAGAAAACCCTTGAGAAGATGGGGCTGGAGTTCATTGCTCCAACCGAACAGGAGCAGGAGGAGATGGTTATGGAGGCTGTTTATGGCAAAAAAGGTGTAAAGGCCGGGTATAAAAAAGAGCCACGCAAGCTTCTCAAAGAGATATCAGAGAGGCTTGTGCAGAGAGGTGCACAGGCGATTATTGCCGGTTGTACAGAGATACCGCTTGTTCTTTGTTCAAAAGATGTATCTGTTCTGCTGGTGAATCCAATGGAGATTCTTGCAAAAGCGGCTGTAAAATTCTGCAAAGAGTAATCCGGAAAAATCAGCTATATTTATCGTAAAATTTTTTATAAACAGTAAATATTTACCGACGTGAAATCGATTTTGGGAATAGGCAACGCTCTTACTGATATTCTGGCAGTTTTGGATAATGACTCACTTCTTGAACAGTTTCGTCTTCCGGAAGGGAGTATGCAGCACGTAGACAGGGAGACTGGCGAGAAGATATGGCATACGCTTAAGCCAATGGGTGTGCAGTATGTGGCAGGGGGTTCTGCTGCAAATACAATTACGGCTACTGCTGTCCTGGGAATGCCCTCTACATTTATCGGTAAGGTTGGAAACGACGAGCTAGGGTCGCTGTTTAAGAGTGATCAGGCAAGAAACGGAATAAAATCGACTCTCTTTACGGGTAAAGCAGCTTCGGGAAGGGCAATGGTGTTTATTACCGCTCCCAATGCAGAGAGAACATTTGCCGTTTATCTGGGGGCAGCCATCGAGCTTGTTCCCGAAGATTTAAAGGCCGAGCAGTTTGCAGGTCATGACTATTTTCATATTGAGGGATATCTTGTTCAGAATCAGGATCTGGTTCGCAGAGCTGTCGAACTTGCCAAAGAGGCTGGTATGATTATCTCCATCGATATGGCAAGTTACAATGTTGTCGAAAGTAACTATGCATTCCTTCACGACATAGTAGAGAATTATGTAGATATCGTCTTTGCCAACGAGACAGAGGCTGAGGTTTTTACCGGCAAACCGCCTCGTGAGGCCCTGGACGATATTGCAAAAATGTGTGATACTGCAATTGTTAAGATAGGTAAAGACGGGTCAATGGTTAAAAGAGGGGAGGAGTACCACTACATAGAGGCCTGGCCGGCTGATACAATTGACGCGACAGGTGCCGGAGATATTTATGCCGCAGGATTCCTCTTTGCACATGCAAACGGATTGTCGCTCAGAGATTGCGGTGAGGTAGGTTCAATTGTGGCGGCAAAGGTTGTTGAGGTGATAGGCCCAAAAATTGACATCCCGAGGTGGAAAAAGGCTAAGCAGGAGATTAGGGAGTTGACAGGCCTTCTTCAGTAGATCAGATAACTTCAAATCATACAGCTATGAAAAGTGTGAAACATCGCTTTGCTCTTCTTGCTTTCTGGACTCTTTTGTTAACCCTCTCTCTTATGGGGTGTAACGGAGGTAAATCGGAAAAGAGCGACCTGAACAAAAAGGTCTGGGCATGGATGGCGGGTAAAACAACCACTGCGGACTCAGACTGGGAGCATATGTTTTCTAACGCAGCACAGGCGGGAATCGATGCAATAATCCTTGAGTGTCACGGAGGATATCCCGAAGTTCTGGGTGACTCCCTTAGCTTCAGAGACAGCGCGGCAATCAGAATAATAAAGACGGCGCTTCCGTTTGCCCAAAAGTATAATCTGGAACTTCATGCCTGGATCTGGACTACAAACCGGACAGAGATGAGCCTCAGAAAGGCACACCCTGAATGGTATCAGGTTAACGCACAGGGAGAGTCCTGCCTAGATATTAAACTCTACAACAGGGAGCACTACAGGTGGATTTGTCCGTCTCGTCCCGAAACTCTTGAATACATGAAGGAGAGAGTCTCAGAGCTGGCTGACATCGATGGTCTTGCCGGAATTCATCTTGACTTTATCAGGTACCCCGATGCTATTTTACCTTACGGTCTGCATGAGTCAAGAGGAGTTGTACAGGATAAAGTTTACCCGTTATGGGATTTTTGCTACTGTGAAGTCTGCAGGGAGAGGTTTAAAGCACAAACAGGAACAGATCCGATTGAGCTGGAGGATCCAACATCAAATGATGCATGGATGAGATACAGGTGGGATGTACTTGCCTCATTTGCAAGTGAACTGAGCAAAGAGATAAAATCGCACGGTAAAATAGCGTCTGCGGCAGTCTTTGCATCTCCCGAAGAGTCCAGAAAACTTGTTAGGCAGGACTGGGTCAACTTCAGGAATACAGATATTCTCTTCCCGATGATTTACCACAAATTCTACAGCTGGGAAGATTCAATGGTTGAGACAGCAACACGTCAGGGAGTTGAAGAGCTCAAGGCAGCCGGTAATCCTGCTGTATTATGCTCCGGACTCTTTGTAGGGCACGTACCCAAAGAGAGGATTCAGGAGTTCTTCGGATATGCAGTAAACGGTGGTTCAAAAGGGATCTGCCTCTTCTCCCTAGAGGGTATCAACAGAACCGAGGGATACTGGGAGGCCCTGGGAGAGGCTGTGAAAGAGTTTAAAAGATAGCTCAGGTATTACCGCCCGAAACCGGCTAAAAGAGCCCGTGTAGATGGGCGTCTACTCTGTCAATTACATGCCTTAGATCCTCAGGGCGATCCTCATATTTAATCTCATCAACATCAATTATGAGAACTTTTCCGTCTTTATAATCATTAATCCACTTCTCGTACCTGTCGTTCAGTCCTGAAAGGTAATCAATTCTGATACCGCTTTCGTACTCACGTCCTCTTTTATGGATTTGTGACACAAGGTTTGGTATTGAAGAACGAAGGTAGATGAGCAGATCGGGAGGTTTGACTAAAGAGAGCATCAGGTCAAAAAGAGAGTTATAGTTCTCAAAGTCACGTGTGCTCATAAGGCCCATACTGTAGAGGTTAGGTGCAAAAATCCTTGCATCCTCATATATTGTTCTGTCCTGTATAACGTTGTTGCGATCCCGCTCAATATCCACGATCCCCTTAAACCGCTCCTGCAGAAAGAAAATCTGCAGATTGAACGACCACCTCTGCATATCGTTGTAGAAGTCTGCAAGGTATGGATTGTTGTCAACAGCCTCGTATTTGGCCTCCCAATTATAATATTTTGATAATAATCTTGTTAGCGTAGTTTTGCCACTACCGATATTTCCGGCTATTGCGATATGCATAATTAAATATATTTGATTTTACAGAGGAGCCTCTCTTCTGCAAAATTAAGAAAATCTTTTAGTAATTTTGCCCTATGTTTGATACTTTACAACACAAGGGGAGACGTAAAAAACTTCTCGAACAGCTTTTGTCCAAATTTGAATTTGATCCCAGGGTTATTGAAGCAATGAACAGGGTTCCCAGGCACATGTTTGTAGATCATGGTCTTGACAACCTTGCCTATCTTGACAAACCTTTGCCGATAGGTGCAAAACAGACAATATCCCAGCCATATACAGTTGCTATGCAAACACACCTGCTGGCTCAGAGGGCTCAGAAATTTGATAAAGTTCTTGAGATTGGCACCGGATGTGCATATCAGACGGCAGTTCTTGCAGAGATGGGATTCAGGGTTTACACAGTTGAAAGACAGAAGACTCTTTATATGCTTGCTCAGAAAAACCTTGCAAGACTTGATTACCATACACCGCTGCTCCATTTTGGTGACGGCTTTGCCGGAATGCCAAAATTTGCGCCATTTAAAGGGATACTAATTACATGCGGAGCGCCTGATATTCCAAACGAACTGTTAAAGCAGCTTGCAACAGGAGGCAGAATGGTAATTCCGGTAGGGACCGGAACCCAAAGGATGGTTGTAATTGACAGAATTTCCGATGAGGAGTTTACCAGAAGTGAACACGGAGACTATAAATTTGTTCCTATGTTAAGCGGAACAGAATAGAGAGATATTTAAAAAATAGAGAAAGATGCAGATTAAGACATTTTATTTTAACGACCTTAGGGAGTGTACATATGTACTTTGGGATGAAACAGGCGAATGTGTAATTGTCGACCCCGGTTGTTACAGCGAAAGTGAAAAGGGGAGGCTTGAGAAGTTTATTAACGAAAACTCTCTGAAACCTGTTATGCTCCTTAATACACACGGGCACTTTGACCATATTATGGGAAATGCATTTGTCTCTGAAAAATGGGGAGTTAAAACCTACATCCACGCCGATGACAGACCACATCTCGAGAGAGCTGTTCAGTACAGCAATATGTTTGGTTACAATGTTGAGATGCCGTCCCTTGAAACGGTAAACCTAAATGACGGGGATACTCTGTCATTCGGAAACTCCCATCTGAAAGTTATGACCACACCGGGCCATACAAGAGGAGGAGTCTCGTTTTACAGTGAATCGGATAAGTTTGTTCTTACCGGAGACGCTCTGTTTGCAGGAAGCATCGGGAGAACAGATTTGCCGGGAGGTGACTATGATCAGCTTATGGAGTCTCTGCTCAATAAGGTGATAAATCTGGGAGACGAATACACTGTATATCCGGGTCACGGCCCGGCTACTACCATTGCAAACGAAAAGAACTCTAACCCTTTTCTTAGATACGAATAGCAAATAACTTAACCCCATATATGAAGAAAATTAATTTCAGATTCGTTCTGATTCTGTTGCCATTTCTGGCCTACTGCACAAACGGAGACTCACAGAACAATAAAACAGTTTACGAGCCGAACACCCAATTTGCACAGGATATAAAACTTCCGCCGATCCCAAAACAGATCTCCTTCGCCGGTGAGGAGGTTCCGCTTCAATATTTTGATGTGAGAGAGTCTCTTCAGAGAGAGATAACTACCCTGAGTTACCTTCACGGAACCATGATTTACATCTTTCAGCTGGATAACAGATATGGGGGTGTGATAAGAGAGATACTAAAGGAGGAGGGGATACCGGATGACTTTTACTACCTGTGTATTGCAGAGAGCAGCCTTCAGCCGCTCGTTTCACCTGCAGGCGCGGCAGGTTACTGGCAGTTTCTGGCAACCACAGCCAGAGAGTACGGGCTGATAGTGGACAGTGAGATTGATGAGAGATACAATATTGAAAAATCTACCAGAGCAGCGGCGGCTTACTTCAGAAAGGCATATGCAGAGTTTGGCTCATGGGCAATGGCAGCTGCTTCATATAACACAGGTCTTAGTAATGTGAGATACAGAATAGGTGTTCAGTCACAGCAAAATTACTTTGAAACTCAGTTTGTAGAGGAGACCGGAAGGTATGTCTTTCGCGCTTTGGCCTTTAAAGCAGTAATGGGCAATCCGTCAGTTTACGGATTTAATCTTAAACCGGAAGATCTTTTTAAGCCTCTTGAGTATGAGATTGTTAAAGTGTCCGGGCCGGTTGAAAACTGGAGTGACTTTGCTGCATCTCACGGAACCAACTTTAAAATGATTAAGATGTACAACCAGTGGATCAGGTCCAATAAGCTTGAAAACAAGCAAAGAAGAACCTACCTTGTACAAATACCCAAAAAAGGATTCAGGGAGAACTGAAAATGGCAATTGAGGTAACAGGCGCGAGAGTCAATAATCTTAAAAACACAGATGTAACAATCCCTTCCGAAAAGCTTGTAGTTGTTACGGGTCTCAGCGGGAGCGGCAAATCATCTCTTGCGTTTGATACAATTTTCGCCGAGGGGCAGAGGAGGTATATGGATACACTCTCTGCATACGCCAGGCAGTTTATGGGTGCTCTTGAGAGGCCTGACGTTGATTCGATTACCGGCCTAAGTCCTATTATTGCAATAGAGCAAAAGACAACAGGTCGCAACCCACGTTCGACTGTTGGTACAATAACAGAGATTTATGACTTTCTTAGGCTTCTTTTTGCCAGAGCATCTAAGGCATATTCACCTGCAACAGGGCTAGAGATGGTCAAATATACCGATGAGCAGATTGTCTCTCTGATTATAAGTGAATTTGAGGGGAAAAAATCGCTGCTCCTGGCCCCCCTTGTTAAAGGAAGAAAAGGTCACTACAAAGATCTTTTCGAGGGGCTTATCCGTAAAGGTTATCAACAGGTTAGGGTTGACGGAGAGCTGTTTGACCTTGCTTCAATAAAGCCGCTTGACAGATATAAAGCACACTTCATAGAGCTAGTTGTAGATAAACTACTCCCCAATGCAGCAGGGGAGAAAAGAATAAGAGAGTCTGTTCTTACCGCACTTTACCAGGGGAAGGGAACCGTAGCCATTCTGGACACGACAACGCAGACTATAAGATATTTCAGTAAACATCTGATGTGTCCGGTAAGCGGCATCTCATATCCTGAGCCTGCGCCTCACACCTTCTCATTCAACTCGCCGCAGGGTGCGTGCCCGCACTGCAAAGGCCTGGGAATGATAACAAAGGCAGATTTGTCAAAGATAATCCCCAATGACTCAAAATCGATATCGGGAGGAGGAATAACGCCAATAGGGGTAAAGAGAGAGACTCTTCTCTTCAGCCAGCTGGAGGGCATTGCAAAAAAATATGAATTCTCTCTTAATGACCCCATTAAAGAGATTCCTGAAGACGCTCTCAACCTGATAATCTACGGCTCGGATGAACTTATCAGAGTTTCAAGGGGTGGCTCATCTCAGATGATGAGTTTTGCAGGTGTGATTGCAATGATTGAACAGAGTGACAGTGATAGCGACGACCTTATCCAGAAGAAGGAGAGATTTACCGAGGAGATTCTCTGCCCCTTGTGTAACGGCACAAGGCTCAGGGAGGAGTCACTCAACTTCAGAATTGACGGACTGAACATTGCGGCGGTTTCTGCAATGGACATAGACAGACTATCGGAATGGATAGAGACTCTTCCGGATAAACTTGAAAATAAAGAGAGGGCAATCGCAAGAGATATAATTAAGGAGCTGAAAGACCGGACAGGCTTTCTTAAGGATGTGGGGTTAAACTACCTCTCACTTGACAGAAGTACCCGAAGTCTGAGCGGGGGTGAGAGCCAGCGTATAAGACTAGCTACACAGATTGGCTCAAAACTGGTAAATGTTCTGTACATTCTGGACGAGCCTAGTATTGGGCTGCACCAGAGAGACAACATAAAGCTCATAGACTCTCTCAAAAAGCTTAGAGATGAGGGCAACTCAATTATGGTGGTTGAGCATGACGAAGAGATGATGATCTCTGCAGACTGGCTTATTGACCTGGGTCCCGGAGCGGGTGACAAAGGGGGCAAACTCCTGTACTCAGGAGAACCTGACATGATTAAAGGTATGACAAGGGAGCAGATAGAGGGTTACAACTCCCTTACACTGGATTACCTTACAGGAATCAGAAAGTTTACCATCCCTGAAAAGAGGAGAGTAGGGAACGGTAAGTTTCTTGAAATAAAAGGGGCGTCCGGAAATAATCTTAAAGAGGTGAACCTTAAGATTCCGCTGGGGATGTTTATTGGTGTGAGCGGAGTGAGCGGAAGCGGAAAGTCTTCACTGATTACAGAGACGTTGATGCCTGTTCTTAGCAACCACTTTTATCACTCACTATACAAACCTCTGCCATTTAAAGAGATTAAAGGAGTTGATAACATTGACAAACTTATCGAGATTGACCAGTCTCCCATAGGGCGGACTCCAAGAAGCAATCCGGCAACATACACCAATGTGTTTGCTGATATCAGAAAGTTGTTCGCAGAGACCAATGACGCAAAAATCAGGGGATTTAAGGCGGGGAGATTTTCGTTTAATGTTAAAGGGGGTAGGTGCGAAGAGTGTCGTGGAGCCGGGCTTCAGATGATAGAGATGAATTTTCTCCCTGCTGTACATATTCACTGCCGGGAGTGTAACGGTAAAAGGTATCTTGCAGATACACTTGCGGTAAAATACAGAGGAAAAAACATATATGATGTTCTGGAGATGACAATATCGCAGGCGTTGCGTTTCTTTGAACATATTCCCTCAATTGTGCAGAAAATAAGGGCACTGGAGGAGGTCGGCCTTGGTTATATTAAACTTGGGCAGCCCTCGACTACACTGAGCGGAGGAGAGAGTCAGAGGGTAAAACTGGCAACTGAGCTCTCGAAAAGGGGAACCGGGAACTCACTATATATACTTGATGAGCCAACAACCGGGCTCCATTTCGAGGATGTACGGGTACTGCTCGAAGTTCTGCAAAAAATAACTGATCAGGGTAATACGGTTTTGATTATTGAGCACAACCTTGATGTCCTGCGCTCTGTTGATTACATTTTTGACCTCGGCCCCGAAGGCGGAGAGAAGGGTGGCAGAGTTGTTGCACACGGTACTCCTGAGGAGGTGAAGGTCAATCCTCTCTCTGTTACCGGAAGATATCTGTAATTATAAAATTTAAAATGAAAGCTATGATAAAGGTCTATTGTGAAAATCTCAAAAGGACATTTAGTTGCGAGCCCGGAACGACACTTGGACAGTTTGCCGTAAAATGCGGAGTCGATCTGCGATGGCCACTGCTGGCAGCAATCGTTGATAACCAGCTCAAAGAGCTTTCATTCCAGATTTTTATCTCCCATAATGTTCAATTTATTGACTTCAGCCACCCGGATGGTGCCAGAACATATATAAGGTCACTCAACTTTGTGCTTCAAAAAGCGGTTGCAGAGCTTTATCCTGAATATTCGCTTGTAATCGACTACAACCTTCAGAACGGTATGTATGCCGAAATAAGAGAGCTTGAGCCGGAGGAGGATGGTTCGCCAAAGGTTGTTATACTTAGCGAAGATGAGGTCTTGTCAATCAAGAAGAGGATGAGGGAGCTGATTGAGGCCGACCTCCCCTTCACAAGGCAGAAAATCAGAACGGAGGAGGCTGTTAAGATGTTCAGAGCCAATAACAGAGGGCAAAAAGCCCTTCTTCATGAGCTTAGGGGAAAGTTCTTCACAACCGTATATTTTCTTGATGGCTATCCTGACCACTATTACGGGCCGCTTGTCAACTCAACGGGACTACTCTCAGCTTGGGATCTTGAGTCTTTCGGCAGAGGTCTTCTGGTGAGATCTCCCTCGATAACTGCCCCTTATGAGATAATTCACACACCGTACCAGTATAAGCTCTTTGATGTTTTTAAAGAGTACTCAGACTGGTGCAATATTCTGGGAGTTAGAGGCGTAGGCGCTCTTAATCACGCAATTATTGATGGAAAGGCCCGTGATCTGATTCACATATCGGAGGCCCTTCATGAGAGGAAATATGCTGCTATAGCAGATGAAATTTACAAAAGAAGAGATAAAGTCAAACTTGTGCTTATTGCAGGGCCTTCAAGCAGTGGTAAGACCTCAACCTCTAAAAGGGTGGCGCTACAGACCAAGGTGCTTGGGCTGAATCCTGTGATTATCGAGATGGACAACTATTTTGTTGACAGGGATAAAACGCCGGTTGACAAAGATGGAAATTTTGATTTTGAGGTACTTGAGGCGATGGATGTGGACTTTCTAAATCAACAGTTAAACGACCTGTTCGCAGGTAAAACAGTTGAGTTGCCAAAATTTGACTTTACTCAGGGGAAACGGGTCTTCAGAGGAGATAAACTTACTCTGGGAGAGAAGGATATTCTGATAATGGAGGGTATTCACGGGCTTAATCCGGGTCTTACCTCTCATATAGAGCCCGATAAAATCTTTAAAATTTACGCCTCTGCCCTCACCTCGCTCTCACTTGACGAGAACAACAATATCTCAACATCGGATTGCCGTTTGATAAGAAGAATAGTAAGAGACGGTAACTTCAGGGGGATTTCGCCTGAGGGAACAATACTCAGGTGGGCAAGCGTGAGAAGGGGAGAGATAAACAATATTTTCCCCTATCAGGAGAATGCCGACATTATGTTTAACTCTGCGCTGATATACGAGTTGCCTCTGCTTAAGTACTATGCCGAGCCTCTTCTTAGAAGAATTCCCGCCAACTCTCCTGCATCAACCGAGAGCATAAGATTGTTAAAATTTCTCTCATATATTCAGGAGCTTCAGCCCTGGGAAATAGCACTCATACCTCAAACATCGGTGATGAGAGAGTTTATCGGGGGGAGCAGTTTTATCTATTAGGGCTATTTGCGGAGCCAGTGCTCTGGATTCTGTTTAACGGTGCCTCTCCAAAGCTGGAAGTGGATCGAAGAGTTTCCCTCTGCCTCAGCCAGAGAACCCAGAGGTTCTCCTGTCTTGACCACATCTCCGCTTTTGACTCTTACTTTGTCGAGCTTGGTATAAAAGGTATAGAAGTTGCCGTGCTGAATAAGAACGCATTGATTATAACCGGGCATTACTAGAATCTGTTTAACAACTCCGTCAAATACAGCAAGTGCGTCTGCATTTAGTGTTGTTGAGATTGTAATTCCGTTGTTAAACGGCAGGGTAATATTTTTGAAAACCGGATGGTTGTGTTGCCCGAAATGGTCAATAATTACACCCTGCTTCACCGGCCACGGAAGACGACCTTTATTGTTCTCAAACTTATCGGAGAGCAGTCTGTCTGCTTCGGTCTCTTTGTAATCGGTACTCTTTTTAGCCTTTGCAGCCTCTGCCAGTATTCTCTCAATCTCTCTGTTGAGCCTCTCTACCTCTCGTCTCTTCTCTGTGAGCTGCTGTCTGAACTCCCTCTCTCTTCGTGATAGCTGGTTTACAATATCTTTTGCCCTCTTCTCCTCTGCCTGAAGTGTGCGACTCTCCTGCTCCCGTTGACTCTTCATCTTTAAAGACTCCTCTCTGTTTTTTGAAAGGTTTTCAATTTCGGTACTGAGCAGCTGGTTCTTCTGCCTGATTGCTTCGGCGTTTTTACGAATAGCAGCAGAGTAGTTTTTAAGATAACTCCACCTTCGGTATCCTTGGTCTATGTTGTTGCTTGCCAGCACATAAAGAATCCAGACAGTTCTGTCTCTGTGTTTGTAGGCATTATATACAAGGTGTGAGTAACTCCTCTTCAATGACTCCAGTTCGGCAGAGAGTTTAGCTACATCTCTCTCCCTCTCTCCTGTCCTGGCATCTATCAGTTTAATCTCCTGCTCTATCTCCTGCAACAACTTTTTTCTGTTTGCAATCTTCCTCTGTATAAAGTTAAGCTCCTTTGTACCTGCCTGCTGTCTTGATTTATTGGCAGCAAGTTGTTTATCAAGAAATGCAATCTCTTTCTCTATCTCCTCCCTCCGTTTTGTCTGCTCGGATACATTCTGGGCAGAGACTCTCAGTGAGAGAATGGCAAAGATGATGGTTATTGCAACCCTGACTTTCATATCTATTTATTAATCTCCTTTTTACGTTTCTCAATTTTCTCTGCAATTCCCAGAGAGGGGTCAAGCTTGTCGGCCTGATTCCAGTAAATGAATGCCAGGTCATGCTCGTTTAGGGCAAAAAGTATCTCTGCATAGTGGTCCAGAATATCTGCGTTCTCTTTGCCTCCGTAAACCATAGCCCTTTTAATGACAGTTTTTGCATCGGCAAATCGTCCCATTTTATATAAAACCCACGCATAGGTGTCAAGATAGGTGGGATTGTCCGGCTCCTCCTCAATGGTTATTTTGCTCATTCTCTCTGCCTTTTTAAGGTTTTTTCCGTCAAGAGAGAGAAAGTAAGCGTAGTTATTAAGAGCAGGCAGATGCCTTGGCTCCTTTTTTATTGTCTTGTCGTAATATTTATATGCCTCTTTTTTGTTCCCCTCCTGATATGTGAGGTCCCCAATTGTAGTTAGTGTATTTACAGTAGTTGTGCTGTCCCCTTTAGAGTACTTTAAGATCTCTTTGAATGTTACAATTGATTCGGCCCTTTTCCCCATCTGCAACTGTGCTATTCCTTTAAATTGCATAAAATCGGTATCGTTTTTAAACACTTTAAGGGCCTCATTACTTTTTGTCTCCATTGGTTCCCACATTCCTAGGTAGTAAATAAGTGAGAGGTACTGTCTGTGAGCCTCTTTAGCATCGGGGTAGTTTTTGAGGTTGTCGTGAAGCACCTCAAGTGCCTCTCCGCTTCTGCCAACCTGAACAAGAAACAGAGAGAAGGTATATGCTATGGCCGAATCCGCTGTGTGAGCATAGTACATATTTTGCATAAGTGTGTCAACCTGAGGAAGGAATGTCTGAACAAAGCGGATATTTGTAAGGATCTGCCTCATGTAGTCAATCTTCATTCTGGGGTTAACTTCACTGTCAGACAAAAACGGGTTCATCCTCTCGAAATAGAGGTCATACTGCCCCCTTACTCTGTAAATCTCTGCAAGCCCAAAACTTGCCGGTACATATGATGGCTCAAGAGCCAAAGCCTTCAGATAGAATGTTTCGGCGAGCGAATCCTTGCGATTTTGTGCATAGTTGTCACCTACTATTGTAGAGGTTCTTGGAGTTCCGAATGTGGCATCAAACTCCTCGAGATATTTGTGGGCCTCCTCCTGCTTTCCTCCGTATATCATAAGGTTAAAGCGGGTTAGAGCAGTCCCCTCGTTGACTCCTATCGTTTTTTCGATATCCTTTAGTACCTCCTCTGCCTTTACATACTCCCCTTTTTGAATGTAAAGTTCAATAAGACCGTCATAGAGTTCGCTCCTCATCGGATTCTCCTCACGAAGATTATCAACTACTTTGATTGCATCATCTATATTGCCTTCAATTTTGTAGATTTCGGCAAGCATAAGCTTGTACCAGAGGTTTGAAGGGTCTTTTTTTATGGCTGATATAGCTGATTGTCTGGCTTTTGCCGGCAAGTTGTTTCGTGTGTATATTTTTGCAAGATAATAGTCTGCAGCATCGTTTGAAGGGTCCCTTTGGGCC
Source organism: Bacteroidales bacterium UBA5548 (assembly GCA_002425935.1). GTDB lineage: Bacteria > Bacteroidota > Bacteroidia > Bacteroidales > UBA932 > Bact-08. Next base: position 37,745 of record DINE01000026.1, on the reverse strand, counting down.
ACCTCTCTGAACTGTTTCTCTGCTAGCACAAGGTTTCCCTGATTAAAACTTTTGATTGCCTCAAGGTAGAGAGCCATATTTCCGGTGACCTGACCAGAGAGGGATGTAGCTGTATTCAGTAGAATTAAAGTGACAATCAGAGTAAAATATTTGAATTTTTGGAGCATCTTGTTTGAACAAATCATTAGAGGATGTATTTTTGCATTACAAAGTTAATTAATTTCCTACCGTTACAAATTTCAATCCAATGTGTGTACAGATGTTGAAATCTTTTTATTGTCTGTGCAACGAAATATTGCTATTTTGCATCTTATAATTACTGTGAATGATAACCTCTAAAACGGAATTTCCCGACGAGAAGGAGTTGTTGAGCGCCTGCCTGAAGCAGGATTCAAGAGCGCAGCGAGTCCTTTACGAGTTGTACTCTCCCAAGATGTTATCGCTCTGCATCAGATATGTGGGCGACAGGGAGCGTGCCAGGGATTTACTCCATGACGGGTTTATCACGGTATTTGAAAAGATTGGAAGCTACAATGGCAGCGGGTCATTCGAAGGTTGGCTGAGAAGAATATTTGTAAACACTGCACTTATGACATTAAGGAAGGGTGATGTTCTTAAATATTCCGATGAGCTTAGCGAATCAGGCAAGGAGCTTACCGTAGAGAGTTCTGTTCTTGGGAACATCACCTCTGCTGAGTTGCTAAGGCTGATTGCAACGATGCCGCCGGGTTTCAGGACAGTGTTCAACCTCTATGCAATTGAGGGATACAGTCACCAGGAGATTGCAAAGGAGTTAAATATAAGTGAAGGCAGTTCAAGATCTCAGCTCAGCAGAGCCAGGTTGTGGCTGCAGGATAAATTAAAGGAAAAAGGAAGATAGAAAATGGGTAATCAGGAGTTTGACAAAAGAGTCCGCGAGATGATGGACGGGCATCAGGAGATGCCTGACAGCAACTCATGGGATCTTATTGCCCGTGATCTGGAGAGAAGGAGGAGAGGCAGAGTCCTTTACTTTAGAAGATCACTTACAGCTGCGGTTGCAGTTGCTGCATCACTTGCATTGCTTTTGCTTCTTGATGGTCCGGATGAGATTACCTCACCTCCGTCACTAAAACATGACATTATAATTTCTGAAAACACTCCTAAAGAGGAGCCTGTTAAAGTGATTTCTCCAGATGAAATGCCTGAAAATAAAGCAGTATCACGCTCTGTGTCTGATAGGAAATCAGTAGCTAAAGGAGTTTCCAAAACTGCAACAGCAGACGGGCAAGAGAAAAAATCTTCTGAATCCGTTCAGGAAACAGGTACTCTTACGACTCAGACTCAGGCAACTCAACCTCAGGTTATAACTCAGGAGTTTACAGTTAAAGAACAGAAGAGTGAGCCGGAGCAGAAGATAGTACAGGAGAGTAAGAGTGAACCTGATCAGAAGAGAGCGACCTCCTCTCAGTCAGTGGAGGAGTATCTGTTTAAGCAAAGATCAGCTGAAAGGTCTGCCGGGAAGAGATCGAAGGCCATGATTGCAATGGGAACAAATATCTCGCCGTCTATGGCAACCAATTCTGTAACTCTTATGGGAGTTAGCCAGTCCGGTACCCCATACGAAATCAGCAATGTTGTTTCAACTATCCAGAAGGCGTATGTTCCAATGGATGTAGTCTCAAACACAAAGTTTCTGATGCCTGTCTCAGTTGGGGTTCAGGTGCAGTTGCCGGTTGGTAAGATTGTTTCGCTGGGAACAGGTGTTAATTACACCCTTCTTTTCTCAAACTATGACGATCTTTCAAGAGAGGAGACGAGACAGACTCACCAGACACTTCACTATATTGGGGTTCCGGTTAATGTATATGCAAACGTTTTCAGTAACGAAAATCTAAGATTTTATTTGTCAGGCGGTGTAACTGTTGAAAAGGGCCTGTATGCTCATGTGAGGGTATTTGAAAACGGAGTTAAAAGGTGGACAGGTAGTTCGATTGAGGGGCTACAGTGGTCACTCAATGCAGGTGCTGGTGCCGAGTTCATCGTTAACAGAAACACTGGTTTATACTTCGATCCTTCTATTGCATACTACTTTGACAACAAACAGCCAATAAGCATAAGAAGCGCACAACCGCTGCAGTTCAAATTTGAACTGGGGTTCAGGTTCCATCTGTAAACCCCTTTTTTAACTATCTTTACAAAAAAAAGAGTTGTCAACTACCGCTATTGTAATCTTAAACTGGAACGGGAAGCACTACCTGGAGAGATTTCTTCGCAACCTTATTGACCGCAGTAAACAGCCTGGTGTAAAGGTTGTTATTGCAGATAATGGGTCAACAGACGGATCTCAGGATTGGGTTACTAAAAATTTTCCATCAATCACCCTTATCGAACTTGGAGCCAACTATGGCTTCACGGGGGGTTATAATCGGGCGCTCAGGTACGTTGAGGCCGATTACTATCTGCTGTTAAACTCAGATGTTGAGGTAACAAAGGGGTGGGTCACCCCTCTTATTGCAGCTCTTGATGATAACCCGCAAATTGGTATATGTATGCCAAAAATCAAATCAGCGTTTGAGAGAGACCATTTTGAGTATGCAGGAGCAAGCGGCGGCTATATTGACTATCTTGGGTATCCGTTTTGCCGGGGAAGAATTCTTTCAAACATAGAGAAGGACACCGCCCAGTATAACTCCGATGCCGAAATATTCTGGGCATCCGGAGCGGCATTTATGATAAGGGCCTCACTTTACAGAGAGCTGGGTGGATTTGATGAGACCTTCTTTGCACATATGGAGGAGATTGATTTGTGCTGGAGAGCAAAGCTCCACGGGTGGCAGGTTTGGGTTTTCCCCGACTCAGAGGTTTATCATGTTGGTGGCGGTACACTGCCCAATAACTCTCCAAAGAAGCTATATCTAAACTACAGGAATAATCTCCTGATGTTATATAAAAACCTTCCGTACAGGCGTCTCCATATAACTCTGTTATTGAGGATGGTGCTGGACGGTCTTTCGGCACTGCTCTATCTTTTACAGGGTAAAAGGGAGTTCGTCAGAAGTGTCTGGGAGGCTCACAGCCACTTCAGAGAGATGAGGAGAGAGATTGTCCGGGATGAGTTATACTGTAACAGAGAGGTTCACGGTATATACAGAGGAAGTATCGTCCTCTCTTTCTTCATCTCACTAAAAAAGCTGAGATTTATAAATATTGGCGCTGATATAAAATAATTTACAGAACCTCCAGAACCTTCTCAAGCCTTGTGCCCCTTGAACCCTTTATCAGAAAAAGTACACTCTCCGGCCTGTTCTCTGCCAGATAATCCCGTAACTGTGCTGAATTTTCGAAAAAGAGTGCCCTTTGTGAAAAGTAGTCATCACCTTGGGCAGCACCTCTGAACTCTGCTCCTACAAAGAACATCAATCCCGGATTCATCTTTTTTATCAACTCCAGAACCCCTTTGTGTTCGTCGGCAGAGTACTCTCCAAGCTCCAGCATGTCTCCAATAATCAAGCCCTTTTGGCTGCTTTCAATTTTTAAAAAATTATCCAGGGCTGCCTTCATGCTTGTCGGGTTAGCATTGTATGCATCTACTATAAGGGTGTTGAAATTTGCCTTGACAAACTGAGATCTGTTGTTTGACGGGACATATGCCTCTATTGCCTGTGCCGATAGTTCAGCATCAGTGCCGGCATGCTCTCCTGCTGCCAGCGCCGCAAGTACATTGTCGGCATTATAATCTCCTATAAGATTGGTGTTTATAACTCTTCCGCTGCTAAGTTCTATTCTTAAAAAGGGATTCTCCGCTGTTACCGGTAAAATATTGGCTCCCTGCGCCTTGAGTCCGTATTCGATTTTATTGCTTACCTGACGCAGGGCCACCATTTCGCACAGATGGCTGTTCATCCCGTTGTAAAGCACAGTGCCTCCATTGTTTGCGAGATAGTCGTATAACTCTCCCTTAGTTTTTTTAACTCCTTCAAAAGAGCCAAACCCAAGCAAGTGTGCTTTCCCGACATTTGTTATCAGGCCGGTATCCGGCTGGCAGATTGAGCATAACATCTCAATCTCACCCGGACCACTTGCTCCCATCTCTATAACAGCCATTTGGGCAGATTTGTCAATTTTTAGAATTGTGAGTGGGACTCCTATGTGATTGTTAAGATTTCCTGTAGTTGAGACAACTCTGTACTTAGTTGAGAGAACTGCTGTAATCAACTCTTTTGTTGTTGTTTTGCCATTTGATCCGGTAAGTCCGAATACCGGAATTCCCAGCTCTCTCCTGTGATGGGCTGCCAGTTGCTGAAGGGTTTTGAGTGTATCATCGGTGATAATTATCTGACTGTTACCGGCAAGAGACCTATCTTCGGTAACCGCATATGCAGCTCCCTCTTCCAGTGCTTTAAGAGCAAACTGATTGCCATCAAATGTCTCCCCTTTTAATCCAAAAAATATTGAACCGGGTTTAATGCTTCTGCTGTCTGTTGAGACTCCGGTGCTTTGTAAAAAAAGCTTGTATAAATTTTCTATAGTGTTCATATTGTGAATATTAACCTCTGCCTGTTGAACCAAAACCTCCCTCTCCGCGATCACTTTCATCCAGAGTGTCGCACTCTTTCCATAATGCCTTCTCGTATCGGGCTATTACCATCTGTGCTATTCTCTCACCGGGATTGAGTTCGAATATCTCATTGGAGAGATTAACAAGTATGATTTTGATCTCTCCCCTGTAATCTGCATCTATGGTTCCGGGACTGTTTACAATGCCGATTCCGTGCTTTGCTGCAAGTCCGCTACGGGGTCTTATCTGAGCTTCGTAACCATCCGGTAACTGAATGTGAATGCCGGTTGGAACCATTATTCTCTCAAGTGGTTTGATTTGAATTGTCTCTTTAATATTTGCCCTCATGTCCATTCCTGCCGAATGTTCAGTTGCGTATTCGGGTAGTTTGAAAGGGGATTTGTTTAAAATTTTAACCTCCATATTGTAANNTGAATATAAATGTTACCAACAGCAATGTTCTTAATGAATATTTAAGAATGATTCCCATGTCAGGTAAGAGTGTTACGGCAAAATACATTGCAAGACCTGTTAAAACATATCCTGCAATTCTAAGCCAGTTGTATGGAATAGGGTAATACTTATTACCAAGCCAAATGCTCACCAGAAGCATTGTAACATAACTTGCCAGATGCCCCCAGGCTGCTGCATGGTATGAGTAAACCGGCATAAAAATGATGTTTATTGCAACTGTAACGGGCAGACCTGCCATGGTTATAAATATTGCATAATTTGTCTTTCCGGAAAGTTTGTACCACATAGATACATTAAAGCTTATTCCAAGAATCAGGTATGAGAAGAGCATAACCGGTACTATTGACAGGCCCTCTCGGAAGTCCCTGCCAACCACATACTGTATAATATCCAGAAAGAACATAATGCCCAAAAAAATCAGCACTCCGAATGCGGTGAAGTGGTTCATTACGCCGGCATATAACTCTTTTGAGTCTTTCTCTTTTTCGCGTTTGAAAAAGAATGGTTCTGCGGCAAAGCGGAACATCTGTATAAAGAGCATCATAAAGGTAGCCACTTTGGTGCCGGCCTGAAATATTCCAAGATCAGACTCCCATACATTTCCCTCGGGGCTAAAGAACCTGAACATCGGACGATCAATGAAGTCATTCAGTATCCCCGGCAGGCCTGCAATCATAATAGGCAGGGAGTAGATCATCATCTGCTTCCAGAGCTTTGAATCGAACTTTATCCTTATTTTTAAAATATCGGGAATGAATATAATCAGTGCGACAACTGCGCTCATAAAGATTGCAAAGAGAATGTAGGTGAAATCGGGCTTTGGTGAGATAAAGCTGAGCAGAAATGTGTCGGGATGCCTCTCCAGCCAGGCAGGTACAAGGAAAAAGAGCGCCAGGTTGAAGATTATTTCACAGGAGATTTTTATGCTTTTTAGGAGGGCAAATTTGACAGGCCTGTTTTCAAATCGCAATTTTGCAAACAAAATGGATGTAAACGAGTCCAATGCTAAAATGCCTGCTACATAGATTATCACCTTTCTGAAACCGCCGTATCCCAGCCAGCCGGCAATCTGCTCCGAAAAGAGAGAGAGGCCCGTGAAGACTGCAAGTGATAGCATTCCGGTGGTTAAAAGTGCATTAGAGAATACCTTGTCGGGATTACCCTCTTTATTGGCAAACCTAAAGCAGCCCGTTTCAAGCCCGAGCGTAAGTACTACCTGGAGAATTGCTATGTAGGCCAGAAACTCAGTTGCGATTCCGTAGTTTTCGGTTGTGAGCTTGTATGTGTATATCGGGAAGAATATGAAGTTTACAATACGGGCAAATATTGTGCTGAAACCATAAATGGCGGTCTCGCCTGCCAGCTTTTTAAGTGGATTTGCGCTCATCAGTTTGCCAGTGCTTTAGGTTTAAAGATAAGAAATCCTATGTTAAATTGTGGAAACCACTTAACCTGGGATCTTTCGTAATAGGTTGCCGAAAGAGAGACGGGGCCCGCCGGTGATTGCCAAACGGCTGCAGCGCTTGCAAGAAAGGAGACTCCAGGGAATGGAGATGTGAATTTTGCAACTCCGTCGGTTGTCTCTATCAGTTGCCTGTGAGGGATGAAAACTCCTCCCTGCATATGTAGGAAGATTGTTTCAGAAAATTTAATCACAGGCTTTAATGCAAATCCGGCAAAGGATGTTGCACGATAGCCGTTTAAAAGTAAGGTAGCGTTATGAGGGCTTGGTTGAAAAGCAGGGAGATAGAGCAGTGTTGAAATGTGGTCTCCCATGTAGGTGCGGTTTGAAACTGCAATGTCTGCAAGTACTCCCAGAGAGAAATGTTTTCCGATTTCATAGTAGGTCTCAGAGAAGAGGCGGGTAGAGTAGGTGTTGTTCCTGCTGTCGGTAACTTCGGGGCTAAATCTGGAGGTGCTACCCGGTTTGTGATTCTCTTTAACACGGGTATATCTAAGAGAGAACTTTTGCCTTTTACCTGTAGTGGGGTATTGCTTAAAATTGGTGGTGGTTCGCTCAATTGTTAAAGAGGGAGAGATATAGTTGAGGGTTGTCCTGTCCGGTATATCGTAGGTTGTGAAATTGTCTGTCTGGTAATACTCAAAGAAGTTTTGCCCGATTGTAAGGTTAACTTTTGCGAGTATGTTCCTGTCTATATTTACCGGCATACCGGCACTTACTGTGAGGAAAGTTTCTGATTCCTCGATATTTCCCGGTATTCTGTTGGCAAAAAAACCTGTCTGGTTACCTGCAAAGTAGTCAAATTTGTGCATAGTAAACTGCCCCTCATAAAACCAAAGGGGGCTAATACCAATATCCTGCCTCATATGCAGATTCATTCCGGAATAGAACCTGCCGAGGTTAAAGTCTGCGGCAAACCTCCAAGGGTTAAGGGTAAAGTAGTTGTATGTAACTCCCAGATATCCCTGATTGAGAGACGAAGATGAGATGTTTCCCCCAATTGAAAGTTTGAGCGGAGCACTTTTTGTCACTCTCAGATGGAGGTCAAAAACCGAATCTGCAGAGAATCTGGCCTCTGGAAAAATTGTGTTGATATTGTCTGTTGCTACCACCCGGTAATATCCTCTTTTGAGCTGTTCAAATCCAAAGTGTCTGTCTCTGCCGTTTTTAATAGTTCTTTTTATAAAGGCCTTTTCGGCGTCTCTGAGCTTCCCTGTTACAATAACGTCCCGGAATATAAGGGGTTCGGCCTTTGTTCTGAAAGCAAGGCGCTTATTCAGAATTTTCTCAGGGCTTACATCTCTTTGAATCTGACTCTTCATTCCGCTTATATACCGCTGTGCATTGTTGTATCCGATTTTTACAATCTCGTCGATTTTTTGAAAGTCCAGTACTCCCACTCCTTTTAGGTTGTTGTCAATAAGAAAGCCTTTTCCTTCGGGGATAGTGTAATCGGTCTCTACCATTAGCATATTTGCTATCTGACTGAATATATCATCGGTATCGGGGCTTGAAACATGGCCCGATGTCTTTGATCCGATAATTATATCGGGGTCAAAATCCTCAATCATTACATCCCACGGAAAGTTATTGTAGAAACCTCCGTCAAAAAGCAGCACTGAATCTATTACAATTGGCTTAAAAACAAATGGATATGTCATGGATGCACGTATTGCCGATCCAAGGTCTCCTCTGCGCATAATAACGGGTCTCTTTTTCTCGATATCTGCCGCAACACATCTGAATGGTACCATTAATCTGTCAAAATCATATCCGGCAGCAGCGTTCGATGAGGCAAATATCTGCATTACGGCAAGGTCCATCGGGTACGGAGAGATAAGGTTGGTGGGAAGCATCACTCCAAGACTTCTGTTACTCTTTCGCTTAACATTCAGTCCAAACATCTCCGCTGTAGGGTCTCTTCGGTAAATGTAGGTTGCATAATCTTTTTCGAACTCCCCTTTGAACCAGGAGTTAAACTCGGCAGAACGGAATAGTGAAATCATCTCATCGGGGGTGAGTCCTATTGAATAGAGTCCTCCGATTATTGCTCCCATTGAGGTTCCGGTGATAAAATCAATTGGAATGTTGTTCTCTTCGAGTGCTTTGATTACTCCTATGTGTGCAAGTCCTTTGGCTCCTCCTCCGCTTAATACTAGACCTACGCTCTGAGTGTGTGCATAACCGGAAATGAGCATTGCGGTGCAGAGAATCAAAAGCTTTTTGATTTGCATAATAGTGGCAATTGAGGTAATTTTGTGAAGCATTACAAAGGTATACAAAATAAATAATTTAGTATATGAAGGTCAATTTTTTAAAACTATTGTTAATCATTCCTTTAGTTGTTTTCTCCTGCAAAAGCAAAACCGGAGATGTTCAACAGGAGGAGCCTGCAAAACAGGAAGATACTACAGCTATGCAGACAAACTTACTTTTTAACCCGGCTGATTTGCCGGAAGAGCCGGTATTTGATATTGTTACAAATGTCGGTACCATCAGAATTAAACTTTATAAAGAGACCCCTAAACACAGGGATAATTTCGTTGCTCTTGCTTCGGAGGGTTTCTTTAACGGAATCCGTTTCCACAGGGTAATCAAGGGCTTTATGATTCAGACCGGTGATCCTCTTTCAAAAGACATGGCCAATGTGGCGAGCTTTGGAACAGGTGGCCCGGGATACACAGTTCCGGCAGAGATCCTTCCGCAGTTTACACACAAAAAAGGTGCCATAGCAGCAGCCAGAAGAGGTGATGCGGCCAATCCTGCTAAAGAGTCTTCGGGATCTCAGTTTTACATCGTAGAGGATCCTGCAACCTGTGCACAGCTTGACGGCGCATACTCGGTGTTTGGTGAGACTATTTCGGGTTTCGAGGTGATTGACGCTATTGCGGCTACTCCTACAAACCAAAGAGATCTTCCTCTTAACGATATAATCATTATGGCAGTAAAGCCTGTTGTTCAGTAAGGTTTAAAGAAGAATTTATGTGAAAAGAGGTGATGGTTAACCCATCATCTCTTTCATTTTTTTGGCCATTCTGGAGGCAAATACAAAGTCGTTCAACTCACGGCACTCCGATGTAAGGACGTTCTCTTTATTCCCTTCCCAGAGCAGATTACCCTGGTGAATAAAGCCCACTGTATCGCCAATCTCCATTACCGAATTCATGTCGTGAGTGTTGACTACGGTTGTAATATTGTACTCTCTGGTTATTTCAGAGATAAGCTGGTCAATGAGTATTGATGTGTGAGGATCAAGCCCTGAGTTGGGTTCGTCGCAAAAGAGGTACTTGGGGTTGAGCGCGATTGCACGGGCTATACCGACTCTCTTTTGCATTCCTCCGCTAAGCTCGTTGGGGTAAAGTTTGTTTACATTTTTCAGATTTACCCTTTCAAGACAGAAGTTGACCCTGTCGAGTTTCTCTTTATCTGTCCAGTTTGTGAAGAAGTCCATGGGAAATCTGACGTTCTCCTCTACGGTTGCAAAATCAAACAGGGCGCTCCCCTGAAAGAGCATTCCGATCTCTTTGCGAATACTTCTTTGTTCAATAAAACTTAAGGCGTTAAACTGGATTTTGTCATACCAGATCTCCCCTGAGTCGGGTTTAAGAAGGCCTACAAGAGATTTTAGGAACACGGTTTTTCCCGATCCGCTTGCCCCTATTATCAGAGAGCATTGCCCGGGTTTGTAGGTTATTGAGATGTTTTTCAACACCTGTTTTTCGCCAAAATATTTATTCAGATTGCTTACTCTTATCATTTTACGGTGTTGTTTCTGTTAGTTTAGCATTAGTTGTGTTATAACAAGATTTGCAACCAGAATTGAAACGCTGCTTACAACAATTGCTTTGGTGCTGGAGCGCCCGACTCCAAGTGAGCCGTCTGATGCGTAATACCCGTAGAATGACGATATACTTGTTATCAAAAAGCTGAATGTTGCCATCTTTACCATGCTGTAGACAAAGTAGTAGAAACGGAATGCGTACTGTAACCCCTCTGTGTACTGACTCATTGTAATTATCTCGGTAAAGAGTATAATCATTGCTCCACCAAAGAGACCAAGTATAAAGCTCATAAGCATAAGAAGCGGGTTTAGAATGGTTGCTGCTGCTATTTTGGGTAAAATAAGGTAGTTTGCAGAATTTATCCCCATCATCTCCATAGCGTCTATCTGCTCACTTATTCGCATACTGCCAATTTCAGACGAAATATTTGATCCCACCTTGCCGGCAAGAATCAGAGCAATCATTGTGGAGCAGAATTCGAGTACAAGGCTCTCTCTTGTCATGTAACCTACATACATCTTTGGAATCAGCGGATTCTCAATATTGTAGGCTGTCTGGATTACAAGCACGGCGCCGATAAACACCGATATTACAGCAACAATCGGAATTGAGTTAAGAACAAGTTTCTCGGCATCAATGAAGAACTGTTTCCAAAAGATCCTCTTTTTATCGGGTGTGGTAAACACCGCCTTCATCAGAATAAAATACTGACCAATCAGTTCAAGGGACTTTTTCATTTATTTGACTAATTTTGTGGCAAATTTACGAATGATTTGACTATTCTGTACCATACTTCGCTATACCTTTACCTTTTTGCCTCGCTGATTGCCGGATTTTTCTCCCGCAAAGCTGCACTTTTTTATCGTGGGAGGAGAGGCCTTTTAAAGAGAGTTGAGTCTGAGATGGCTAAAATTGCTGCTGAGAGAGGCTGTTTAAAGGACGTTGTCTGGTTTCATTGTGCCTCTGTTGGTGAATTCGAACAGGCCAGACCTGTAATTGAAAAACATAAAAATCTCTATCCTGACGCTCCGGTAGTTCTTACCTTCTTCTCACCCAGTGGGTTTGAGCTCAGAAAAAATTACTCTTTTGCTGATGCCGTCTTTTATCTGCCTATGGATACAAAGGGTAATGCCACAAAATTTATTGAACTTGTAAATCCTGCAAAGGTGATTTTTGTGAAGTATGAGTTCTGGCGAAACTATCTGGGAGAGCTTAAGAAGAGGGGAGTGCCTGTCTATCTTATCTCGGCAATTTTCAGGGAAGATCAGCACTTTTTCAAGTGGTGGGGAGGATATTTCAGAGGTGTTTTAAAATATTTCGAACATCTTTTTGTTCAGGATTCCCATTCGGAATCGTTGCTAAAGGGCATTGGTATTGAAAATGTAACTGTTTGTGGTGACACTCGTTTCGACAGGGTTAAAGAGGTTACCGGAACTTCGGTTAAGATTGATCCGCTTGCTCTTTTTTCTCAAGATTCTTTGTGCATGGTTGCCGGAAGTACATGGCCTGCCGACGAGGAGATTCTTGCGGGCTTCCTAAAATCCCGTGAATCCGGCTTATCTGCTGAGAGTGGCCTTCCTTTTAAACTGGTAATTGCTCCTCATGAGGTTGACGAATCTCACATTAACAAGATTACTAATCTTTTCAGTGGGTTTAAAATAGTTCGGTTCAGCGAGACTAAAAATTTTAAGTCGGAGGATAATCCTTCGGAAAACTGCATGACAGACAGTGTATTGCCGGCGGATAAGCCCTCTTTTGCCGGCCGAAAACCTCTTCAAAATATTTTGAAAGAGGCTGATATCTTTATAATTGACACTATCGGAATTTTGTCTGTTGCCTACAGGTATGGTTCAGTCGCTTACATTGGTGGCGGTTTCGGGACCGGAATTCACAATATTCTTGAGGCAGCCTCATACGGTATTCCGGTGATTTTCGGCCCAAAATTCCATAAATTCAAAGAGGCAAAAGATCTTATCTCACTAGGTGGTGCTTCATCTGTTGATTCTCTGGAATCGTTTTCCCGCCAGATGATTCAGGTTTTGAATCAGCCTGTACTGCGTAAAAGCAGGGGAGAGATATCTAAAGAGTATGTGGAAAAAAATTTGGGGGCCACCTCGGCAATTCTTGCCTCGATATACCCCCTAAATTAAAATTCAAATCTTATTCCGGCGCTAATATTTCTGCCAAAACCCCAAAATCCTCTGAACGAAGCTGCAGAGTGGTCAAATCCGTCTCTTCCTCTCTCTATGTAAAGCTGATCAAAGATGTTATTAAGATTCATATTTACAGAGGTTTTATGTCTGAAGGCTGTAAAGTTCCAAGATGCCCCCAGATTAAACAGATGATAGTCAGGAATTCTGTAAGACGGGGCTCTGTCATTCGGGTTTTGTCTCTCCTTAGGGTCAAAGTCTGCATACATTCTTGCATTGAATCTCCAGTCTGCACTTATTTCTAGCCCTTTATACACTTTTACTGATGCGGTAAGCGCCAGCTGGGTCTGAGGAGAATCTCCCACAGGCAGCCCGTCGCTGTAGACATTTATCACATCTTTAACCAGGCCGGAGTAGTCGTCATAAATGTTTGCAGAGACATCGTTCTTCCATCTCCAGTTTCCAAAGGAGGCAAAGGCATCTAGTTGTAAAATTCTTGACGGTCTGAAAGTTGCTTCAATTTCTGTTCCAAAGTGAACAGCATCCAACCCTCTTATAAGGTATCTTAGATTTGTGTTGTCGGGTTGCTTGTAAGGATTTGACATTATGCTTTTGTTTTTCCATCTGGCATAATAACCGGTCACTTCTACGGAACCTCTTTGGAACAGGTATCTGAATCCCGCTTCTGTCAGAAGGTTTTTCTCATTTTTTACATTGTCGGTTATATTGTTGTTTCCGGCTGCAAAGAAGAGATCGTTATAGGGAACCCTGCTGTATATGGCGGCATTCAGATAGGTTGATATGGCAGGTGTAATTTTCCTGAGAACCCCTCCCTTTATGCTGTAACCGGCAGCTGTTGCAACGCCACTCTTTGGCTCTGATGTGTAATTGTATCTGTCCCACCTCTGATTTGTACTACCCATTGCCGATACTCCGGCTCTTATATCCCAGGCCGCTGTTTTATAGTTGAGCATAGAGTATAATGTAAGGTGGTTAATGACTTTTCCGTTGTCTGTTCTCACAAAGTCTCCCACAACTTTAATGGGGTCTCTTCCTGCAACCCCTGCGAGTGAATTGTTGGCATAATCTTCATACCAGTATTTGCCTCCTAAAAGATTGGTAATTACCTCTTTCTCCCAGGTTGAGTAGTGCTGATAATGAAATCCGCTGCTTAGTGTGAGGTCAGACGAGATTTTGTAGCTGATATTGCTCTTTACTCCTGTTTGAGTATGGCCGGCAAGGTAGTCGCTTAAAATGTTCCGCGCAGAGCCTTCGGGTGAAAAATTATTGTTTGACTGTGATACAGAGATGTTTTCAGCAACTACTGCATCCCAGTCTATAAGACCATCTTTGCGGTAATCCAGAATTCTTCTCCCTTTAGATTCCGACCACCTTCCACCTCCGTGTCCAACAGAGAGATATACGGCATTTGAAATCTCTATATCCAATCCGTTATTGTAAAAATGGTGTAGTGTGAGATATGGTTTGTGATAAAAATTTTCACTCAGATTGGTGGCTTTGCCGTTAAGATAACCCCAGTTTTTATTGTACTCCCTGCCGTAAGCCTCCACCTCTGCTGCTGAAAGTCTTGCCGAGCGCTGCTGGTGTCTTTCAGGTGATCCCAATGCTGTAAAGAGTAGCGAATGGCGGCTGTTGATTCTCTTTCCGGCATTGAACATATATGCCCATGAGTTGACATCGGTTGCCTGAGCATAACTTTTGCCCCAGGCATATGAGGCCATAGCAGAGAGGGTCCAACCACCTTTAAGTTCACCGCTGTTAAATGCAGCAAAGGCCTTCATCTGCCCGTAATCGGTAACATAGTATCCTGCTGATGCTGCCGGCTCCCTCTGGGTGGTTTTTGTGATTATGTTGATTGTTCCTCCCACCGAGTTGTCTGAGAGCATAGACGCTCCTATGCCCTTTTGTACCTGAATTGAGTGTGTGGCATCGGTAAGTCCCAGCCAATTGTTCCAGAACATGTTTCCTGTAACAAGACCAGAGATTGGAATTCCGTTAAGCAGAACTGAGATGTTCTCTTGTTTGAATCCTCTGATGTTAATTTTTGCATCACCGTAACTGCCCGATTCGCTTGTAGCATATATTCCGGGAATGTTTTTAATCAATTCAGGGTAGGTCTGACCCATGCCTCTCTTTTCAATAGCACTTCTGTCAACTGTACTTAACCTCAGCGGACTCTGTCGCTCCCTTATAAAGGAGGCAGAAAGAATAATCTCATCCAGGCTGGAGTAGATAACCTTTGTGGTGTCAGAACTAGTTTGATTGAGCTGCGAGGCCGCTTGTGCCGATGCTGAATTTGTTTGAAATAAAAGGGCTGTGCATAGCACTAACGCCCCGTAAATAGGGAATTTCTTTTTTCTCATTTTTAATCTCCTTCCTTCCAGACTTTACTGTCGGTACCGTAGTTGCAACGGTTCTGCCAAGATGGCTCGCGGACTTTACCGCCGATCGGGAATTACACCCTGCCCCGAAGATTTTGGTTAATACTGGCCGCAAAAGTAATCAAATTTTACAAACCTGCAATTTCATCCCTGGGTATTCTTTAGATAAAAGGAAAGAATTCCGAGGGGTGAAATGTGCACTCAGGGATGAAATGTGCGGAATAAAAAAACGCCCCGGTGTGGGACGTTTTTTAATAATGTGTTATAAAGTTGTTCTCTTTGTGTTTCTGGTATAACGTTAATCCAGAAGGATTAGTCGTTAAGTGAGAAACGGAAGAAGCCTGTTACTTTTACTTCAGGGTCAACTGTTTTCAGGTACTGAGCAACAGAGATTTTGCCATCCTTAACGAATATCTGATCTTCCAGTGTGCTCTCTTTGAAGAATTTGGCAAGCTTACCTTGTGCGATTTGCTCAACCATGTTCTCCGGTTTACCCTCTTCACGGATTTGAATTCTGTAAATTTCAAGCTCTTTCTCAATCACTGACTGAGGGCAAGAGTCTTTGCTAACAGATACAGGGTTCATTGCTGTGATTTGCATTGCTATCTCACGGCCAACCTCTTTTGAAATCTCTTTTGAGAAACCTACGATAGTTGCAAGTTTTCCGTTTGTGTGGATATAGGTCGCAATGTATGGTGCCTCAAGTTTTGCGTAGAAAGGAATGGCGTGTTTCTCACCACTCTTACCTGTTTGCTGAGTCACAGCCTCTTCAATTGTTTGTCCGTCAACCTTCAGAGCCTTTAGGGCCTCAAGATCTGCCGGAGCTGATGCAAGAGCTGTATCTGCAATTTTGTTTGCTAGTGCCTGAAATTCGCTGTTTTTGGCAACGAAGTCAGTTTCGCAGCCAAGGCAAACAACAATACCTTTTGTGTTATCTTCTGTTGCCTTAGCAATAACAGATCCCTCGGTTGTTTCGCGGTCTGCTCTTTTTGCGGCTACCAGTTTACCTTTCTCGCGGATAATGTCTTTTGCTTTTTCAAAATCACCGTTTGCCTCAACAAGGGCGCTTTTGCAGTCCATCATGCCGGCGCCGGTCATCTGGCGCAGTTTGGCAACATCTGTTGCTTTGATTTCCATATCTAATAATATAAAAATGTTATTACTTATTCTGCCTTTGGTTCAGCTTCAGCTGCAGGAG
Source organism: Bacteroidales bacterium UBA5548 (assembly GCA_002425935.1). Lineage (GTDB taxonomy): Bacteria > Bacteroidota > Bacteroidia > Bacteroidales > UBA932 > Bact-08. The sequence continues at coordinate 21,737 of DINE01000026.1, read as the reverse complement.
CTTCAGCTACGGGACCAGCCTCTGTTGCAGGTGCAACCTCTTCTGCTGCAGGAGCAGATTCAGCTTCAGGCTTATCTTCTCCTTTCATACCCTTCCTTGGGCGGATTTTCTTTGAATTATCTGCGTTGTCTTTAGCTTCAGGTGCAGAGGCCTCTTTCTCCTTCTCAAGTTTTCTCTCTGAGAGACCTTCGGCGATTGCCTGGCATAGTACTTCCATTACTAAAGAGATAGATTTTGCAGCGTCGTCATTTGCAGGAATCACATAATCAATGGGACCCGGATCGCAACAAGTATCAACCATGGCGATTACTGGTATGTTCAGACGGTTTGCCTCTTTAACGGCGTTCATCTCTTTCTGGATGTCAATTACGAACAGTGCAGATGGCAGACGGTTAAGATCTGCAATTGAACCGAGGTTCTTCTCTAGCTTTGCTCTCTGACGTGTAACCTGTAGTTTTTCACGTTTTGCAAGAGTTTCAAAGGTTCCGTCGGTCATCATCTTGTCGATGGTGTTCATTTTTTTAACGGCTTTACGGATGGTAGGGAAGTTTGTAAGCATTCCACCCGGCCAGCGCTCAGTAACGTAAGGCATGTTTACTGCCTTTGATTTTTCGGCTACAATATCCTTAGCCTGTTTCTTCGTAGCTACGAAAAGGATTTTGCGTCCTGCACGGGCAAGTTGCTTCATCACATTTGCAGCCTCATCTATTTTGATAACGGTCTTATGCAGGTCGATGATATGTATCCCGTTTCTCTCCATAAAAATATAGGGAGCCATTTTGGGATTCCATTTCCTCTTCAGGTGGCCGAAGTGTACACCTGCATCAAGCAGTTCTTGGAAATTTGTTCTAGGCATTTTAAAATTTCTTTTTTAATAATTTTTGATTCTCTTTTCTTCAATCCGTAGCAGCTTTTTCAAGATCTTCCGGATTTTCCGCAGCGGGACAAACTGGGGTAGCTGATTTCAGATCCTTCGTTTTTCTCCCTGCTGTGCATTTTTAAATCAGCTGCAAAACTATCGTTTGCTGAACTGGAAGCGCTTACGTGCACCAGGACGTCCAGGTTTCTTCCTCTCAACCTCTCTAGGGTCGCGGGTAAGAAGACCATTAGACTTTAGAACCGGGCGGTACTGCTCTGCATCAATTTTGCAAAGCGCGCGGGCAATAGCGAGGCGAAGTGCCTCTGCCTGACCTTTGTATCCACCACCGTCAAGATTGACTTTAATGTCAAACATACCTACGGTGTTGGTAAGTTCAAGTGCCTGCTTTACGATGTACTGAAGAGTCTCCGCTTTGAAATAAACTTCAAGGGGACGATCGTTAATCGTAATGTTACCTTTACCTGAGTTTACATAAACGCGAGCAACTGCTGATTTTCGTCTTCCAAGGGCGTTAATTAATTCCATGCTCTTTGTTTAAATTTCGTTTAAATGAATTTCTTTAGGTTGCTGTGCCTCATGAGGATGCTCCGGACCCGCATATACGAACAGGTTGCGGAACAACTCTGCTCCAAGGCGATTCTTTGGTAGCATACCTTTTACGGCTTGCTCAACTACTGCCAGCGGTTTACGGTTAAGCAACTCCTTAGGAGTGGCAAATCTCTGACCGCCGGGATAACCGGTGTGACGAACATACACCTTGTCTGTCATCTTTTTACCCGTTAGGCGAACTTTATCGGCATTGATAATGATTACATTATCTCCGCAGTCCACATGTGGGGTAAAGCTTGGCTTGTTTTTTCCTCGCAGAATAAGTGCTACTCTGGAAGCAAGCCTTCCTAGTACCTGATCGGCAGCATCAATAACTACCCACTCTTTTGTGACGGTAGCTTTGTTTGCCGATACAGTCTTGTAACTCAATGTGTCCACTTTGTTGATCTTTAGATTAATACGTTAAATTTGTTGCGATTACCCCATAAAATAGGGGGCTGCAAAGTTAAAACTATTTTTTAAAGTGACAAAATAGTGCGCCATTACTCCATTTTTTTATTAAAGGGCAAATATTTACATTTGCCGGACAAATTAGTTGCTTTAATGAAATTTGCCGGAACCGAACTGGGGGATTATCCCCTTTTTCTTGCACCTATGGAGGATGTTACCGATCCTTCGTTCAGATATATCTGCAAAGAGTTTGGAGTAGATGTTCTTTATACCGAGTTTATATCATCTGACGGACTGATAAGAGATGCAAAAAAATCTCTGGCCAAGCTTGAGATATTTCCATACGAGATGCCTATCGGAATTCAGATATACGGACATCTTATGGAGCCTATGATTGAGGCCGCGAAGATGGCAGAGTCGGCAAATCCTGCCTTTATTGATATCAATTTTGGATGCCCTGTAAGTAAAATTGCAAACAGAGGCGCCGGATCTGGGATGATGAGATATCCCGACAAAATGGTTGAGATTACCCGTGAAGTGGTAAAAGCCGTTAAAATTCCGGTTACAGTCAAAACCCGTCTGGGTTGGGACGAGAACAGCAAGATAATTGTTGAACTTTCAGAGAGACTGCAAGATGTGGGGATATCTGCAATTACAGTGCACGGCAGAACAAGAGCTCAGTTATATAAAGGTATAGCCGACTGGACTCTTATCGGCGAAATAAAGAGAAATCCCAGGATGAAAATTCCTGTTATCGGCAATGGAGACATTACCTCTCCCGAGGGGGCTAAAGAGGCTTTTGACAGATATGGTGTTGATGGAGTAATGATTGGAAGAGCCACCTATGGCAAACCCTGGATCTTCAGGGAGGTTAAACATTATCTGAAAACCGGGGAGCTAATGCCTGAACCATCACTAATCGAGAAGGCTGATATTGCAAGAAGACATCTCCTCAAATCTGTTGAGGTAAAAGGGGAGAGGGTCGGTGTGCTTGAGATGAGGCGGCATCTGTCTGCATATTTTAAAGCCCTGCCTGACTTTAAAGAGCACCGGATGAGGCTGGTAACAGAAAATGACTACAGAGAGGTGATAAACCTGATTAATAAAATTGAAGATATTTACGGAAACCGATTCTAACATATGAAATCCTTTTTTTTGAACAAAGTTCTCCTATTTCCTTACTACTTTGCCCTTAAGGTGAGACACCTGTGTTATGACAGGGGAATTTTCAAGTCATACAGCTTTGATGTACCAGTTATATGCATCGGGAATCTATCGGTAGGAGGGACAGGAAAGACTCCTCATACTGAATTTCTGGTTAAGGAGCTTTCGGCAGATAAGAGAGTGGCAGTGCTATCAAGAGGATACGGAAGAAAAGGGAAAGGATTTAAGATTGTAGAGGTGTCGGGAACTGCTGAGGAGTATGGCGATGAGCCTTTGCAGATAAAGAGAAAATTCCCTGAGGTAACTGTGGCTGTAGACGGCAATAGAGTCAGGGGTATTAACAGCCTTATGTCCGTTGACGAATCGGTAAGACCGCAGGTAATAATTTTGGACGATGCTTTTCAGCACAGAAGAGTGGTTCCGGGTAAAAACATTCTGTTGATAGATCACGACAATCCTCCCTTTTGCGACAACCTGCTACCTTTTGGCAGACTGAGAGACCTGCCTGTACAAATAAAAAGAGCCGATATTGTGATTATTACAAAATGTCCTCCAGAAGTTTCCGATGATGCTGTTCTGCTATGGGCACAAAAAATGAGGCTTTTGCCACACCAGAAACTTCTTTTCTCAAGGATTGAGTATGGGCAGCCGGTTGCAATTTTTGAAGAGGGTGACAAGCGATACATCTATTCAAAATTTGCTCTGCTGATAACGGGCATTGCAAATCCTAAACCACTTGAGTATCACCTTTCGGATAGTTATAAATTTGAAAAAAAGGTTCACTACAGAGATCATTACTATTATTCAGAATCTGACGCTGCATCAATGAATAAACTTGCAGTAAAATATCCTAAAGCTGTGATTATCACTACGGAAAAAGATTCGCAACGACTTAAGAATTTGAAATCATTAAGCGAAGAAACCAAGAGAAAGTTGTTTTATTATCCGATTGAAGTATCAATTCTTAATCAAAATGGTCAATTTGCTAACGAATTATTATTTGCGAAGCGAGATTAATACGCTCTTATTTTCGTTTCAATAAAAATCTATTACAATTTTCATAGAGGCTGTTGAGACTCAGCTGTTTTAATTTAATATTTATTGAAAACCCTTGCTGCGAAAAGCATTTCAAATAATCGCACATAATATTAAAAAGTTAAGAAATTATAGTTTTTTTACTATTTTTGTCCGAAATAGTTCGGCAAACTATGTGAAAAATAACTTTAAAAAAGAGTAAAACTTAATTATTAACCTAAAATTTTTAACTCATGCATGTTTCAAGTAAAAGAGACCGCTTAGGGCGTAAAGTTCTTGCGGTTTTGGCCCTTCTGCTTTTTGCAGGCACTATCTGGGCACAAAACATCAAGGTTACGGGTGTGATTACTGATAACAAGGGAGAACCTGTTATCGGCGCAAACGTTCTTGTGCAGGGCACCAGAAGTGGTGTTTCTGCTGATCTTGATGGAAAATTTGTAATCGATGTGCCGGGCAACGCAGTTCTGGAGGTGTCCGCAATCGGATACGAAAAACAGACCATTCAGGTAAGAAACAGAACATCCATCAGAATTGAACTGAGAGAGGATGCACTCTTACTGGAAGAGGCTGTAGTGGTAGCCGAGTTCGGTGTAAAGAGAGCAGCTCGTGCCGTCGGTGGTGCTGTTGAGAGCGTAAGGGGTGCAGAGATTGCAGAATCTGGTCGTGAAAACTTTGTGGTAGCACTACAAGGTCGTGTATCAGGTGTGCAGATTACCAACTCTACAGGTACTCCTGGTGCCTCAAGTTCGGTTCTGATCCGCGGAGCAACCTCAATCTCAGGTAACAACCAACCTCTATATGTTATAGACGGTATTCCTATGAACAACTCAACTTTCAACCCTGTTGGAAACCTTGCGGTAAGAACAGGTGGAAGTGAGACTGTTGCTGACCGTAACCTGGACTTCTCAAACAGGGGTTCAGACATCAACCCGGAAGATATCGAAAGTATGACAATTCTTAAAGGTGCTGCCGCTGCTGCTCTTTACGGAAGTGATGCATCAAACGGTGCAATTATCATCACTACCAAAAAAGGTAAGAAAGGTAAAGGCGTTATCAGCTACAGCAATCTTTTCCGTTTTGACAAAGCATACAGATATCCTGAACTCCAGACAGAGTTTGATAACGGTATGTACGGTGTAACCAACTACTATACAACCAGAAAATTCGGAGCTCCTTATGCTCCGGGTACTCAACTTTATGACAACCTGAAGAACTTCTTCCAGACTGGTGTAACTCAAAGACACAACATCTCATTTGAGGCCGGTAACGAGATGATGACCTTCCGTTCAGCTGCAAGTACAACCAATCAGACAGGTATCGTTCCTACATCTGATTACAATCGTACTAACATAACTGTATCAGGTACAGCAAAACTGAACAACTGGTTAAATATCGAAACTTCACTTCAGTATGCATCTACAACCAATAATAAAGTTGGTAAAGGTTCAGGTGGTCCGCTTGAAAGAGCTATGATTTGGCCTCTTACAGATGACATGAGAGTATGGCTAAACGAAGCAGGACAAATCCGCTACCCTAACAACTATGCTGACGGGGATATTCTTAACCCATATTTTGACCTCTATAAGAACGTTAACTATGACGAGAATGAGCGTTTTATCTCAAACCTTGCCCTTAACTTCACCCCTGTGAAGGACCTCCTTATCCGTGGTCAGGTAGGTATGGATATTAGTAACACTCAGATTAAGATCGTTCGTCACCCGGACTGGTCTTACAACAGAAACGGCACAGGTTCATACGACGAGGCTAGAGTAGCTCAGTCAAATCCATCGATAAACCTTATCGCTTCATACAAAAAAGATATTGGTAAGTTCTCTGCAAGTGCTCAGGTTGGTTACCACCAGCAGGAGAATGCAAACAAAACTCTCTCTGTTAAAGGTGAGAAGTTCCTTGTAAGAGACTTCCAGTCAATTGCAAACTGCGATATTACTACACTGGTTTCAAGATCAAATGACTATAAGAGAAGACTTCAGGCGATTTCTGCTTCACTTGAGATGTCATACAACAATATGGCATTCCTTACCTTCAGAGCAAGAAACGACTGGTCATCAACACTTCCGATAGATAACAACCAATACTTCTATCCGGGAGTTGAGGCCAGCTTTATTCTTTCTGACCTCTCCTTCTTCAAGAGCCGTTCAGAGACATTCAGCTATTTGAAGCTTAGAGGATCGTTAGCTCAGGTAGGTAAAGATGCTCCGCCATTGTCAATCTACCCTGCTTTGGAGACAACCTCTACAACGGCTGGTGGTTACCGTTACGGATTTACAGGTCCGAACCTCAGCCTTAGACCTGAGATGAATACCGCATGGGAAGTAGGTCTTGAAGGACGTTTGTTCCGTAACAGACTTGATTTTGACGTTGCTTATTACAATACCTTATCAGAAGATCAGATTATCACAGGATTCCGTATGAGTTACGCAACAGGCTTTGTACTCAACAATATGAACGTAGGTTCATTTGAGACAAGCGGAGTTGAGATGAGAGTTGGCGCTGACATTATAAAGAACCGTGATATGCTTTGGAATGTAACAGTTAACTTCAGCAAAAACTGGAGCGAAGTTGTTGGCCTTCCTGAAAATGTTACAGAGTATTATAACGCATATACTTGGGTATCAGGTAATATCAGGAACGGTATTAAAGTAGGATATCCTATCACGTCTATCACAGGTAACGATTTCCAGAGAAACGATAAGGGACAGGTACTTATTGACCAGTCTTCAGGACTTCCGTTAACATCAGGCGCATGGTCAGTTCTTGGTGACCGCGAACCGGATTTGAAATTCGGATTCCTTACCTCATTCAAATATAAGAGTGTTTCAATCTCTGCCCTTTTGGACGGAAGACTTGGTGCAACCGTTGTGAACGGAACCAAACGCCTTATGATGCAAAATGGATACAGTGTTGAATCTGTTGAGATGAGAAAGGCCGGTCCGGTAGTATTCAACGGCGTTTTGAATGATGGCTTACAAAATACAGAGACTCCTACCCCTAATAATATTGCAGTTAAACTTGGTGACCTTCAATATGGCTATGCGGGTGCAGACCCTAACTGGATTGAGACAGGTATAAACTACCTGAGACTTGGTGAGGTTCGTCTGAACTACAACGTTAACAGAAAATGGCTTGAGAGAGTATCTAAAGGTGTTCTATCTGCTGCCTCTGTATTTGCTACAGGAACAGACCTGTTCGTTATCACTAACTACTCGGGAATTGACGTAGTAGGTAACTCTAACTCAGCTGCATTAGGTGGTACAGGTGGTGTTGGCTTTGACCTTATGGCCATTGCTGCTCCTCGCGGATTATCATTTGGTGTTAACTTAACCTTTTAATTGATTTAGAAATGAGAAAGATATTAATATCATTAACACTATTACTGGTCATAGGTACCTCTTGTACCAAATGGCTTGATGTTAATAAGAACGTTGACGCACCAGACTGGGTTGCTCCAATTTTAAGGCTTGCACCAACTATTGCTGCCTATGAAGGAATCGGATTTGACCTTAGAGCTATTGCGCCAATGGTTCAATACTTTGGTGGAGCCGGATATTCGGGTGTATTTGGAGTTCATAGCTACTATTCCGGTTCAGATGCCGGCGGAGAGGCCTGGAGAATGGTTTACTGGCTTCAGGGAATGAACATAGAGCATATCATTAATGATGGCCGCCAGAGAGAGGAGTTTACTCTTGCAGGAATGGGCTTGACAATCAAGGCATACTCATGGCATATACTAGCTTCACTGCACGGTGACCTTCCAGTTAAGGATGCATTTGTTCCCGGTCTTCTTGCTCACAACTACGATGATCAGGCTTATGCATTCCAGCAGGTTAGATCATGGGCAAGACAAGCTATTGCCGAGTTTGACAAGCAAGATAAGAACGTTTATCCTACTTTGGCAACAAATGACCTGATTTATGCAGGTAATGTCTCAAAGTGGAAAAAACTGGCTTATGCCGTACTTGCAAGGAATTACATTGCAATGTCTAAGAAGGATGCCAAGTATCTTGATTCAGCGATTGCATGTGTAGATCTATCATTCGCAAGCGCAGCTGATGATGCAACAATTCGTTTTGATGCAACCGGCGTTTCAAATAACTCTAACTTCTTCGGAAGACTTAGAGGAAACATTGCTCATACCTACACACAATCTGACTACATGGTTCAGATTATGACAGGGACTGTTCCAAATTACAATACAGAAGGTGCTATCGAAGGTCTTCTTGAAAAGCAGATTATCACTGATACTGCAACTCTGGATCCACGTACTATTCTGATGTTTGGATCTCGCGACACAATGCCGGCCAACCAGAATGACATCAAGAAGGGTACCTTTAACTTTGTTGGTGTAAGACAAGGCTACAGTATTCACACAAACTTCTTTGGCCTTACTTCAGCGCCAACAGAAGCAACTTCAGGAACCGGCAGATGGTTTTTCAGAGATGATGCAAGATGGCCACTGACCACTTATGCAGAACTACAGTTTATCAAAGCAGAGGCTCTCTTCCTTAAAAACCAAAAGGCAGCTGCCTTTGAAGCATTCAAAAATGGCGTTAGCGGACATATGGAGTGGGTTAAATCTCTGATTGTTCCGGGTACCGTAGTTAAAAATGCTGCGAACAAACAGACATCTGTAATTGGTGATAAAATTACTGTTGCAAGATTCAACCAGCTTGCTGCTGAGTATATGAACAGTAAATTTGTGAACAACCTGCCATTGGCAGACTTCTCACTTTCACATATCATGATGCAGAAATATGTTGCACTTTACCCTTGGAGCCTTGATGTTTGGAACGACTTGAGAAGATACCACTATGACCTGGTTCTGGGTGCCGGAGGAGTACCTGTTACGGGAACATCTTACACTCCTGACATTGTATATCACAAACTGAATACAGACCCTAACAGAGTTTACAAGGGATTCTATCTTCAGCCTGCAGACGTAATTAACAGGAGACAGAAATTTGCCCAGTGGAACTATGGTTCACCTTGCTATCGTCTGCGTCCTCGTTACAACTCTGAATATATGTGGAATCTTGGTTCACTCAAGAAACTGCAGCCGATTCCGGGGGATGCCGATAACTACCACACATCTATCGTATGGTTTGCAATACCTGGTAATTAGTAATGAATAATTAAAACAATTGAAGATGAAAAAATTATTATCAATAATATCTGTACTCTCGTTGTTTTTACTTTACTCTTGCGAGAAAAATGTAATTACATACGATTCAACAGATCTGGACCAGAATGCTTTTGCTCAGGTTAGGCTTGTGTATGATCTACCTTTGGTAACATCAACTACGCACAACATTACTCTGCTTAAGTACAACGATCAGATTTATTCTCAGGTAGGTACTGCTCTGGGAAGTATTCTCCCGAACAGCATTGCCAAATACCACAGAATTCCAGTCGGAGCTAATAAGGTTGAGGCTTTTAAGGGTGCTGACAAAAACATTGTTGCCTATACCAGCAATTTTACAATTGAGAAAGGAAAATGGAGCGCTTTTATTTACAAAGAGAGCGAGCCACCTCTATTAGTACAGGACCCTGAAGAGTACCAGACTGGTCACCCTTGGAATGACACAGTAGCATACATCAGATTTGTGAACTTGTTTCATAAAGCTGACGGTGTAACCCCTTTCGGCAGGCTAACTCTTAAAGGTGTAAGAACTGTTGGTGGCGTTACCACTTACATAGATATTGCATCGGCAGACTATAAAGGAGCGTCTGATTATGTCCCATACAAGCTTAACAGACAGGGTATTACAATTTGGTCAGGTACTGAATCAAGTTTGGTTTTTGCTCTGTTTGATGCTAACGGACAGCAGTTGACACACTTTGCAACAACATCTGCTACAACTAAAACAAATCACTCAGTATCAGGGTACTCACTCACTAAAGGTGTAAATTATATCTTCCACCTTAATGGTAAAGAGGGTACAAATAACGCAACTCAGTCGATTCGTGTTAGTACAATAGCTGTAAACTAATTGGGTATGAAAAAAGTACTTATAGCATTTTTGCTTTTAGCTCTCCCACTTATCTCACTTAATGCCCAAAATAAGAAGGCAGAAAAAGAGGCTGAGGGTATTGCTAAGTTCGAGAAGGCGAAGGCCGCTATCGAGGCAAAAGAGTTTGTAATTGTACCAGACACCTACGAAAAGAGTGACGGTTCTCCTGAGACCAATACTGATGAGGCAAATTTCCTCTCTTTTGAAGAGGGAAGCATATTTCTGCAAGGCACAATTATTTGCGGAAACAGCTTTACCAACAAAACAGCGGTTAACAGCATCGATCAGAAAGTTGATAAAAAGGGAAACCTTACTGTAACAATGCAGGTCTCAGGCAGTGCGATTACAGCAAGAATTGAAATTCAGATGCGTAAAGGTGGCAACTATGCAGATGTTATAGTTACACCTACAAAAGGCGCTGCCAGAAAATTTTCAGGCGAAATAGTTCCTAAATCTGAAGCGAAGTACTATAAAAGACCTAACGTAGTGTAGAGCTGTTTTATCAGTTAATTAATGGCCACTCCATAAAGGGGTGGCCTTTTTTATTATGTGCAAAGACGTAAATGACACTCTCAGATACTTGTTGTTCTAGTTCACGGGACATTAGACCATGTTCATTAATGTTTCTTTTACTCATGCCATATTTCAGAATAGATTTATACCAAATTTAACTATTTGCTAAATAGCACAAAATGAGAAAGATAGGCTAAATAATTATTAAACCCGAACATTTAGTATAAATCGTTAACTTAAATTTTAAATCTATGTATGTTTCAAAAAACACGTTCTGCCGGTGCTATCGATATGCGCTGTCATTAATTGCTGTTGTTTTGTTCTTCGGAACTGCCACAGCACAGAACATAAGGATTACCGGCAAGGTATCCGACAAGTCGTCACAGCCACTAATTGGGGTATCCATATTAGTTGAAGGCACAAAAGATGGAGTTGCCACAGATCTTCAGGGAGCATTTATTATCAATGCACCGGCAAATTCAATTTTAGTATTTTCTGCCATAGGTATGGAGACGCAGAGAATACCTGTCAACAACAGAAACCTAATAAACGTAGTTATGGCAGAAGATGCTCTGCTTCTTCAGGAGTTGGTTGTTGTAGGTTATGGGACACAAAAGAAGGAGAATCTTACAGGAGCTGTGTCAACAGTTGATGTAAGCAAGACGTTGGAATCACGCCCGATTACTGATGTAGGCAGAGCATTACAGGGATCAACCCCGGGGCTTACAATTACAACCACCTCCGGAGCAATTGGTGGGAGTCCTAATATAAAGATAAGAGGTATGGTAAGCACAATTAGCGGAGGTTCGGGTAATCCACTAATTTTGCTTGATAACGTGGAGGTTCCCAACTTGTCATATGTGAATCCAGACGATATAGAGAGCATTTCTACATTAAAGGATGCTTCTACTACAGCTATCTATGGAGCCAGAGCAGCCTTTGGTGCAATACTTATCACCACAAAGAGGGGTAGCAAAGATGGTAAAGTAAAGGTTGTATACTCGAACAACTTCTCATGGTCTACTCCAACAAAAGTACCTAAGCACACCAGGGCCGATTTGAATTTGCAGTACTCATATGATCAAATGAACTCACTAAAGACTACTCCAACATGGGAGTACGGTCAGGTAGGATATTATTATAATCCTGATGTCATTCAGAAAACAAAAGAGTGGATAGACACTTATGGAGATGGTAAAGCGTTGGGAAGAGAGATGGTTGAAGGCAGGGATTTTGATTACAGGGCCAGCGGTGGCACCTATTTTTACAGACCTTGGGACATTTATAACATCTACTATAAATCTTTAACTCCACAACACAATCAAAATATCAGTATTAGTGGAGGAACTGAAAAATCTCAGTATAATCTTTCTGCAGGATATGTAAATCAGAAAGGGGTATTAAAACTTTTTGATGACTATTACAAAAGGCTCAATACAGCTGGATCTATCAGCACAAACGTAAACAAATGGCTTACGGTAAGAGGCAATTTCATGTATGCAAAAACATATGAGGAGACGCCATTCCTATATGCCGGAGCAACCTATGATCCAATGTATTATCTATACAGGTGGCATCAGGTTTATCCATACGGTACATATAACGGGAATGAATTCAGAGGAGGCGTAAATGATATGAAGGCTGCTAAGCCGGAGGAGTGGGATACCTACTATAGCAGATATACCTTAGGAACAACTTTGAACATTGCAAAAGGGTTAAAAGCAGATTTTGATTACACATATGCTCAGACCTTTTCTACGTTACACAGAGTTGGAGGCTATGTAAAAGGAGTTGACCAATGGAGCCGTGCTGCAAATCAAACATTTGACAGTGTCACAAAAATCTACACAACTTCTACATATGACTATGCACAATACACCTCAAGTAAGAACATAAGGAACACCTATAATGCATATGCCACATATGAGAATAAGTTTGACAATCACTCCATTAAAGTTATGGCAGGAACTAACATCGAAGATGCAGAGTATATTTACTTGTCAGCCAGAAGAAATGGTGTTTATGACTTTGATAAAGGAGAGGTAAACTTAGCCGGAGGAGACCAGATAGCCACATCGAGCCATTCATGGTGGTCAGTTGCCGGTGTCTTTGCAAGGATTAACTATTCTTATAAGGATAAGTACCTGTTTGAAGTTAACGGAAGACGAGACGGCTCTTCAAAATTTGGAGATGGTAAAAGATGGGGTTTCTTTCCATCAGCCTCGGCAGCCTGGCGTGTAACAGAAGAGCCGTGGATGAAGTCAATTGATAACGTATTAAATTCTCTAAAGATCAGAGCATCATACGGTGAGGTGGGTAATCAGGATGTTCCTTTGAATGCTTACATTCCTACCATGTCACTAACCAATCCGGCCTCAGCTGGTAATTACTGGCTAGTTAACAACAATTTTGTTCCATATGTGTCTGCTTCGCCTGCACTGGTTGACCCGAGCTTAACCTGGGAGACAGTATCTACCCTTGATGTGGGACTTGATGCAAGGTTATTCAAAGATAAGTTTGGTGTTACATTCGACTGGTACAGCAGAAAGACAAAAAACATGCTCTCACCAGGAGAGACTATCCCATCTACAGTAGGAGCTTCAGCTCCAAGAAGGAATTTCGGAGAGTTAAGAACAAATGGTATTGAGTTGGCTATCAACTATAATCATACATTTTCAAATGGTCTCCACCTTTCTGTATCAGGACAGTTAACAGATTTTAAAACAGTTGTAACAAAATATCCATCAGCAAGTGATCCAAGCAACAGTGCGACCTATTATCAAGGTAAAGTTCTTGGAGAGATATGGGGGTACAAAACCGATGGACTCTTCAAAGATGAGGACTTTGTATGGGAGAATGGTGTTATTAAACAAACAATATTAACAAACGGACAATCTAAAAACACCATGGCCGAAGGCATTCCTAATCAGTATATTCTAGAATCGGGCCTTTTCAAATACGGCCCCGGTGATGTTAAGTTCAAAGACATAAACGGAGACGGAGTTATTGACTATGGAACCAACACAGTTGGTAATTCAGGAGACAGAACAGTTATTGGCAATACAACACCAAGGTATCAGTATGGTTTCAGGGTAGGAGCTAACTGGCACGGATTTGACGCTGATATATTCATACAGGGGGTAGGTAAGAGGAGTATTTGGGCAACAGGAAATATGGTTCTTCCGGGATATTTAGGGGCTGAAGCAAACTTTGCACACACTCTTGATTACTGGACACCTGAAAACAGAGACGCTTTCTATCCGAGAGCTGTGGATCATGCTCAAACTGCTAAGTGGAACTATGTTCCAAATGATCGTTACCTGATCAATGCAGCATACTTGAGAATCAAAAACATCAGTATAGGCTACACTGTACCAAAGAAGCTTGTTAATCTTGCAAATATTCAGAGGCTTCGCGTATATTTTAGTGGTGAAAATTTATTTGAATTTGACAAGATGGGCGGTATTCCTATTGACCCTGAAATTGACTGGACAAGCACAACAGCAAACGACTCCAGATCATTTGGAAGAAGTTATCCTTACAGAAGGACTGTATCATTTGGTGTTCAACTTGAATTTTAATTATAAAAGAGATGAAAAAAACATATTTAATATTAGTAGCTGTGCTGCTTGGTCTTACGAGCTGTGAAAAATATCTGGATCGTAAGAATCTTGATTCATTTGACGACGCTAACTTTTGGATTAGCGAAAACAACATGAGACTGTTTGCACAAGGTGCCTATACAACTTATTTCACAGGATACGGTAGCGGGTATACGTGGGGCAACTATTTTACCGGGGGTGCCTGGAGCGATGAATATAGTTCAAGTGCAATCTGGACACAAAATACAGCAACTTCAGGAAATGGATGGTCTTTTACCAATGTAAGAAGACATAATCTGATGATTGACCGAGCAGATAAAATGCCGGTAAGCGAAGAGGCAAAAAAACACTGGAGAGGAGTAGGCAGGTTTTTCAGAGCAATGGAATACTCTGACCTTGCAATCACTTTTGGAGATGTGCCATGGTTTGATAAAGAGGTACTTCCATCAGAAGTTGAGATCAGCTTTAAGGAGAGAGACCCGCTACCTTTTGTAGCAACCAAGATTATGGAGGATTTTCTATATGCAGCAGAAAACGTAAGAGTTAATGATGGTGCTTTTCAGGTCAACCGAGATGTTGTGCTGGCATTCATGTCAAGACACCTTTTATACTTTGGGACATACCTTAAGTACCACAATATTGATCAGGCAGTATCAACAACGATGCTCGAAAAGGCTAAATGGGCAGCTGATCAGCTTATTACTTCTGGTAAATATTTAGTTGCAGATGATTATCGTGCGCTATTTTCATCTGCAGACCTAACGGGCAACAAAGAGGTAATATTCTTCAGACAGTATGAGGCAGCAAAGGCAACACATGCATTACTCTCTTATAATAATAATGAACCTCAGACAGGAACAACATTAAAAATGGTGGAGACTTATCTCTCCTCAGATGGACTTCCAATCAAGCAATCTCCGGTTTATAATTACAGTTCAGACAATGGTCTGAGACTTTATCCTGCTCAATATGCAAACAGAGACCCCCGTATGGCTGCAACACTTGTAGATACCGTAAGAATACAAGGAGCACATAATGCTTATTCGACCACAGGAATAGCCTGTTGGAAATTTCTGGCATATGGAGCAAACTCTACCGATCTGATTTATCAGGGATCAACAAATGTTACAGATGCGCCGGTTATTCGTTTTGGTGAAGTGTTGCTCAATTATGCAGAAGCATCGGCTGAGCTGGGTCAGTTTAATCAGGCAGATGCAGACAAAACTATTAACAAACTCAGAAACCGTTCAATCAAAAAGAATAATCAAGGCAATTTCCTGCCAAAGTTACCTCCTATGACAATTGTGGGTGATAGGGTCTTTGCGAATGGAGTTGAGATAAACGATCCTGACAGAGACCCGTCTGTACCACAGCTGATTTGGGAGATAAGAAGAGAGAGAACAGTTGAGTTAATATTTGAAGGTTTTAGAAAAAGAGACCTTAAGAGGTGGAAAAAGTATGAGTACTTAAAAACTATTGAAGCAAACGGACCTACTACATTAGGACGTGGTGCATATATAGATTTAAGTGTTTTCAATGCCTCAACAAGATCGAGAATAGTTGCAGCTGTTAAATTCTATTATCCAACGCCAGGCGAAACGAATAAGGGTTTTATATACAATTTACATGATGCTAATATGAGAAGAGACTGGCAATCAGGCAACTCATATTATGAAAGGCAATATCTTAACGCTATTCCACTTGATCAGATCAAATTATATAGTGACTTAGGTTATGTACTCGCCCAAAATCCCGGTTGGGATACAGTAAACTAGGGCAGTTTTAATATAATACCATGAGAGCATGCATCATTGATGTGTGCTCTCTTTTTAATTTCAAGCGTTAAAATCACTATTTCTGTTTGAGATATCATTTTTTAATTTAAATTTACATTCGGTTTAGCTGTACTATAACAGGCTTATTTCTAAAATTTTGAATGACCTTTCCAAGATTTTTTAGCACATCTAAGCTAAATAATAAAATATAACAGAACCAATAACTTAATTATTAACCTAAATTAAAAATCTATGAATGTTTCAAAAAATCCGGCTTGCCGGTGCGTCCGTTACGCACTTTCGGCAATAGCTGTGCTAATGTTCTGCGGGACTTTGGCAGCACAGAACATTAGGATTACCGGAACGGTAACCGACAGGACTAATCAGCCTCTTGTTGGTGTGTCTGTTATGGTTGACGGAACCAGAACCGGCGTTGCAACCGATTTGCAGGGGTCCTATGTAATTAATGCTCCGGGAAATGCCACTCTTGTGTTTTCAACTATTGGAATGGAGACTCAAAGAATACCGGTTAATAACCGGACTCAAATCAATGTTGTCATGGTTGATGATGCAGTATTACTTCAAGAGCTTGTTGTAGTTGGTTACGGTACTCAGAAGAAAGAGAACCTAACCGGTGCAGTAGCGACTGTAGATACAAAATTACTTGAAGCCAGGCCTATTGCCGACGTAGGAAGAGGTCTTCAGGGCTCGACACCAGGCTTGAACATTGTAGTTCCAAGTGGTGAGGTTGGATCAGACCCGTTGATCAGAATCCGTGGTCAGTTTGGATCAATGAGAGGGGGTTCTTCGCCTCTTATCTTGATGGACAACGTTGAGATTCCTTCAATTCAGATGATTAATCCTGACGATATTGAATCAATCTCAATTTTGAAAGACGCTGCCTCTGCATCAATTTATGGTGCTAAAGCTGCTTTTGGCGTAATTTTGATTGCAACCAAGAAGGGCGCTAAGACAGAGAGTGTTAACGTCTCATATTCTGCTAACCTTTCATTCCAGAACATCTCCAAGAAGATGGAGATGGGTCAGTTGGACGCGCTTGAATACACTTTGAGTGCCTTTGAGAGAGTAGGCGGAACTGTTGCAGGAGCCTTCTGGATGGTAACAAGAGAGGGTTACGAAAAAGCAAAAATCTGGAAAGATAGATGGGGTAATGTTGTAAAGCCTGATGATCCTATGCTTTACGGAAGAGACTGGTACGTAGATGCAAACGGAAGAAAAATAGGGTTACGTACATACGACCCATATTACTACATGGTAAAAGAGTGGACACCTACCCAGACCCACAACCTATCAGTTAACGGTAAAAGCGGTAAAACTGATTACAATATAAGTGTAGGTTATCTTGATCAGTCAGGTATTATTAAACCCGCCAAAGTAGATGACTTCAGAAGGTTTAATGGATCGGTAAGAGTTGGAACAGACGTAAACAAGTGGCTCAGAACATATGCAGGAGCTATGTATTCAAAGCGAATTAAGAGATATGCTTATGCTACAAACTCTACGACTGCCGACCCTTGGCTTTACATCTACAGATGGGGCCCAACTTATCCAATGACAACAGAAGATGGCAACCCGCTCAGAAGCCCGGCATATGAGATGGAGGCAGCAAACACAGCATTCCAGGAGACCAATTATACAAGTATGAATGGTGGAGTTGTATTGTCGCCAATTAAAGATCTTAAGATTAACATTGATTTTACTCATGCAAATCAGGAGTACATTAACAAAAGACCGGGTACCAGTTTTACTGCGGGTAACACATGGACTGCAGCACTTGCAAAAAATGACGCTAACGGTAACAGAATCTATGTTAACGATTCAGGAGAGGTTGTTCCTTCTACAACTCCGGGTGCTATGCCTGCCTTCAGACTTAGTCTGGACAAGTATACATCACTTGGTGCAAATCCGGATCACGTTTACAGATATGCAAAAAATGATCAGTGGAATACAATTACTATCAACTCAACCTATGACTTTGATATCACAGAAGATCACAAATTCAGAGCAATGGTTGGATTGAACAGTGTTGATTATAAAAATGCATACAACTGGTCACAAATCACACAACTTATAGATTACACAAATCCGCAGTTTGACCTCGCTACAGGTACACAAACTACAAGTGGTGGTGAGTACTGGGATTCTCAGTTAGGCTTCTTCGGAAGATTAAACTATAACTATAAAGAGAAGTACCTTTTAGAGGCAAACGCCAGATATGACGGAACCTCAAAATTCCCGACAGCACTTCAGTGGAGATGGTTCCCATCATTCTCTGCGGGGTGGAGGGTAAATGAAGAGCCTTGGATGGATTGGTCAAAACCTGTTATCAGCGCAATGAAACTAAGAGCTTCGTGGGGTACTATCGGAGACCAGTCAGTTCCTAACTCACTCTATGTCCCAACGATGAGCGGTTCGTTTAATAACTGGATTATTTCTGGTGCGAAACTTTATCAGTTTGGTACACCTGGTGCTGTCTCTGCATCAGTTACATGGCAGGATATCACTACTCTGGACCTCGGATTTGATGCTAGATTTTTCAAGAGTCAGCTTGGAATAACCTTTGACTGGTTCAGAAGAGATACAGAGAATATGATTGTACCTCAGGAGGGTCTCCCTACAACTTATGGAACTGGTGCTCCTCAAAGTAACTTTGGATCACTTAGAACAAATGGTATTGAGATACAGGTTGATTACAACTACAGGTTTAAAAATGGTCTGGGAATCAACTTTGTTGCAACATTTGCCGATGCTGTTACTAAAATTACCAAATATGGCACTACAAACAGTATTGATTCATGGTATGTTGGAAAAACTTACGGAGAGATCTGGGGTTACGAAACAGATAGATTGTACCAAAAATCTGATTTTGAATACGGAACAGATGGTAAGCTTGTAACAATCACCTCTGCAGATGGTTTTGTTGTAAATAAACTTATTGACCCTAGTGCTGCCACACAGGGAAGGCTGCAGGCAGGTAACTTCAGATTTGGCCCCGGCGATGTTAAATTCAAAGATCTTAATGGAGACGGCATAATCACACCAGGAAACAGACTACTTGTGGATGCAAACGGAAATCCCGATTACGGTGACCTGAAAGTTATTGGTAACTCTACTCCAAGATATGAGTACAGCTTCCGTGCAGGAGCAGATTATAAAGGCTTTGACATATCAGTGTTTATGCAGGGAATTGGTAAGAGAGATATCTGGGGAGACGGATTCCTTGCTATTCCTGGGTTTAACTCAGCCGACGGTGCTATGCCACAGGCCTTTGCAGGAAATTTCTGGAGAGAAGACAGAACCGATGCTTTCTATCCTGCTCCTTACAATCAGGCTGGTAGTAGTACTACCCTCAATATGCAAGTGCAATCAAGATATCTGCTTAATATGGCTTACTTTAGAATAAAGAATATCACTGTTGGTTACTCTTTGCCTAGCAGACTCCTTAAGCAGGTGAACATTAGTAAAATAAGAGTTTATGCAGCTCTGGAAAACTTCTTTACATTTGATAACCTTGGATCACTACCTATTGACCCTGAAGAGGTAAGCGGATATTCAATGTGGAACACTTCAAACTACAACCTTGGTCGTACCGGTGTGGGAGTACCTACATTCAAGAGTGCTTCGTTAGGTATTCAGTTAAACTTCTAATAAGTAATGATTATGAAAAAACATATATTAATAATATTTTCTGCAGTCGCACTCCTGACATCTTCATGTAGCGGCTTTCTGGACAGACCATCATTGACAACCATGGATGATGGCAACTACTGGACCAGTGAAAATAATTTGAGACTCTTCGCAAACGGGTTTTACCAGAACTATTTTGTAGGGTACAACTCTGCCTGGGGTGTTGATTACGCCCCTTTGAGAGGTTATTACTTCTCAGATGACTTTACATCTGCAGGTAAACAGGCAGGATTTGAGACTCAGGCGCCTGCTTCAAGGGCTGCAACATCAGAGACTGCTGCATGGCTCACAACTTATGCAGGCCCTACTTGGAACTTTGCTTGGGTGAGAAAATCAAACCTTTTCCTTGAGAGGATTGACGGAATGAAAGGCAAATATATTACCGATGCGGTACATCAACACTGGAGTGCCGTTGCAAGATTCTTCAGGGGATACGAATACAGCAGACTGGTAAGTGTTTTTGGAGATGTTCAGTACTATGACAAGGTTGTTGGTGATACCGAAACCGATCTTCTGTTTAAAGACAGAGACAGTAGAACAGTTGTAATGGACAAAGTATATGATGACTTTGATTATGTACTTACCAATATGAGACTAACAGACGGCGATAACCAATATCTGAACAGATATATTGCGGCCGGGTTTATCTCAAGGTTTATGTTGTTTGAGGGAACTTGGCAGAAGTATCATCTTAACAATACCGACAAAGCGAAAAAATATCTTGAAATGGCTGTTAGAGCTGCCGATATAGTGATGAATTCAGGAAGATATACATTCACCAGTGATTTCCGCTCTCTGTTCGGTTCTCAGGATCTTGCATCAAACAAAGAGGTACTTATGTACAGAAAGTACGATGCTGCTCTTAGCGTTACTCACCATGTGGCTTCATATTCTAACCTTACTGAAAGCCAATCACCTTCAACCAATCTTAAGGTTATTAAGGAGTTTATTGCAAGAGACGGAAAACCATATAAACTTTCGACCGTTCCAAATGCAGATAAGTTGGACATTAAGAGCCTTGTTGCCACAAGAGATCCAAGATTTGAAGCAACCTTCTGGGATGCTCCTATGAAGGAGGCTTCAACGATGCTTTATGCATGCAAGTTTATCGATCGCGTTGGAGTAACCTACTATGGTAAAACTTACCCTGCAATGTACGGTTCAAACACCAATACAAATGCAGCTCCTATTATGAGACTTGCCGAGGTTGTGCTTAACTGGATAGAGGCTAAAGCTGAACTTGCTACTATGGGTGGTACTGCCGTTAGTCAGACCGATCTGGATAAATCGATTAACGCAATCAGAAACAGACCTTTAGACGCCACAGCAATAGCTAAAGGTGTTCAAAAGACAGCTCCTATGCAAATTGGCAGCGTTCCAAATGACCCTGACCGCGACCCTGACGTTCCTGCATTACTGTGGGAGATTCGTCGTGAAAGGAGAATGGAGTTTATCTTTGAGCACACAAGACTATTGGATATCAAGAGATGGAAGAAGATAAACTATATGAACACAACAACAAACCCTGATCTTATGCTTGGACCTTGGGTTAATTTCCCAGTTGAATTTACTGAATGGCTGGTTCCTGCAAAGGTAAACAAGCTTAAAGTACAAAAAGCTGATGGAACGGTTGTTACATACACCGGCACAAACGCGGCTGATATGGTAGGCTTTTATATTCCGGAGAACATTTCGGGAAGAGATCCATTTACTGACAGAGTTTACCTGGCACCTCTTGGTATTACTCAAATAAGCCAGTATACAGATAAAGGATATACGCTTACCCAGAATCCGGGCTGGTAAGAGATTGGAGTGTAATTATTCCTGAAAATTTATTACAGGGCTGCAATTCGATAAGTATTGCAGCCCTTTTTTTCTTGCTTTCATTTCTTATGTACTTAAAACAGTTTTGACATATAGATATGTTGACATTAAGTAATTTACGTTATAGGTCACTTGTTATGATTCATAACTGAATAATTACAATATGTAAATAGTGGAGGTTTTGGACTCAATTTTTGCTTATCCTTTT
>DINE01000018.1:13665-115431 GCA_002425935.1 Bacteroidales bacterium UBA5548 | reverse complement strand
TCGGAAAACAAATGTTGCCTTTGAGTTGATTACTTCGGGTATGTTTTCACAACTCCTCAACTCCGGCGAAAAGATTTTCTCCGCGCCACTTTTGTTCAACGTGTTGTTATTTAGGTTTTTGCAAAAGAGACTTTGCCGAGACTAAAGGTATTCTAGTTGAAGTCTATTTTTCAAGTGGCTGTTATTCAATTATATAAGCAAAAGTGGCGCGGAGATTTTTTGTGGAGGGGTTCTTTTGCTTGGCAGCCTCTTTTGTAAGTAGTGCAAATACAGGCATATGCAGGCATGTTTGTAGAAGTGGCTTGGAGGTGTGCGGAATGCAAAGATTTTCTCCGCGCCACTTTTGTTCAATGTGTTGATATTTAGGATCACGAATAAAAGTTGGGGGATTTGATATTTAGGCATAAATTTTCGAAAGTCTAAAAAGGAAATATGTTTTATTTTCCCAAATTCTCAACTCTGGCAACAGATTGTTGCCTTTGAGTTGAGGATTTGTGCGAATATTGACATCAGGTTACTCCTCTGAACTGCGATCTAAATACTTATATTCCTGTGAAATAGTGTTGAATTCTCATAAATTAATATCTATAGATGTATCATTTTAGTGTAAATCTGTTATCTCAAAACATTCCAACTTACCAGTTGGAAACAACAGTGAATTGCCACGTTTTTGAAATATTTAAACTCTTCCCACAAACTTTTACTTATAATCCATAAACCGTCGGGGAGAGTTTTTTCTTACTTTTGTGAATCATGAAGAACATTAAAATCTCTACAGTACAATTTGAGAATCGTTCCGGCGATAAGGGATACAACCTAGATGTTATTGAGCGCTTTTCGAATGCTGCCGCCCGGGCCGGTGCCGATGCTGTTGCCTTCCATGAGTGCTCTGTAACCGGTTATACATTTGCACGGAATCTCTCTCCTGCAGAGATGATGGAGATATCGGAGCCGATACCTGCTGGACCATCTGTTAAGAGGCTGATGCAGATTTCTGAAAAGTATAAAATTGCAGTTCTGGCAGGGCTTTTTGAGAGGGATGAGAATGATGATATCTACAAAGCTTATGTATGTGTAGATGAGGGTAAACTGGTTGCAAAACACAGGAAATTACACCCGTTTATTAACCCCGTTATAAAGCCGGGTAACTCGTATACTGTTTTCAATCTCAGAGGCTGGAATTGTGGAATTCTCATATGTTACGACAATAATGTGGTTGAGAATGTAAGAGCTACAAAGCTGTTAGGCGCAGATATAATCTTTATGCCCCATGTGACAATGTGCACACCCTCTGCCAGACCGGGTTCGGGATTTGTTGATCCTCTATTGTGGCAAAGGCGGGATGAAAACCCAGATGAGCTGAGACAAGAGTTCGACGGCCCCAAAGGGAGAGAGTGGCTTATGAAATGGTTACCCTCCAGAGCTCACGATAATGCAGTTTATGTTGTATTTTCCAATCCTATAGGTATGGATGATGACCAGCTGAAAAACGGCTGTTCTATGATTATTGACCCGTACGGCAACACTATTGCTGAATGCAGGGAGCTTGGAGACTCCTTTGTTACTGCCCAACTGAACCCGGATAAACTCAAACTTGCAGGCGGCCACAGATATACTCAGGCTAGAAGACCGGAATTATATGCACATATCATAGGAGAGAGCCACACATCAATACAAAAGGTAGCTTGGATTGATTCAGATGAGGAATAATTTTACTGATTATCAGATAGTGGTATATGTCAGCTATTCATTACTCTGTTTTGGTGATTTATCGATTCCTGGTGCATTGCTTCGAATACTCTGCAGATAAACTCTTCGCTTAAACCTCTCTCTTTTCCTTTATCAACTGCATTTTGGATAATCTGTTCCCATCTGTTGCTCTGTAGAATGGTTATACTGTTCTCTCTCTTGTATTTACCAATAGTCTCTGCTGTATTCATTCTCGACTCAAGCAGTTCAAGCAACTGGTCGTCATACCGGTCAATTCTGGCCCGAAGTTCAGAAATAACCTCTCTGAAGGCAGGGTTGTCACTTTCGGGATTTCTTAATGCAAGTCTTGAGAGAATTGAGTCAAGCTCTGCTGGCGTAACCTGCTGTTTGCTGTCGCTAAGTGCTTTTTGAGGGTTACAGTGAGACTCTATCATCAATCCGTCGTAGTTGAGGTCCATAGATTTCTGTGAGAGCTCATAAATGTACTCTCTATCTCCAGCTATATGGCTTGGATCACAAATCAGCGAAATGCCCGGTATTGCCCTTTTAAGCTCGATTGGCAGTTGAAATATGGGCTGATTTCTGTACTTACTCTTTTCATAAGATGAGAATCCACGGTGGACTGCTGCAATGTTTCTAACGCCTGCCTTGTATATTCTCTCTATTGCTCCAATCCACAAATCTAGGTCGGGTGTAATGGGATTTTTAATCATTACAGTAACATCTACACCCTGAAGGGCATCAGCAATCTCTTGTAGTGAGAAGGGATTTGCAGAACTTCTTGCTCCAATCCAGAGCACATCAACTCCAAACTTAAGTGCTTCGTTAACATGATACTGATTTGCAACTTCGGTAGCAATTGGCAACCCCAGATCTCTTTTAATATTTCTAAGCCATTTAAGCCCCTCTCTGCCAACTCCTTCAAATGAATCCGGACGAGTTCTGGGTTTCCATATCCCTGCCCTGAATACATCCACTCTGTTGTACTTTATAAGCTCGTTTGCTGCTTCGTAGAGCTGTTCTTCAGACTCTGCGCTACACGGCCCTGTGATAAGCAGTGGTGCCTTTCTGTAAAACTTCCAGCTCCTTACCGGAATAATCTCTGTCATCTTTTCCATTTTTGGGGTTATTTTTTATTCTGTTGATACATTTATCAAATATCGCTTCATCTGTACATAGTGATATGCGTATATATCTCTCTCCTTCGTTGCCGAATACAACTCCGGGGGTTATGAAAATATTTTTTTCGTAGAGCAGCTTATCACACAGCTCCACTCCGCTTTGGTATGGCTGAGGAGCCTCTCCCCACAGGAATAGTCCGCTTTGAGATTTGTCAAATCTGCAACCAAGTGCCATCATTAACTCTTCTGCTTTGATCCGTCTTCTCCTGTAAACAGTATTTAACCTTTCGTACCACTCCTTTCCGGCCGACAACGCAGTAGCAGCAGCCCTCTGCAGTGGCAGGAACATTCCTGAATCCATATTGCTTTTTACCTTTAGAATAGCTGATATGTACTCTTTTCTTCCTGCAGCCATTCCAACTCTCCATCCCGGCATATTGTGCGATTTACTAAGCGAATTAAGCTCAACTGCCACATCCATTGCCCCATCTGCAGAGAGAATGCTTACAGGGTTGTCATTGAGTATAAATGAGTATGGATTATCGCTGCAAATGAGGATATTATATTTATGAGCAAGTTTTATTAAACTGTCATAAACCTTCATGCTTGCCTTTTGACCGGTAGGCATGTGGGGGTAGTTTACCCACATTATCTTTACGTTAGAGAGATCGTACTGCTCTAACTCGTTTAAATCCGGATACCAGCTATTTGATTGTTTTAATTTATAAAAGCTTACATTGCCTCCGGCAAGCAGTGTTGCTGATCTATAAGCTGGGTAACCTGGATCGGGAACCAGAACTCTGTCTGAAGGATTAAGAAATGCCATGCTTATGTGCATTATGCCCTCTTTAGATCCCATCAACGGAAGTATTTCGTTTTCGGGGTTTAGTATTACTCCATACTGGTTGCAATACCAAGCAGCAAACGCCCTTCTTAACTCATCGGTTCCTGTGTAACTTTGGTATCCGTGAACGTTTTCCTGAACTGCACAATTTGCAAGTGTCTCAATCGTAATATCTGAAGGGGAGAGATCGGGGCTGCCTATACCCAGATTTACAATGTCTTTACCTTGTGCTCTTAGTGAGGCAACCTCCTTAAGTTTTGAAGAGAAGTAGTACTCGTTTATAAGAGATGTCCTCTCTGCAGGTTCAATTCTGATGCGGCTGTGTTCCATTTTTGTACTCTCCAAGTATTTTTAGATTCTCTGTTATTGGTCTGATTGCTTCAATTGCCTGACGATAGCGGCTGTAATCTTCAAACATAAGGTCGGCGTAGAAGAGGTATTGCCACTCCATTCCGACAATAGGAAGGGATTGTATTTTTGTAAGATTCATTCCATAAATCGACAGCACAGAAAGTACATGGGACAGTTTCCCCTGTTTATGTTCAAGTGAAAAGCAGAGTGATGATTTGTTTATTGATTCGGGTGTAAGATTGAGAATCCGCTTAACCTTTCCGTTTGTTGTGACAATGACAAACCGGGTGAAATTTCTCTTATTGCTCTCAACAGACTCCTTAATAATCTCAAGATTGTACATCCGGGCAGCCATATTGCTAGCCAGAGCTCCGGTGCCGATCAGATTTTCTTCTCTGATTCTCTTGGCACTCAATGCAGTATCAACGGAGTCAATAATTTTAACCCCTTTTTTACGCAGTTCGTTGAGAAATATGTAACACTGCTGAATGGCAACAGGGTGGGAGTGGATCTCCTTAATATCTTCAAGTTTCTGACCCGGAAGGGCAATCAGATTCTGTACTATGCGAAGATACTGTTCACCAACAATCGGGAGGTTGCATTCATGCAGGAAAGTGTGGTTCTGCAACAGACTTCCGGCCACCGAGTTTTCAACTGCAACAATACCGCAGTCGATCTTCTTCTCTTTAAGTTCATCGAACAAATCGGTAAATGTGTCACAGGGTACAATTATTACGCTGTTCCCGTTAAAAAACTCTTTTGCAGCGATTTCGTGAAATGCACCAAATCCGCCCTGAATTGCTACGCTCACCTCTGAGCACTCTTTTGCTTCCATATTGTTACAAAAAAAAGAGGCCCCGCATCACGGGACCTCTACATTATCAGTTTATCATATTTAATAACATATCAGTCCCTCTCTCCTGCGAAAAAAGTAAAAGCAAAAGAAATAATATGAATTGATAGCTCTCATCTGGCTGCGAAGTTAAATATTTATTTAAAANNATTTTAAATAAATGATAAGATATTGATGGTCAATAGTTATTCAGTATAATATTTGTAAAAGAGTGAAATTGATTCTATCCCTTTGTTGAACTGACTTAGCAGATAACTCTCATTTGGTGAGTGTATTACGTCTCTTTCAAGGCCGAATCCCATAAGTAGCGGATTAGCATTCAGAATTTGCTGAAGATCAGCTAAAACAGGAATACTTCCACCCCCTCTGCTTGGAACAGGTTCTATTCCGTAAACTTCGCCGATAGCCCTTGCTGCAGATTTGTATACATTTGATGATATCGGACATAGAAATCCCTGGCCACCATGATGAGGTGTGACCTTAACCTTAACTCCTTTAGGTGCAAGCGACATTAAGTGCTCTTCAAACAGTTTTGCTATCTTCTTGTTGTCCTGATTAGGTACAATTCTCATCGATATTTTTGCAAACGCCTTAGACGGAAGAACCGTTTTTGCCCCCTCTCCGGTATAGCCACCCCAGATACCGTTAACATCGAGGCATGGACGAATTCCTGTTCTCTCCATTGTTGTATAACCCTCTTCACCTGTAACAGCATCTACATTAAGGAAATGTTTGTACTCCTCTTCGTTAAATGGTGCTCTGCCCAGCATCTCTCTCTCCTCCTTTGTAAGTTCAACAACATCGTCGTAAAAACCTTTAATTGTTACACGTCCTTTTTTGTCAATAAGCTTGTCGATCATGCCGCAAAGCACATTAATCGGGTTCGCAATAGCTCCTCCGTAGTGACCGGAATGAAGGTCTTTGTTAGGGCCGGTAACTTCAACTTCGAGATAAGCAAGACCTCTCATACCTACATTGATAGAAGGTATCTTCTCGTCAATCATTGTCGTGTCTGATACGAGAATATCGTCACAGGCGAGCATCTCTTTGTGCGCAACTGCCCACTCAGGAAGGCTTGGAGACCCAATCTCCTCCTCTCCGTCAATAATAAACTTAACGTTACATTTAAGCTGATTTGTCTTTACAAGGTATTCAAATGCCTTTATGTGCATAAAACCTTGTCCTTTGTCATCATTGGCTCCTCTTGCGTAAATTGCGCCGTCTCTTACCTGAGGTTCAAACGGAGGTGTTGTCCACAGGTTGAGTGGATCTGCCGGCTGTACATCATAGTGTGCATATACAAGAATTGTGGGCTTGGTTTTGTCAATGATCTTCTCTGCATATACAACAGGATGCCCTTTGGTAGGATAGATCTCTGCTCTGTCACATCCTGCTGCAAGAAGGAATTCACAGTATTTTTCTGCTGCCTTTTGCATATCAGGTTTGTGGTCTGCCATTGAGCTGATAGAGGGGATTCTTAAAAGTTCGAAGAGCTCCGATAGGAACCTCTCTTGGTTCTCCTGAATGTAATTTTTCATTTTGTATTTATTTGGTTATTGATAGTTTAAAGGGTAAATCTGACTGTTAGCCCAAAATTATCGGGTTTAAAACCTGCATTTGTAATAATCTGAACCTTTGGATTCCAGTCAAATGAGATTGCGACAGGAGCTGTAGGGAATTTATACTCCAGCCCCAGCATACCGTCTATGGCCATAAGAAATCCGCTTGAGTCGCCAACATAAATTCCGGCTGATGCTCCGGGACCAAAGTAGAGTGAAAGTCCGTCAACATTGATATTTTTATGAAACTGGTATATACCGGTTACCTTAATTTTCATATGATCTTTATGAAGTATGTCAAGATCGAGTATTCCTTCGACTGCGTTTCCGGGTTTAAGGAACTGTTTATAGCTTGCACCGACGCTCGAACCAAGTCTCAGTCCGATTGCCCTTGTGTAGTCCTGTGAAAATGCAGCAGTTGCAATAGTAAGCATTAAAAAGCTCAAAAATAGTCTCCTTCTCATAATATCTTGTTTTAATTAAACTTATTATATAACAACTAATAGTAAGATATGGTTTTATCCTCAAGTTTTGAGAGCAGATTATTTGCCAGACGGCTTGCGCCAAGCCTGAACAATTCCGGATTGAGCCACTCTTTACCCAGTACTGATTCTACTATAGCGTAATAAAGTATTGCATCTTCAGGAGTTACAATGCCTCCCGCGGGTTTGAATCCTGTTTTAACACCCGTTTTGTTGTAATAATCCTTTATTGCAGTACACATAACAAATGCCGCTTCTGGAGTTGCTGCAGGCTCTGTCTTTCCTGTAGATGTCTTAATAAAGTGAGCCCCTGCCTGCATCGATAACATAGATGCCTTATAGATAAGTTCAGGCTCTTTTAAAGTACCTGATTCGAGTATTACCTTCAGGTGTGCACTCCCTGATGCAAGCTTCATATCTGATATCTCCCGTGATGCCATATCGTATTCTCCTGCCAGAAAATGGTTCAGAGATAAAACAATGTCGATTTCATCGGCCCCTGCCTCCGCAGCCATTTTACACTCGGCACACTTAATTTCAGGAAAACTTTGAGAACTTGGAAAAACTCCCGCTACCACTGCAAGTTTAACGCTTTTGTCTGTAAGCGTCTCACGCACGGTTTTAGTGAAGTTGGGGTAAACGCAGATTGCAGCAACCTGCGGGTATGCCGGATAGTTCTCTCTGAATTGGTTTACCTTACGGGCCATTGATTCAATTTTCGCCACAGTATCAGTGGTGTTCAACGATGTAAGATCCATAAGTCCAATGCACGCTGCCAGAATTTCCGGTCTGTCCCACTGACTTAGGCTCTTTTTGATTGATTCCAGTTGGTTGAAATTAAATTGCATATTTTTATTTTAGTTATTCTTTCTCCTCTTTTGTGTCAATCCAAATTGTTACAGGTCCGTCATTGACAAGAGAGACCTGCATATCTGCTCCGAAAATGCCTCTTGGACATCTTTTTTGCATCTCTTTTTCCAGCAGTTCAATAAAACTTTCGTAGAGCGGTATTGCCTTTTCGGGCCTTGCTGCTCTTATGTATGAAGGCCTGTTGCCTCTCCTTGTTAGTGCGTGCAGAGTAAACTGACTCACAACAAGAATCTCTCCGCCTGTATCTTTAACGGAAAGGTTCATAACACCTGCTTCATCATCAAATATACGAAGATTTGTGCACTTTTTTACACCATATTCGACATCTGATTTTGAATCAGACTCCTCAAATCCTGCCAGTACAAGCATACCTTTACCTATCTCACCTGTTTTTACCCCGTTGGAAATTACTGAGGCAGATGTGACTCTTTGAATTAGTATTCTCATGTTAGTTGTATTTACGGGATTGTTATCCGCTTACTGATACTTTGTAACCCATCTCTGCCAAAGGCTTTACAATCTTCTCCATCTCGCTGACAGATACCTTTTCAAGCTCTTTAGCAGGTGTCTCTCTGTCAATGGTATA
The DNA here is from genome assembly GCA_002425935.1 of Bacteroidales bacterium UBA5548. Lineage (GTDB taxonomy): Bacteria > Bacteroidota > Bacteroidia > Bacteroidales > UBA932 > Bact-08. The sequence continues at coordinate 107,055 of DINE01000018.1, read as the reverse complement.
AACCATTATCTCTCTGGGTGATGTGCTCCTGACAACCTGATACCACGCCTCAATCTGATCTTGTGTGGTATTGTCAATAACCTCTCCGTTGAATTTGCCTCTTAAAAACATTGTTTGAAGCACATAGATCCCTTTTAGGTCAGCAAGAGACTCTGTAACTTTACTCACAGAGTAGGGGAATTGCGGTCTGTCGATAAGGTAAACAGTATGGTCAAATGCAGAGTCAATCTTAACAATGGCATTGTCAACTTTTTTCAGAGCCTCCTTTATGCCCGGTTTTCCAAGCCCTGACCCGTTTGTCAGTACAGAGACCTTGGCTCTAGGTGCGTACAGATCTCTGATTTCAAGGGTTAAATCAATAATTTCACTGAAAGAGGGGTGAAGAGTAGGCTCTCCGTTACCCGAGAATGTAATTGTGTCTATCTCTCCAAGTGTGCGGTCATGGTTAGCAATCTTTGACATAATTGCCTCCCTCACCTCCAGTACCTCCGGTAATTTATTGTCTCCTCTTCCATCGCTGTTGAATCCACACTCACAATAGATACAGTCAAAATTGCAAAATTTACCGTACCTGGGAAGCAGATTGACTCCCAGCGAAATGCCAAGTCTGCGGCTTATAACCGGCCCAAAAACTATCTCATTGAACAGTATTGTTGACATATACTCTTTGCGTTAAACCAATCTAACCGATTTGCTTTTTTCTGTTAGCTTCATTGAGTTCCAGTCAATATTATCAACCAAAACTATGCCAGGCCTTTTGCCTTTTTCCAAAGATCCGAATTTATCTTCAATCCCCAAAAACTTTGCTCCGTTATATGAACTCCACTCAAGTATCTCTTTTAACGGTATTGTGGGAAAGTATTTGTGAATGCAGTTGATTTCATCAACCATAGAGAGGGTATCGTTACTTGAAAGTGAGTCTGTTCCCAGTGTAATATTAGCATTAAGTCTTCTTAAAAGCTCCAGTGGAGGGAGTGCATCATGAATAAAGAGATTTGAAAGAGGACACACTGCCCAGTAAAGGCTTTTAAGCCTTTCCATTGCGTATGACACACTCTCTTCATTGGTAAAGGTATTGTGAACAAGTAAAATACTTTCGTCAATATTTGCTTTAACCGATTCAATTACCTCCAAAAAGTAGAGAAGTGAAGGGACTCCCTTTACCGGAGGAGTACTCATACCACGTGATTTGTAGTCATCGTGGAGTGGCCCGCTACCCTTTATTATCAACTCCTCCTCCTGCCAGCTCTCCTGATTGTGGTATGAGAGCCAGCCTGCTGCAATAGCATCGGCCGATGACTCTCTTAAGAGCGACGGGCTCATTGTATAGCATGAATGGGGTGTGGGGGCAGCGTCAATTCCAAACTCTTTTGCCAGTTTTGAGAGCTCTCTTACAGATGACATAATTCGGGGCATATCTGACTCTTCGCTTCCAAAAACTTCAAGAAACGTCCGTGTATACATCAGAGATTCCGATTTTGCCTTAAAGCTCTCAGAGCTGTTACTGATATCTGCCATTGCCGAGACTCCTGACTGATACATTTTTTGCATCTCGGTAGCTATGGCCTCATAGCGTCCGGCTTCGTCTGTTACATATCTCAACTCTCTGATCTGCTGAATAAATCCGGCCATTCCGCTTTTTTTGCTGAAGTGTCCTTTCAGGTGAGAGAGTTCTATGTGACAGTGGGAGTTTACAAAGCCCGGGATAAGAATTCCGTTATAAAATTCGGTGCTCTCTGTCTCCTCTTCCAGTACTCCGGTTTCTACTATTGTTCCTTCATCATCGAGGGTTATCGTCCCTCTGCAGACCGGTTGGGCTGAGTTTAGGGGAAAGATGTATTGTGCTGCGAGTTTTCTCATTTTTTAAAATCAATCTGTATTTTGTGGTATCTTGTATGAAGTTGTTCCCCCACCATCTGCTCATCTGAGGTGTTTCATACATCTGTAATAATGAGTCTCCTGCCGAAATTCTTAAATCAGGATAGCTCTCCGGAAGCATAATCCATCTTAATGCCCTCTCATTGATACTGTATGAAACAATCTCTCCTGCACTCTCTTTTAATTTGCGGTAGGGAGCCAGCTTGTTCTCTTCGTTTGTTTTGGATTCAAGAAAATGGGTTATGTTCTGCTCTCTCGCCTCCAGGATCTCTTTTGCCTTTGCATAAAACTCTTTAAGTTTGGCGGGGCGGGTCATATAAAAGTCGATAGTATTAACAAACTGTGAAGATGTGTATCCGTGTTTTCTGAAAACAGCCTCGTAAATTTTTAAGGTATCAGCCTTTAGAACCAATTTGTAGTCAGAGGTTACGAACCTGTCTGCCATGTACATATCTGCAATTATCTTGGGCATGTCACTCTGTGGTATAACTCCTCTGTTGCAGGATAGAGTAATTAATGAGATAATTGCTAAAAGGTATGTAATATACTTCATGGGTTTCCGAAAATGTGCCACAAAGTTAATTTATTATTATTTTTGCCCAAAAAAGATGAGAGTTCTGATAATTGGTTCCGGAGGCAGGGAACACGCTATTGCCTGGAAAATTTCACAAAGTCCTTTGCTAACAAAACTTTTTTGTGCTCCCGGTAATCCGGGAACAGCGCAGTTGGCGGTGAACCTTAATGCCGATCCCAATAATTTTCAGGAACTTAAAAAGGCTGTTACCGACAATTCGATTGAGATGGTAATAGTAGGTCCGGAGGATCCCCTCGTAAACGGCCTTAGAGATAAATTCGAATCTGACTCTGACCTTAAGGATATAATATTTATCGGACCGGGCTCCTGTGGAGCAAAACTGGAGGGGAGTAAAGATTTTGCCAAAGGTTTTATGCAACGTTGGGGCATTCCTACTGCAAGATACAAATCATTTGAAAAGAATACCGTAGAAGAGGGAGACCGATTTCTGGAATCTTTGAGAGCGCCTTATGTTTTAAAAGCCGATGGTCTGGCTGCCGGAAAAGGTGTACTTATTATCGACAATCTTAAAGAGGCAAAATCTGAGATGAGGGAGATGCTTGGCGGAAAGTTTGGAAGTGCCGGAAATCGCGTTGTAATAGAAGAGTACCTCAAAGGGATTGAACTCTCTGTATTTGTACTTACTGATGGCAATGACTATCTTATTTTACCCGAAGCAAAAGACTATAAAAGAATTTGTGACGGAGACAAAGGTCTTAATACAGGAGGTATGGGAGCAGTCTCTCCTGTACCGTTTGCAGATGAGGCTTTTATGAAGAGAGTTGAGGAGAGGGTGATCAAGCCAACAGTAAATGGTTTAAAGAGAGAGTGTCCAGATTATAAGGGCTTTGTCTTTATCGGGTTGATGAATTGCGGAGGCTCTCCGTATGTGATTGAATATAACGTGAGAATGGGAGACCCGGAAACTGAGGCTGTTATGCCAAGAATTAAAAGTGATCTTCTCGCTCACTTGCTGGCATTGGGGAGTGGCAATCTTGGTAATGAAAAGATTGAGATTTATGATCATACTTCACTTACCCTGGTAATGGTTTCGGGAGGGTATCCTCAGGAGTACGCAAAGGGATATCCGATAGAGGGTTTGGAAAATTTTAGAGGTGAAACACTATTTCATTCAGGAACGGCTGTACAAGAGGGTAAAATTGTAACTGCAGGGGGAAGAGTTCTAGCTCTGACAGTAACGGAGAGTGATATTATACACGGAAGAGAACGACTTTACAACCTTGCCGGCCTGATAAATTTTAAAGATGTCTATTTCAGAAGGGATATTGGTCTTGATCTTATTTAAAGAATAAAGTATGAGATGAGGGAAAAGACAAGATACTGGTTTGTCTACTCGCCCATTTTTCTGGGCCTGTTCGCAATAGGTATGCTAGCCTCATCCTTAATGCTCAACGGCAATATCTCTGATAAAGCCCACTCCGGGAGTATTACTTTTTTAAAGGGAATCTTTGATTCCGGTTACCTGAATCCGGAACATTCTGCCGCAATTGTGATAATTCTGACAATCATCACGTCAGTGATTCTCTATTTTTTTAACTCAAGAGTTTTCAGTTGCGGCAGGCCATTTTCAACAGCTCCTCTAATCTTTTTTATTTTTGTTCTTACACCAGAAACATCGCTTGTTTTTACAGGAACTACAATTGCAACACCATTAGTTTTATATTCTCTCTATATCTCGCTTTTTACAAAGGACAATGACAGAAATCTGGTTTTGTCGGTACTGCTTGTCTCCGTTGCAACGCTGTTTGACCCTCATTTAATTCCGGTTGTACCGTTGATTCTGTATTACTCGCTAAGAACCAGCTCATTTGACTTAAGAAATATTGTTATCTCTGTAATAATGGTGGTATTGCCTTATGTTTTTATAATCTCTCTCCGGCACCTCTTTTATGATGATAACGGAGATGTTATAAATCAGGTATTCACAGATCTTAAAGCTATCTCTGCTCCGGGAATATTAGTAGATTCTCTCGCCGGTCTTCTTCTGGTTTTCACCTTTGTTCTGATTTTTTACAGGTCGGCAGTTATGGTAGGAAAGGTGTCCGGAACATACAAAATTATTAAATCTGCAAGTGTCTCAAGGAATGTAGTGCTTATGATACTTCTGAGTTTAGTCACTTTCTTCTATCCCGAAACTCAACCTGCCTTTTTCTATATTATATCATTACCATTATCGCTGATAGTTGCAGAGTATATAACCCATGGAACTACCTCTGCTGAAAAAAGAGCAGAATTTTTTGTCCTGTTGATTATGATTGCTCTAAACAGAGTTGCAGCTTTTTTATGAAACAGCAGAGCCGGCTGATTTTCAAATCAGCCGGCCCGGATTACTCATTATTATCTAAGATTACTATTTGATTGTCCTGCCCGGGTACTGTTTCAGTGCAACCTCAAGGCATTTCATTGCATTTTTAAGATCTTCGATTTTAAGAACGTAGGCAATTCTCACCTCATCTGTGCCCTTCCCTTTAGTTGCATAGAAGCCTGCAGCCGGTGCAACCATTACAGTCTGGTTTTCGTACTGAAACTCCTCCAGAAGCCACTGAGCGAATTTATCGCTGTCATCTACAGGCAATTTTGCAATTGTGTAGAAGGCACCCATAGGCATAGGGGTTTTAACTCCCTCCATTTTATTTAACATCTCAATCATAACATCCCTGCGGTTCATATACTCCGTGCGAACAGCTTCGAAATACTCTTTTGGGGTTGCAAGAGCTCCCTCAGATGCAATCTGACCAAGTGCAGGTGAGCATAATCTTGCCTGTGCGTAGCGAAGAACAGCACTCATTACCTCTTTGTTTTTAGAGACAATAGCACCAATTCTTACTCCGCAAAGACTATATCTTTTAGAGACTGAGTCTATCAGAATTACATTTTGTTCCAGACCCTCAAGGTGCATACAAGAGAAGTGAGGCTCATCTGTGTAGCAGAACTCTCTGTAAACCTCGTCAGAGAAGATGAACAACTGATGCTTTTTAGCGATCTCGCCAAGTTTCTCAATAGCTGCTTTCGGATAGAGTGTTCCTGTAGGGTTGCCGGGGCTGCAAATGATTATACCTTTGGTTTTTGGAGTTATCAGTTTTTCGAACTCACTAATTTCAGGCAATGCAAAACCGTTGTCAATACTGGTTGCGATAGGAACCAGCTTAACATTGTTCTGAACCGCAAAAGAGTTGTAGTTTGTATAGAATGGCTCCATTACAATTACCTCATCATCAGGGTTGCATGTTACGGCAAGAGCTATCTGAAGAGCCTCGCTACCCCCGTTTGTGATGTTAATCTCCGATGCAGTTACGTGAATATTTACCGATTCATAATATTTAACCAGCCCCTCTCTGTATGATTCAATACCTGCAGAGTGCGGGTATGAAATCAGGTCAAGATTGATGTTTCTTACCGCATCAAGTGCCTCTTTGGGCGACGCGATATCTGGCTGGCCGATATTAAGGTGATAAACTTTTACGCCTCTTTTTTTGGCCTGTTCAGCATAAGGTACCAGCTTCCTGATTGGAGACGCCGGCATTTCATTTGCTTTTCTGGAAAGTGTTAACATGTCTTATTTTTTAATATTTTGTTAGTTCTCTCATAAATCCTTCAATTCCTACCTGCATCTGTGCAGTCCTTGCCGAGAAGTTGTTGGCAAGAATGGCAAAATAGATCATCTCTCCATTTTTTCTTACAACATATCCGGCATAACATCTCACATTTGCCAAAGATCCGCTTTTAGCATGGATCCTCTCTTTGTCGGACTGTTTCTCTGCACTAAGTACGCTTTTTAAAGTGCCCGGCCCCCCCGGTTGCGGAAGGGAGTTGAAAAACACATCAAAGTTAGGGTTTTCTTTCATCTTTGCGAAATAATTGCAGAAAAATCTCGCTGATACGTAGTTCTGTCTTGAGAGACCACTTCCGTCAGATTGAGTATAGCCTTTGGTTTTAAGACCCATCTCACGGAATACTCTTTGGACAGCAACCCTTGAAGAGTCATAAGAACCGGTTCCTGTTATCTGCTTCCCTACCATCTTGAGCAGAGTCTCTGCATAGAAGTTATTGCTTATGCGGTTTGTTACATTAATGATTGAAGTAAGAGATGGGGAGTAGGTAACCTCAATTACGCTAAGAGATTCTTCACCAGGCAGATTCATCTCCCTCGCATCCAAAACCCCAGATTTACTGTAAATACCGTTTAACTCGAGGTATTTGCGAAACTCATGAGCACAACTCAGGTGAGGAAACTTGCTTGCAACTGTCAGAATTACAGAATCTGCCCCCATTGCCACGCTGCCGGAAAACCTTCCAACCTTAGCAAGATCGGATACATGATATGAGTATCTGCTCCTCTCTCTCTCAGCAGAAGTGAGGTTAATTACATACTTCATCTCCGGAATTTCCGGGTATACCCGCTTTAGAAAAGCGTTGTCACCTCTGTTTAAACCGGGCCTGAAGCTGAAATTCTGAAGATTTTCATTGAATGAAAGTCCTGATGTGCCACCGCCGTATGAAGGCCCGATATTATTCCACGACCAACTCTCCGGGACAATTTCTGGTTCAAAAAAACGGTCGTCGGCAACTATGTGACCGTTTATTCTTCTTATGCCGTTAGCAACGACAGCCTCCCTCCACTCTGCAAACAGCTCCTGAGTTGGTTTGGCCAGCGTGTCCTGCGAACCGAGAGTTGGGTCGCCACCGCCGATAATGTAGAGATTGCCGTAAAGCACTCCATCTCTGATCACGCCGTCGTATGCAAGTTTTGTTGCAAACCGGTAATCTTTTCCCAAGACTTTTAATGCCATTCCGGTACTAATAGTTTTCATCGTTGAAGCTGTTAGCAGCGGCATATCGGGATTCCAAGAGGCAACTGTATTGCCTTTTGAGTCCATTACCATGATTCCCACCGCAGCATCGATAAAGAGTGTGTCTTTTTTCAACGATTCAATATACCTCTGAATATTGTTCTGGGCAGTGAGCGAACTTCCAAAAAGAAAGCATAGCAAAAGTGTCAGGAAAGTGGCAGTCTGTTTCATTTTTAATGAGTTTAGTTATTTGAGCAAAAGTACGAAAAATAACAAATCTTTTTAAAATTATAATTACATTTGCCCGGTTAATAAATCAGGTTAATTTAGTAAAGACAATGAGTAGTTTCAGAAAAAGGGCATTAGACGAGTTTTCGAGCCATAAGGCCGAAAGATTTCACCTTGAAAGCGCACCTGTTTCTCAATACTTCGGTCAGAATGTCTTTGATGTGGAGAAGATGCGCCGCTACCTTTCGGCAGAGGCCTTCGAAGCTGTTCATTTGGCAATTAATGACGGAGTAAAGATTGACAGAAAGGTAGCCAACCAGATTGCCTCAGGTATGAAAGCCTGGGCGATTGAGAGGGGGGCTACTCACTACACTCACTGGTTTCATCCTCTCACTGACGCAACGGCAGAGAAGCATGAGGCATTCGTTGATCCTTCTATAAACGGAGGAGTGTTTGAGAATTTCAAAGGTGACGCCCTTGTCCAGCAGGAACCTGATGCATCAAGCTTTCCGAACGGTGGTTTAAGAAATACATTCGAAGCAAGGGGCTACACAGCCTGGGATCCTACATCCCCTGCCTTCATAATTGACCAGACACTTTGTATCCCATCTGTGTTTGTAGCATATACCGGAGAGTCTCTTGATATGAAGACTCCTCATCTGAAGTCACTTCAACAACTCGACAAAGCTGCAACTGAGCTTGCAAAGATGTTTGACTCAAAAACGTTGAGAGTCAATGTCATGCTTGGAATTGAGCAGGAGTACTTTGTTGTTGACGAAGCGCTATTCAGGGCTAGACCAGATTTAATGCTCTGTAACAGAACCCTTATCGGGCATACCTCAGCCAAAGATCAGCAGTTGGAAGACCACTATTTTGGAGCGATACCTTCGAGGGTTATGTGCTTTATGAAAGATTTTGAAACAGAGGCGTTTAAACTTGGTGTTGTTCTCAAGACCAGGCATAATGAGGTTGCACCCAATCAGTTCGAGTTTGCACCATATTTTGCAGAGGCAAACCTCTCTGTTGACCACAACCTCATGATGATGATACTCATGAGAAAGATTGCCAAAAAACATAAACTGAAGGTAATTTTTCACGAAAAACCTTTTGCCGGAATAAACGGTTCAGGAAAGCACTGCAACTGGTCTATGGTTACCAATCAGGGAGTGAATCTGCTTTCACCGGGGAAAACCCCGCGGACAAACATACAGTTTCTGAGCTTCTTTGTCTCTGTAATTAAAGCAGTTCACGAACATCACCATCTCATAATGGCCAGTGCGGCATCTCTCAATAACTCTTTTCGTCTGGGTGGAAGTGAGGCGCCTCCTGCAATTATGTCGGTATTTACAGGTACAACTCTTACAGAGGTTCTTGACTCAATCGAGAGCATGTCGGTAGCAGACAGCCCTGCAGACAGTAAGTCAATTAAACTTGATGTTGTAGGTAAGATTCCTGAAATATTGCCGGATAATACAGACCGTAACAGAACATCTCCGTTTGCCTTTACTGGAAACAGGTTTGAATTCAGAGCAGTAGGATCTTCTGTTAATGTGGCATCATCTATGTTTGTATTAAATACTGCAGTAGCCCAGCAGCTTACAAGATTTAAGCAGTTGGTCGAAAAGGAGATTGATGAGGGGACTTCAAAAGATGAAGCATTCATTAAAATTATCAGACAATACATCAAGGAGTCAAAAGCCATTAGGTTTGAAGGAAACGGTTACAGTGAAGAGTGGCATAAAGAGGCTGAAAGAAGAGGTTTGAAGGGAATATCGGACGTTCCGGAAGCATTCAAGGCTTTTCTGGATCCTAAAACCATTAAACTGATGGAGGAGACAGAGGTGCTGAGCGTAAGAGAGGTTGAGGCCAGATATGAGGTGTTGAATGAGATATTTATTAAAAAACTTCAGATTGAGGCAAGGGTTATCGGTGATCTAACTGTTAATCACATAATTCCAACCGCAATAAAATTCCAGAACTCATTAATAGACAATGTTTTGGGGATAAAAGAGCTCTTTCCTGAGGATGAATACAAGTCAATGTCAGAGAGGCAGCTTGTCACAATAAAGAAAATTTCCGGATATATTCAGCAGCTTCGCGAAGATTTCCATGCACTGGTTCAGGCAAGGAAAGATGCAAATGTAATTGCTTCATATCCTGAGAGAGCCGCTGCCTATTCAAAAGATGTACTTCCTTACATCTTTAAAATCAGGACAACAGTTGACAAACTTGAGATGCTTGTGGATGACGAATTGTGGCCGCTTCCAAAATACAGAGAGCTTCTCTTTTTAAGATAGATTTGAGTTATGACAGTAAACAGCAAAGATGCAGGTAAATATGCAAGCAGAGGGGTCTCTTCGTCAAAAGAGGATGTTCACAAAGCAATAGAGAAGATTGATAAAGGGCTTTTTCCAAAAGCTTTTTGCAAAATTGTCCCTGACTATCTGGCGAATGACCCTGAATATTGTGTGGTGATGCATGCAGACGGTGCCGGAACAAAATCATCGCTTGCCTATGTTTACTGGAAAGAGACAGGTGACATGAGTGTGTGGGCAGGAATTGCTCAGGACGCGATTGTGATGAACACCGATGATCTGATTTGTGTGGGAGCACTTGATAATATTCTGCTCTCCTCTACAATTGGCAGGAATAAGCACAGAATTCCAGGAGATGTAATCTCTGCGATTATTGCGGGTTCTGAATCTTTTGCTGAAAAGATGGCAAAATATGGCTTAAATATCTGTCTTACAGGCGGTGAGACTGCCGATGTGGGAGATCTGGTCAGGACAATTATTGTTGACAGCACCGTCTGCGCAAGGATGAAGAGGTCTGATGTAATTGACAACTCTAAAATTTCTGCCGGCAATCTGGTTATCGGGCTCTCTTCATATGGGAAGGCCGTTTACGAGGATGAATACAACGGAGGAACAGGCAGTAACGGACTCACATCTGCAAGACACGATCTGTTTGCCTCCTATGTGGGAGAGAAGTACCCTGAAAGTTACAACTCTCAGATACCTAAGGATCTTGCTTATACAGGATCCAGAAGACTTGATGAAACTGATCCGGAAACAGGCCTGACTTTTGGTAAACTATTGCTCTCACCTACACGGACATATGCTCCTGTTGTTAAAGAGATTCTTGAAAACTGCCGCAATTCGGTATGTGGAATGGTACACTGCTCAGGAGGTGGTCAGACCAAAGTGCTTAACTTTATTGACAAGCTTAAGGTAATAAAGGACAATATGTTTCCTGTACCTCCCTTGTTCAGGTACATTCAGAAGGAGTCCTCGTCTGCCTGGAGCGAAATGTATAAGGTGTTCAATATGGGTCACAGGCTTGAAATTTATGTTAAGCCCGAAGCAGCACAACAGATTATTGACATATCGGAAAAGTACGGTGTTGAGGCAAGAGTTATAGGAAGAGTTGAAAAATCATCATCTGCCGAAGTTATATTAATGACTGAATACGGGGAATTTAGCTATGAAAAGTAACTCAATACTTAAAAACGGAGTGTCACTGGCAATAACTTTTGCCATTTTATCTTGTACTAACAGCAAAAAAGAGGCTGAGGTTGCACTGACCGGAATAGCACTCAACGATAGATCTTCGGCTTTTTATGCCGATTTTGGGAGCTATCCTCAGAGGCTGAGAGATCTCCCTGTTGGAATGTTTGACTCAGGCACAGGCGGACTTACCGTTATTGAGCAATTCCTTTCTGCTGATTACTTTGACAATAAAACCGGCGAAGAGATACCTGACGGAGTTCTAGATTTTGACGGAGAGGATTTTATCTATCTGGCCGATCAGGCAAATATGCCTTACGGAGTCTACTCTTCACAGAATAAAACAGATTACCTGAGAGAACTTATTATTAAGGATGCTCTCTTTTTAACAACTGTGCCAAACCGTACCAAAATGGTTGTAATTGCCTGTAATACAGCAACTGCCTACGGTCTGGAAGATATAAAGACTCTGCTAGCCCTAAGTGGTACAGGCGTTAAACCGGTGGGTGTAATTCAGGCTGGAACAGACGGAGCTATGTCAATTATCTCTCCAAATGAGCAGAAGCCTTTTGCAGTAGGGGTTCTTGCAACTGTGGGAACTATCTCTTCCGGAGGGTATGAAAAGGCTCTGTTAAAATATGCTTCAGACAAAAAGTATGTTGCACAACTGAAGGTGGTAAATCAGGGCGGGCTGGGGTTTGCAGAGGCGGTTGACTCTGAGTACGACTACATACAGCAAGGTGCCACAGCAGTAAGAGAGAATTACAGGGGGCCAAAACTTGGTATCTTCCCCGATGGCATAGATACAACTCTGCTTCCTGTTTACAGATTTGACCAAAGTACCGGCTCACTTCTCATTGCAAAGGATGAGGCAGGAAATATCGGGGATATTCAGCTGAACTCTACGGGGAACTACGCGAGGTACCATATGGTTACCCTTATTGAAAAACACAGAAGAGATAATCCCGGAGTAAAATTAAACAGCGTAATACTTGGGTGTACCCACTATCCATATCTTATTGATACCCTGATTAAGGTTGTTGACGAGCTGAGAACATACACTTATGAAGGAGTAAAGATTTATGACGATGTACTTGCAGAAGAGGTAGTATTTATTGATCCGGCAGTTAATACAGCCAAAGAGGCGTTTAAAACACTTTTTGCAGACCGAAATCTTAAAAAATCGGGCAAGGGCAATACACTTAAAGGTTTTATATCTGTTGCAAACCCCCAACTTCCAGAGAAGTACAGGGACGAAAACGGAAATCTGACTTTTGATTATAAATACGGAAGAGAGACAGGCTCCGTTGAAAAATCGGTTTTGGTTACTCCGTTTTCGAAAGTAAATATTAACAAGGACAACCTCCTGAGAATAAAGGAGAGACTTCCATACAGTTACGGATTGATTAAAAATAATCTGGAGAGTAATGAGTTTTAGTTCCAATATTAAGCCCGAAGAGGTTGAAATTTTGCATGTTGCAGAATTTTCCGGCCCCATAAAGGTTATTGATGCAGTTGATGATAACTATTTTGAGGCTGTGAGTTACCTTGGTGCGCAAAAATTTATCGGGTTTGACACAGAGACAAAGCCCTCATTTACGGCAAATACAAAGAGAAATACTGTTGCACTGCTTCAGCTTGCAGGGGTAGACAGAGCCTATATTTTCAGATTACATAGTCTGGGCATACCGCCTGAACTGGCGCGCATTTTATCAACAACCAGAGTTATAAAGGTCGGAGCAGCCGTTAATGATGATATCAGAGCACTTCAGTATCATACAAAATTTATAGCCAGAGGATTTGTCGATTTGCAGACAATTGCATCGGGATGGGGAGTGATGGAGAAGAGCGTAAGAAAGATGGCTGCAATAATCCTGGGCACAAGAGTCTCTAAATCACAGCAATTGTCAAACTGGGAAACACCGGAATTGTCTCAGGCGCAAATAAGCTATGCCGCTGTGGATGCCTGGATTTGCCTGAAAATGTACCTTAAACTACTTAGTACACCAAAACCTGATGCCAAAAATATATCTTAAAAAGGGGAGAGAAGAGTCCCTGAAACGATTCCATCCCTGGGTCTTTTCCGGAGCTATCCAAAAAATTGAAGGAGACCCGCTTGAGGGTGATATCTGTGATGTAATTTCATTTCAGGGAGATTATCTGGGAGCAGGACATTACCAGAAAGGGAGCATTACTGTTCGCATGCTAAGTTTTGATAAATCAGCCTATGAGGCTGATTTTTGGATTCAGAGAGTGAGAGCAGCTTTGCAAATGAGAGAGGGTGAGCTCCTTAAAAGGTGTGCAAACACCAATGCATACAGGCTTATCCACGGAGAGGGAGATATGCTTCCGGGGCTGATTGTTGACTACTATAACGGAGTTGCCGTAATGCAGGCACACTCAGCCGGTATTCTGCTTTCCAAAGACGCTGTTACAGAGGCGTTGAAACAGGCATACGGAGAGTCTCTTAAAGCAGTATTCAACAAGAGCTCGTCAACAGCCCCGTTTAAGGCAGGACTGGAGCTGTCAGATGGCTATATCTGGGGTGATCCTGCAGACCGCTCTGTTATCAGCGAAAACGGTCACCTCTTTATGATAGATTGGAAAAGTGGACAGAAAACAGGCTTTTTCCTCGATCAGAGAGATAACAGAATGTTGGTTAAGTCCCACTCATCTGGGAAAAGGGTATTGAATCTCTTCTGTTATACCGGGGGCTTCTCAGTTTACGCACTTGCAGGAGGTGCAACAGAGGTAGTATCTGTTGACAGTTCAAAACCGGCAGTTGAGATGCTTGAAATTAATGTCGGACTCAACAGAGAGGCAAATATTATTTTACCATCTCAGTGCCATACATCACATTGTACCGATGCTATCGATTTCATGAGAGAGTCACAGGCCGGAAGGTACGATATCATTATTGTAGACCCGCCTGCATTTGCCAAACACAGAGATGCACTGAACAATGCTCTGAGGGCCTATTCCCGGCTTAACTATGAGGCAATACAAAAGGTCTCTCCGGGTGGCATTGTATTTACATATAGTTGCTCGCAGGTGGTTGACAGAAAATCCTTTACCGAAGCTGTTTTTTCAGCCGCAGCAAGAACCGGCAGAAAAGTCAGGATTCTGGAGAGGTTATCACAGCCCTCTGACCACCCTGTAAACATTTATCACCCCGAAGGAGAGTACCTGAAAGGAGTTATGCTCTATGTAGAGTAACATCAACTCTCTTTTCATATCTTTGCAGATAGTATAAACACCAAATCTGCATCAATGGAAAAGATAGAGATCTCTGCAACCGGAAAAAGGGAAGTATACACCGAACTTATTCCCCAGATTAAGTCACTTATAAGTCATGAACCTGATTCAACCGCAAACCTTGCAAATATTGCTGCGGCCCTGAAAGAGGCATTCGGTTTTTTCTGGGTAGGATTCTATATTGTAAAACACGATCAGGAGATAAGCAGAGATGTTCTTGTTCTGGGCCCGTTTCAGGGTCCGGTTGCCTGTACAAGGATCTCTTATGGAAAGGGAGTATGCGGAACAGCGTGGAAAGAGGGCAAAACCATTATCGTTCCCGATGTAGAGGAGTTCCCCGGCCACATCGCCTGCAGCTCTCTCTCAAAATCCGAGATTGTGGTGCCACTCTTTCACAATAATAAAGTTGTTGCAGTTCTTGATATTGACAGTGACTCTCTTAATTCATTTGATGAAACCGATGCTGAGTTTCTTGAAACTCTTATGAGAGAGTTTGAACAGACCGGATTATAAAAAAACCGGAATTTCTATGAAAAAATTATGTTTTATACTGTTCAATATCATTGCTTTATCGAGTTGCCTCAATAGCAGTGACACACTAATATCTGTGGGCGTAAGTAAAGAGCTTGCCGATCATCGTAAAAATGCGATTAGTAATCTTATATATGATCTGCATTTTGATATCCCTGCCAATATAAGTGACTCAATAGTTGCTTCTGCAACCATACAATTTGATCTTGCAAAAAAAGAGAGTATTATCCTCGATTTTAAACCTGAATACAAAGGTTCAGGAGTTATCGGTCAAATAGAGGTGAACGGCTTTAAGACAGATCCTGTTATAATTAATGAGCATCTAGTAATTCCGGATAAGTACGCTAAAAAGGGAGAAAATAGTGTCAGCTTCTCTTTTCGTGCCGGTGAGCAGTCCCTTAACAGAAGGAAAAACCTGCTTTACACCTTACTTGTTCCTGACAGAGCAAGAACGCTCTTTCCATGCTTCGACCAGCCAAACCTTAAGGCAGCATATAACCTGTCACTGACAATACCTTATGGATGGGATGCCGTTGCCAACGGAGCTCTTTCTGTTGCTGATACCATTGAAAACAACAGAGTAACATTAAAATATAATACAACTGACCCCATACCAACATACCTCTTCTCGTTTGTTGCAGGAACTCTGAATAAAATGACAGCACAAAAAGGTGAGAGGATAATTAATGCGTACCATCAGGAGAGCGACTCGGTAAAACTTGCTCAGTGGGAAGAGATATCCTCTCAGATATTCTACTCACTGGAGTGGCTTGAGGAGTATACAGGTATTGCATATCCATTTGAAAAATATGACATTGCCATAATTCCGGGATTTCAGTACGGAGGGATGGAGCATACAGGAGCAACACTATACTCAGACAGAACAATGTTCATTGAAAAGGGTGCTACCCTTATCGAAAAGATGGAGAGAGCTAAGCTTATCGCACACGAAACCGCTCATATGTGGTTTGGAGACTATGTTACCATGAGCTGGTTTGATGATGTGTGGACAAAAGAGGTATTTGCAAACTGGTTTGCTTCTCAGATAATTACGCCTCTTTATCCGGAAGTTGACCATAAAGTTAGTTTTGTAAACTCTTACTTCCCTGCCTCTTATGCCGAAGACAGAACAGCTGGATCGAACGCCATACAGCAGAAGCTGGATAACCTGAACAATGCAGGCCTTGTGTATGGAAATATCATCTACAACAAAGCCCCTATTGTTATGGAGAAACTTGTAAGAAAGGTGGGTTATGACCGGTTCAGGGATGGTATAAAAGAGTATCTCACAACATATGCGTACTCAAATGCAACATGGAACCAGCTGATTGACATACTGGACAAACTCTCTCCCGAAGACCTGAGAGAGTGGAGCAGAGTATGGGTAGAGGAGAGGGGCCGACCTCACATTAGAGCCACATATGAAAACGGAGAGATTAAGTATTTTCAGAGTGATCCCTTTGGCAGAGCCCTTGTATGGGAGCAAGATATAGTCTCAGACTCTGTAATCAACTCAGATGGAATGGGATATGGTCTGTTTATTCTTACAAAAGATGAGGCAAAGGCTCAGTTTGCAGAACTTGCAAAAGGAATCCCTTCCGATGAAGTGTCAAGACTATCCGTGATCATAAATCTTTACGAGAATATGGAAGAGGGCTATATAACTCCCGATGAGTTTCTATATTTCTCGTCGGTGATGCTTGGTTATGAAAGAGATCCGTTAATATACTCCAGGATTATCGGTTATACACTTTTGACAATCCAAAGATATATAAGCCCTTATGAAAATGAAATTCATAAAGGTATTATTGAGGAGGTAGAGAAGTCACTTTGGTCAATATATGCTAATGACTCCGACAAACAGAGAAGAATACAGGCCTTTAGAGCATTGCAGGAGATATTTATCACTCCGGAGATGTCTGACAGACTATTCACTATATGGGATAAGCCGGAGGAGCAGAAACAGATAAATGCAGGAGAGAGAGATCTTATGAAGTTATCATACGAACTTGCAATCAGAATGCCGGATAGATGGGATTATATCTATTCAAGACAAATTTCAAGAATCAGGGATAATGAGAGGAGAGATGAGTTCAGGTATATCTGGCCGGCAACCTCTCCTGACCCGATTGTGAGAGATTCAGTATTTAATTCGCTTCAAAAGAGAGAGAACAGAGAGATAGAACCTAGAGCATCGGCATCACTGGCTCTGCTGAACCACTTCACCCGCAGCGGTGAATCAGTAAAATTTATAACTCCGTCACTAAATTTAATTGAAGAGATACAGAGAACAGGAGACATATTTTTCCCAAGGGACTGGTTAAGATCGCTTTTAGGTTCTCATAGTTCTCATGAGGCAAAAATAGCTGTTTCTGATTTTCTTACTGCAAATAAAGAGCTCAATCCAATGATTGTCTCAAAGATAAAACAACAGTCAAATCACCTTTTCAGAGATGAGAAAGCTTACAAAGCAGAGTAACGCTCTGTTACTGGCAGGCGTTGTAGTCCTTTTCTGGTCTACAGTTGCCACAGCATTTAAAATTGCTCTTGAAGAGATGCATTTTACAACCCTGCTGCTGATAGCCTCAGTTACAACACTCATTATTTCATTTGCCGACCTGCTGATTCGGGGTAAAATTGCCGGATTGACAACTATTTTATCTGATTTACCTGCATTGGGGAAAAGTGCGTTTATGGGGTTTCTGAACCCTTTTCTGTACTACCTGGTTCTTTTTAAGGCATACTCTCTCTTACCTGCCCAGATTGCTCAGCCCCTTAACTACTCATGGCAGGTTGTACTTATTATAATGATCTCTCTGTTTTTAAAACAGAGAATGAAGTGGTATCAGGTACTTGGTATTGCAATAAGCTTTGCCGGCATATTAATGTTATCCGGAAATAACGCCGCATCTGCCGAAGGAAAACTTTCTGTAATCGGCATTATGCTTGCGCTGGGTAGTGCTTTTGTATGGGCAACATACTGGTTGTCAAAAATTGACACAAAAGTTGATCCATCGGCCGGACTATTTTTTAACTTTTTGTTTGGAACTATCTATCTGATAATATTCATGTTATTCACGGGGTTTGAGCTACCCTCATTAAGAGGTTTTTGGGCAGGAGTTTATGTAGGGATTTTTGAAATGGGACTCACCTTTATTATTTGGGGAAAGGCTCTTAATCTGGCTACTAACAGATTTACAGTAACACAGTTAACCTACCTCTCACCTGTTTTATCACTTATACTGATACACTTTGTTTTAGGCGAAAAGATAGGGCTGGCAACCATATCTGGCCTTTTTTTGATAATTGCAGGTATTGTGGTGAGTAGTATGAAATTGTCAAAACTTAAGTAATCCTTTTGGAGGGTAAGAAAAAATGGCTATCTTTGTCGACTCTTAACGGTACCCTGGCCGAGTGGTTAGGCAACGGTCTGCAAAACCGTGAACAGCAGTTCGATTCTGCTGGGTACCTCAAAAAAAAGCCGGCATAACATGCCGGCCTTTTTTTTTTATCATAATTTACAACTCTTCGAAGTTAACATCGGAAAAGGAGTTTGCGACAGCCTCTCTTTGCCCCTTTTCATTGATTGAAGGAACTCTTTCGCGAATGTACTGGATTATCTCCTCCAGGCCTTGTGTGAATTTTTCAAAATCCTCTTTGTAAAGAAATATCTTGTGTTTGTCATAAACGAACCTCCCGTCTTTGTCGATTCTTCTCTTACTTTCTGTAATTGTAAGGTAATAATCGCTGTTTTTAGTGGCCTTAACATCAAAGAAATAGGTTCTTTTTCCTGCTCTCACGGGTTTTGAAAAGACATCATCTCCGTTACGCTCATTTGCATCTGCGTTGTCAAAATCCTCGAAGTACATTTTTTTCATATTTAAATTTGTTTTACAAAGATAAAATTATTTTTTAAGCACAAAAATCTATCTTTGTGAAATATTTGATAATTTGTCCATTTATGATTAGCAGGAGATTGATTCGTATCAAGGTCTTTAAGGTTCTTTTCAGTCGTATTAATTCAGGTTCAGACTCCGTTACGGGGGCAGAGAAAGAGCTATTGCTCAGCTGCAGTAAAACACAGGAGTTGTATTACCTTCTCCTATTACTGCCAGGAGCAATCAAAGCTCTTGCCGAGAGAAAAATTGAGGCAGGCCTCGGGAAATTTCATCCTACCCCTGAAGAGGCTAATCCAAACAGAAAATTTGTCGAAAACAGAGCTTTGGCCCTACTTGAAGATGACTCCCGTATTCGCGATTTTTGCAGCAAAAGAGGGCTCGGCTGGTCGGATCATGCTGCGGTTGTTAAGAAGATTTTCAACTCATTCGTTAAAAGTGAATATTATAAAGAGTATATGTCTTCTCCGGAGAGAAGTCTGGAGCAGGATGTTAAACTTTTACTCTCATTTTATGAGCAGGAGCTTGAAGATTGCGACGAGTTAAACGGATTTCTGGAGGACTCTAATCTATATTGGTCGGACGATCTCGCCTTTGTTGTAAATATAATTCTTAAAAAGATATCTCTACTTAAGGATGAGCCGGTTATGGAACATCCGGGAGTATTCCTTAAAGATGACGACAGAGATTATGCTCTGCGTCTTTTAAATGTGTCACTTATAAGATATTCTGAATTCACCGCTCTTTTATCCGGATATGTTCTCAATTGGGAGACCGACAGACTTGCATCAACTGATATTGCATTGATTGTTATGGGTATTGCAGAGGCTGTTACATTCCACGATATACCTCTTAAGGTAACAATAAATGAGTATGTAGAGCTCTCAAAATTTTACAGTACACCTAACAGTAAAGTTTTTGTTAACGGAATGCTCGATAAGATACTTCTGGCTTTAAAGGAGCAGGGAAAAGTTGAAAAGAGAGGCCGGGGTTTGGTAGGGTCGGCAGAATAGTTAATTTTGTATAAATATTTAAAAAGATAAAAAATGAATTTTAATGTAATTTTACAGGAGCAGGCACAGCAGGGAAACTGGACCTTTCTGATAATGATGGGCCTTATATTTGTTGTCATGTACTTCTTCATGATAAGACCACAACAGAAAAAGCAGAAAGAGCTTGCCAAATTCCGCAGCAGCCTGGCTAAGGGTGACAAAGTTGTTACAGTAGGAGGTATCTACGGAGTTGTTGCCGAAATTAAAGAGCAATACATTCTTGTTGAAGTTGACAGCAACGTTAAGCTGAGAATTGACAAATCGGCAATTGTTAAGGACATAACAGACATACCTGCAGGAAAATAGAGACAGGTGCTCTATGGGAAATTTTTTCAAAAAGCCGGTCAGTTATGAAAGAGGCAGACAGATGTTGCTATTCCTGTTCTGTCTCTTTCTCGCGTTTGTCATCTGGTCTGTACACAAATTATCATTTGATTACAGCCATCTGTTCCAGTATAATGTTATAATAAAAAGCACATTACCTGGGAGGAGCGGTGATGCGGTTTCCGAGAACCTTTTAACTGTAAGAGGAAGAGCATCCGGCTTCTATATTTTACAGCAAAAGTACGGAGTAAGGGGAAAGAATCTTTATATCTCACCCGACAACAAGTTCCTGAGAAGAGTTCCGGGTGAACAGGACAGATTCTACATCTTATCGGGAGAGATAAGGGATATTATCTCTGAAGGGCTTGGAGATAAGGTTACTCTGGAATATATCAGCTCCGATACTATCACTCTTGCTATCCCAAGGAGAGATAGCCGCCAATAGTAAATCAATATGGTCTGTTTAGTCTGCACAGGGGGAATCGGCAGCGGAAAAACTTATGTCATCAGAGTCTTTAAGGCTCTGGGCGTTCCTACATATATTGCAGATATAAGAGCAAAGGAGCTTTATGACTCCGACAGTGAGTTACTAAAAGAGCTTGTTGGGCTGCTTGGAGAGAAAATACTTATAGATGGGCGTCTGGACAGGCGGGCGATGGCCGGTATTATTTTTTCGGATTCTGTACTGCTTGAAGGCGTTAACAAAATTGTACACCCCAAAGTTCTGGCTGACTTTAAAATATGGCAAGAGAGTCAGAGAATAAAAGGTGAGGAGATTGTAGTTTTTGAGAGTGCCATTTTTTTTGAGACTCCAATTTTTCACCCAATTGCAGACAAGATTATTGTGGTTAGTGCGCCTGAGGATGTGAGAATTGGAAGAATAATTAAGAGAGATGGGATTACTGAGAGGGAGGTAAGAGACAGAATGAATATGCAGTGCTCTGATATTGTCAGACATCAAAAGGCAGATTATATAGTCATTACAGATGGCAAAAGGGCAGTCTTGCCTCAGATTATTGAAATTTTAAATCAGGTTAAAGGAGAGAAAACAGATGGGTTACGGTAAATGGATCAGCGGAGCAATAGGGTGGGCTGTAGCAGGCCCGATTGGGGGAATTCTAGGCTTTACACTTGCCTCTGTTCTAGAGAGCGGAAAGTTTACTTCAGGTAAGGCAAATGAGCAGAGAAACAGTTTTCTGGTCAGTCTGCTGGTTCTCTCATCAGCAGTTATGAAGGCAGACGGGAAGGTGTTAAAGTCTGAACTGGATTTTGTTAAAGCCTTCCTGATAAGGAGTTTTGGTAAAGATGCCGCAAGCGAAGCCCTTATATACCTGAGGGATTTACTGGAAAAGGATGTAGATGTAAATTCTGTTGGTTCTCAGATTGCCTCAAATATGGATTATGAGGCCAGAATACAACTTCTGCACTTCCTCACCGGGATTGCCAGGGCAGATGGAAAAGTCAGCAGTCAGGAACTAAAGCTGTTAAGAGAAATTGCCTTATCAATGGGAATCTCTCAGAGAGAGAGCGAAGCAGTTCTCGCTATGTTTGATGTTGACGATGAAGCTCCGTATAAAATTCTTGAAGTGGAAAGAAGTGCATCAGATGAGGAGATTAAAAAGGCCTATAAACGCCTTGCACTAAAACATCACCCTGATAAAGTATCCAGTCTTGGTGCAGATGTTCAGAAGGCAGCTGAGGAGCGTTTCAAAAGTATTTCAAGTGCTTATGAAACAATCAAAAAAGAGCGAGGAATAGTTTAATTTATAGATATAAATAATTAAGTGAGATGGAGAAGACCAATTTACAAAAAATTCTTTCAGTTTCGGGACAACCCGGACTGTTCCGTTTTATTGCACAAGCAAATGCAGGAGTGATTGCAGAATCACTTTCATCAAAGACAAGATCGATGTTTGGAATGAGTGCCAAAATAACATCGCTCTCTGATATATCGATATATACAGAATCCGAAGAGGTATCTCTTACTGCAGTTCTTGAAAAAATGAAGGAGGTACTTGGCGACAGTTACGCGCCGGAGTCAAAATCATCTCCTGAGGAACTTAAAAAATTCTTTGAGAAGGTTCTTCCGGACTATGACAGAGACAGGTTCTATGTGTCTCATATGAAAAAAGTTACAGACTGGTATAACAACCTGAAAAAATATGCCTCCCTGGAATTTGAGAAGGAGGAGAAAGAGGAGAAGGGGACAGAGTAATCATGGCAATAAGAGTACAGCTTATTACCCTTGGATGTTCTAAAAACAGAGTTGATTCGGAGCATCTTCTACGTCAGATATTTGCAGGAGGCCTTGAGATATCTCCGGAGGGAGAGGATCTCTCGCTGGCAAAGGTTGATACAGTCGTTATCAACACTTGTGGCTTTATAAAAGATGCAAAGGAGGAGTCAATTGAGACAATACTGAATGCATGTGAAGCAAAAAAAAGAGGCTATATCAGAAAAATTTATGTTTTTGGATGTTTGTCCCAAAGGTACAGACTGGAGCTGGAAAAACAGATTCCGGAGGTTGATGGATTTTTCGGAGCGTTTGATGCCAGATCGGTAATGACCGCACTTGGGCATACTTGGAATGAAGAGCTAAATAACAGGAGATACCTTACAACACCTGCTCATTATGCTTATCTGAAAATATCCGAGGGGTGTGACAGGATTTGCTCATATTGTTCTATTCCTCTGATCAGAGGGTCTCATACATCTGTACCCGAGAAAGATCTCGCAGATGAGGCGAAACACCTCGCGGAGTCAGGGGTGAAAGAGCTTATTGTAGTTGCTCAGGATACAACATATTATGGAATTGACCTTTACAAAGAGAGAAGGCTTGCTTCGTTACTTGAGACTCTCTCAAAAGTGGACGGAATTGAATGGATAAGACTACTTTACTCCTATCCGGCATCTTTCCCTGAAAGTGTACTAGACGTAATGGCTTCCAATCCAAAGATTTGCAAGTATCTTGATATACCACTTCAACACATCAGTGACAAAGTGCTTTCAAATATGAGACGAAACGTTGACGGGAGAACCACCCGCGAGTTGGTAAGAAAGTTCAGGGAGCGAGTTCCGGGAATTGTTCTCAGGACAACTATGATAGTTGGACATCCTGGAGAGACAAAAACAGCATTTAATGAGTTGCTGGACTTTGTGTCTGAGGCTAAATTTGAGAGACTTGGAGCCTTTACATACTCACAGGAGGAGGGTACATGGGGTGCTCAAAATCTTAAGGACAATGTGAGAGAGAAGGAGAAACAGGAGAGATACCTAAGGCTTATGGAGCTGCAGTCGGGTATTTCGCTGAATTACAATATGTCAAAAATTGGAAAATCGGAGCGCGTGCTTATCGACTCATTTACTGACGGACTATTTACTGCAAGAAGCATGAGTGAGAGTCCTGAGGTTGACGGTGAGATACTGATAGCGCCGGACAGATTACATTCAAAAGCAAGTGCTAATAAAATAATTGGTACATTTGCTAATGTAACCATCGAAAATGCAGACGAATATGATCTGATTGCAAAGTTTTTAAAAAATTAACCGAATTTTAAAATTAAGAAAATGAAACAATTAGAAGGAAAAGTAGCAATTGTTACAGGAGCAGCCAGAGGAATTGGCAAGGCAATTGCAGTAAAATACGCATCGGAAGGAGCCAACATAGCATTCACCGATCTTGTTATCGATGAGAACGCTATGGCAACAAAAAAAGAGCTTGAAGGGTACGGAGTAAAAGTTATGGCAATATCTTCAAATGCTGCCTCTTTTGAAGAGGCTCACAAGGTTGTTGAAGATGTTGTTAAGGAGTTTGGAAGAGTTGACATACTGGTAAACAATGCAGGAATCACCAAAGATGGTCTTATGATGAGAATGTCTGAGCAGCAGTGGGATATGGTAATTAATGTAAATCTTAAGAGCGCATTTAACTATGTTCATGCCGTTACTCCCGTAATGATGAAGCAAAAATCAGGATCAATCATCAATATGAGTTCTGTGGTAGGTGTAGGCGGAAATGCCGGACAGTCCAATTATTCGGCATCTAAAGCGGGGATGATAGGGCTTGCAAAGTCGATTGCTCAGGAGCTTGGTTCAAGAGGAGTAAGAGCTAACGCGGTTGCACCGGGCTTTATCATAACAGAGATGACAGATAAACTTCCGGAGGATGTGAAAAAATCATGGGCAGAGCAGATTCCGCTAAGAAGGGGAGGTACACCTGAGGATGTGGCGAATGTGTGTCTCTTTTTAGCATCAGATCTATCTGCATATGTTACCGGACAGGTTATTTCGGTATGCGGCGGAATGAAAATGTAATATATCGCACCATATAATTAAACCTAATCTCTCACACTATGAAGAGGTTCTTGTCGATAGTGCTGGCGGGGGCAACAATTCTCTCCTGCACAACATCCGGTAATCCGGACAAAAATGTTGGTTTGAAAGTTATGATTCAGACCGATTTTGAAGGGGTAACCGGTGTAGTAAATTTCGAAGAGATTTACCCGGGTCATATTCATTTTGACAGGAATTGTGAGGTGCTCACGAAAGAGGTAAATGCGGCTATTGAAGGTGCATTTGCAGCCGGAGCGTCAGAGGTTATAGTGAGAGACGGGCATGCCGGAAATATCAACGTCAATCCGGTATTACTAGATAAAAGGGCTAAGCTTACCAGAGGGAGACTTCCCGGGACACCACACACAATGGTTCTCGGGATAGACTCTACCTTTGATGCACTGCTTTTTATCGGGGCTCATGCAAGAGCCGGTGTAGATAACGGAACATTATCGCACACAATGTCACTGAAAGTGTTGGATTTCAGAATTAATGACAGGCCACTCTTCGAGGCTGCATTTAATGCTCTTTATGCCGGTAAATTCGGGGTGCCACCTGTATTTCTGGCAGGTGATGACGCTGCGTGCAGAGAGGCTGTGGAGAATTTCGGAGATATTGAGACTGTTATTACAAAGTACTCTTATGGAAGAACATGCGCACAAAGCAAATCTCCGGAGCTTGTATATTCAGAAATAAGATCTGGGGTAGAGAGAGCGCTCAGGAATTTGAATAAGGCAAAAGTATTCACTCTTGACAAACCGTACAGAATGGAGGTGACGGTTAAGGGTGACGATCAGGGAAGTTCCGAAACGACTACTTGGACTTCTGATACTTTGGAGGTTGTTATGAAGAAATTTTGGGAAAAATTATAGTCTATGAAAAGAGCATTGGTGAAAATTTTTATCCTGATTCCGCTGGTTGCTTACATTTTAAGCTCATGCGGGCCTGTAACAGAGATTATTAATGTAGAGGCGAGAGTTCCGGCTGCATACCCTGTAGATTTCAATGAAAAGTCGATTGCTGTATTTCTCTCTGTAAGAGATGATATGCCGGGAGAATCCCTTCTATATAAAAACGACTCTACACTTATGATCAGACTCGCCTCCGGTATAGCTCAGGCCACCGAAAAGAGTCTTTTTCTTGATGAGGGCGGGGTTTATGTCTTTAAACACTTTCCGGACGACAGTACCGTGTATGATATGCCATACATTCACCACCTCTCGTTCAGCTCAAATTCTGATATCGTCATTTTAGTTGATTCTCTGGAAGTGGGGAATATTGGCATAGTAAATAATCCTGCGGGCAACATTTCAGGTGAGTACGTAGCAAGATATATCTATGCCCCGTTCAGGTCGGTTATTAAGGTTTTTGACGGTGTTACGGCTGAGACTCTTGCAAATATAAACCAAAGGGATACTGTATTCTGGGAGATTGTTTCAAGAAACGATCTTCGACCCGAAGTTATGACTATCAGAGCAAGACAATCTATGCCAGATGTTGCGCAATCGATTGGAGAGGAGGTTGTTAAGGCTCTTTTCCCTGCATGGCAGGAGCAGAGGAGGGCACTTTATATATACCCTGTGCAGGCCTGGGTGCGAGCACTTGAAAATGCAAGGGAGTTTAAATGGAAAGAGGCAATGGATTTCTGGCTTAAGGAGACTAAAGGCAGTGACCCTGTAAAATCTGCTGCAGCCGCATATAATATTGCAATAGCATGCGAACTGACCGACAGACACGAACTGGCTCTGGAGTGGGCAGAATTTTCTCTTAAGAGATACAAACTTCCGGGCGTAAACGAGTATAAACAGTTATTGATTTCTAAGCTTGAAAAAAGCACCAGATAAAAAAGAGGCAGCAAAAAGAAAGCATCGCAGAACAATTTTGTTAAACGACAAAGAGTTAGCTGCGCTTGATCTCTATTGCACCAAGTACAAGATTAAATCTAAGACCAAATTTTGCAGGGAGGCGATAATATCGACAATACTCAGGCAATTTGAAGAGGATCACCCCAAACTGTTCTGATTTTTTTAAAAAAAGGCGGGCCTGTAAGCCGGATTCTGTACCCAAACGGGCCTCTGTCATCTATCTGATGCAGCCTACCCCCCGACAACGAACGAGCAGTCCTATACGCCGGTATACATGGCCTTGCAGGAGGCTGTCCGTACCCCGCCATTGTCACCAATAACGGTCGTGGGCTCTTACCCCGCGTTTTCACCCTTACCCATAGGGCGGTTTTTTTCTGTTACGGATTACCCGAGGTTTCCCCCGACTGTGCTTTCCACAGAGCCTTGCTCTCTCCTGTCCGGACTTTCCTCCCCCGCAAAAGCGAAGGCGACAGAGCGGCCCGCCGGGTGCAAAGTTAGAAAAAATGCATCATGAGACATTATTTTATATCTTTGCAGAGCATTAAACATGCTTGGGGGTGCCCTTTGGGCTGAGATTATACCCTTTTCACCTGATCAGGATAATGCCTGCGAAGGGAAAGCCTTTCTCACAGAACAACCCCCCTGCATTTAATAAATTATTAATTATGAAAAAATTAACTTTATTAAGCGGGGTCTTTTTATTCACTTTTCTAACCCAGCCTCTTTTGATGGGGCAAAATACGAAAACAGAGGAGACAAAACTCGACAGTGTAGTTGTTGAAGCCTACAGAGCAGGCAGAAACACTCCGGTAAGCTACTCCTTTAAAAGCCGGGAAGAGATTGAAAAGAGCTCACCGGTTCACTCAGTACCCATGATGCTTTCACTGCTTCCATCTGTGGTCTCTACTACGGAGGGGGGTAACGGACTTGGCTACTCATCAATGAGAATAAGAGGTAGTGAAGGTTCTCGGATTAACATCACCTTAAACGGAGTCGCTCTTAACGACGCTGAATCTCAGGAGGTCTTCTGGGTTAACATCCCGTCGTTCTCCTCATTTATTCAGGATATCCAGGTACAGAGAGGTGTAGGGACCTCTACCAACGGACCGGGCGCTTTTGGTGCAAGTATAAATATGCGTACAATCAATCCAAATTCTGATGCATACGCATCTGCCGATTTCGGAGCCGGTAGTTTTAATACTTTTCTTTCAACCTTTGGTGCAGGAACGGGTATTTCCGATAAGGGACTCTCGTTTGATTTAAGGTTTTCGAGAAATACAACTGATGGCTATATAAGAAATGCAAAGGCAGATGTTAAGTCACTGTTTGCCTCGGCAGGTTACAGCAAACCAAACAACTCTCTTAAATTTAACTATATATATGGTGACCAGAAGAGCGGAATCACCTGGGAGGGTATCTCAGCAGAGCAGATGGAGGTTGACAGAAGATACAACCCTGCGGGAGAGTTCAGGGATGCTGCAGGAAATATACATTATTATGACAATGAGACGGACAACTACACACAACACCATCTTCAGGTTGTTTACTCCCACAGCTTTAACTCAGGCTTTATGTTTTCAGGAACCTTGCACTATACAAAGGGTGACGGATATTATGAAAATTACAAGTCTAACAGAAAATTCTCGTCTTACGGGCTCCCTCCTCAGAATACCGGTAACAATACATTCAGCCGCTCCGATGTTATAATCAGGCAGGCTCTTGACAATAACTACTATGCGGCCAATACAAACCTGAAGCACACCTCTGGGAGAATAACAACAAATGCCGGTATATCTTACTCCTATTACGACGGAGATCACTACGGGAAATTGCTGTGGGCTATGTATAACGCTGATATCCCTGACAATTATACCTGGTATTTCAACAGAGGTTTTAAAGGAGATCTCTCTGCCTATATCCGTTCGGAGGTTAAGTTGAGTGATAAATTTATTGCTTACGGAGACTTACAGTACAGAAGAGTAAACTACTCAATGAGAGGCGATGATAAAGATTTTGTCTCTCTTGACTGGGATAATGTATATCACTTTTTCAACCCTAAAGCGGGTTTAACCCTAAACAGCTCTTTTGGCCAGTTTTATGCCTCCGTAGCAGTAGGGGGCAAAGAGCCGGGAAGATCAGATATAAAAGAGTCGGTCAAAGCACAGCGTGCGTCTGATATAAAACCTGAAAGAATGACCGATTTCGAAGTTGGGTACCGCTTTGGTAGCGAAAAGCTGTCACTTTCGGCCAATTTATACTTTATGGAGTACAAAGACCAGCTTGTACCAACCGGCAGATTAAGCGAGACCGGCTATGTGATTAAAGAGAATGTGGATAAATCATTCAGGAGAGGTGTTGAACTGAGCGCATCATGGAGGCCTGCAAAGATGATCTCACTGGATGGAAATTTAACCTTAAGTTCAAACAAGATACTTAACTACACTCAATATCTGGATCTGTTTGATGATAACTGGAACTTTATTTCGCAGCAAGTGAGAAATTATGATAAAACAGACATATCCTTCTCTCCGGCTTTAACCGGCATGGCTATGATTACCTTAAGGCCTGCAGAAGGGCTATATCTTTCGGTGAATGGTAAGTACGTCGGAAAGCAGTATCTTGATAACACATCTGATAACTCCAAATCTGTCCCTTCTTACTTTATTGCCGGAGCTTCTGCACTTAAAAGCTTTGAGTTAAAGAAAGGCAGATTTATTGATGTTCAGTTATTTGCTGATAACATTTTTAATAAAAAATATTTTTCCAATGGATGGATATACAGTGCTATGTTTTTAAACGGGACTCCATATGTTGAGGAGGGGTTGTATCCTCAGGCAGAGATTAATTTTACCCTTAAGGTTTCGCTAAGATTTTAAAATGGATATAACTGAGATAATAGGCGCTGTAACGGGATTTATCTATGTGATCCTGGAGATCAGGCAAAAAAGGGCAATGTGGATAGTAGGGGGAGTATCTGCAATATTCTACATTGCCCTCTTTTTTAATACTGCTTTGTATGCGGCAGCTGCACTTCAGCTTTACTACCTGTGGGCAAGCTTTTACGGTTGGTTTCTGTGGAAAAGGCAGAGCAAGAGCGATGGAGACGAGGAGCCTGTAACAATTCAGATGAGACCGGGCAGGGTTGTTATCTCTTCAGTTATTGCTCTGGCAGGTTTTTTTGTTGTCTGGTTCGCTCTTGACAAATTCAGCTCCGACCCGATGCCTGTGAGTGATGCCGCAATTGCAGCTTTAAGTATGCTTGCTACCTACTGGGTTGCTAACAAATTTATATATCACTGGCTGGTGTGGATAGTAGCTGATATTATTGCCGTTTACATGTATTCGGCTCAGGAACTCTATGCCACTACTGCTCTTTACCTTATCTACACTGCTGCGGCAATTGCCGGTTTTATTCACTGGAGAAAGTTCAGACGGGTTTTGAATTAGTCCCTAAAATTTATATTTTTGCCGGACTAAATAATTGAAATATGCGTCTAATTGCAGATTCCGGATCTACAAAAGTAGATTGGAGAGCGATTCACAGTGATGGATCGGTACAGGAGATAACAACCGCAGGTATCAACCCTTTTTTCCAGACAGAGGAGCAGATTGTTTATGAATTACAGCAAAATTTACTGCCGGATATAAGTGCCTCTGTTAATGAAATTCACTTTTATGGTGCAGGAGTATCATCTCCTGAAAAGGTACAGGTTTTGCAAAACTGTTTCAGAAAAGTCTTCCCTAAAGCTCGTTCAAGTGCCTATACAGATCTTCTTGCTGCTGCAAGGGCGTTATGTGGCAGAAAGCCGGGTATTGCGGCAATTTTGGGAACCGGTGCAAATTCCTGCTTCTATGATGGTAATGAGATTGTTGATAATGTTCCGGCTTGTGGATTTATCTTAGGAGATGAGGGCAGCGGAGCAGTCCTTGGAAAGAAGTTTATATCAGATTATCTGAAAAGACAACTTCCCGCAGACCTTAACACCCTTTTTGACCAGAAGTACAATCTCAACTACAATTCAATTATTGAGAGGGTTTACAGACAGCCGTTTCCAAACAGATATCTAGCAACTTTTTCGGTTTTCCTTCATCAGAACAGGAACAATCCATATGTAGAGAAGCTTCTGAGAAACAGCTTTGAAGAGTTTTTTACAAGAAATGTAATGCAGTATGACTATAAAAAATACCCGGTTAATCTGGTTGGATCTGTTGCATTCCATTATGAAGAGATAATTAAAGATGTTGCCAAAGGCCTTGGAGTAAAAATCGGTACAATATTGCAGTCACCGATTGAGGGTTTGGCAGAGTATCATAAATCATTGTAATTAAATTATGAAAGTTACTGAGCAATCGTCCAGATATGATCATCTGGACAAAATGTCCACCCTTGATCTGTTGAAGAATATCAACAATGAGGATAAAACAGTTCCCTATGCTGTAGAAAAGTGTATTCCTCAGATAGAGAGTCTTGTAGAGCAGATAGTTGACAAAATGATCAGGGGAGGTCGTCTTTTTTACCTTGGTGCTGGTACCAGTGGTCGCCTGGGTATTCTGGATGCTTCTGAAATACCTCCTACATTCGGAGCACCTTTCGATCTGGTAATCGGACTGATTGCCGGTGGTGACTCGGCCATAAGAAGAGCAGTTGAGGCTGCTGAAGACAGCTGGGAGGGAGGTTGGAATGATATGCTTCAGTACGGAGTCGGAAAAGATGATGTAGTGGTTGGTATTGCTGCTTCGGGTACAACGCCGTATGTTATTGGTGCAGTAAAGGAGGCACGCTCCAGAGGAATTCTCACTGCTTGTGTAACTTGCAATCCTAACAGCCCGCTTGCTGCTGAAGTAGATATTCCTATTGAGGCAGTTGTCGGTCCTGAGTTTGTTACAGGAAGCACAAGGATGAAGTCGGGTACTGCACAGAAGCTGGTACTTAACATGATAACTACAGCAACTATGATCCGTCTGGGCCATGTAAAAGGCAATAAAATGGTTGATATGCAGTTGACAAATGCCAAGCTGGTGGACAGAGGAACAAGAATGATTATGGAGGAGGCTTCGATTACAGACTACGATTTCGCTAAAAATCTCCTGTTAACTCACGGTTCAGTCAGAAAAGCGGTAGATTTTCACCTGAGCCAAAAATAGAAGAGGAGATGTCCAGGCAGAATCTCTCCTCAACACTGCTCTCTTCGGCAGTAGATGAACTTGCAGCCCTGCCGGGGGTTGGAAGGAAGAGTGCGCTCCGTTTTGCACTCCATCTTCTGAAGCAGCCTAAAGAGAATGTGGACAGATTTGGCAAGGCTATCATTCGTTTGCGGGAGGATATCAAATATTGTTCTGTCTGCAACATGATTTCCGATGTTCCGGTTTGCCCTGTCTGCAGTGACAAAACACGAGAAAGAGATCTTATTTGTGTAGTTGAGAGCATAAGAGATGTTCTTAGTATTGAAAACACAGGTGAGTATAACGGGCTGTACCATGTTCTTGGAGGGATTATTTCACCGATGGACGGTATTTCGCCATCTGATATTGCGATTGAGTCGTTAATCAAAAGGGTTGATGGTTCCGATGTAAAGGAGGTATTTCTTGCTCTTAACACAACAATGGAGGGAGAGACTACCTCATTTTATATTTATAAGAAGCTTAAGGGTTTTCCTGTAAAGATCAGTACCATTGCCAGAGGCGTAGGATTTGGAGACGAATTGGAGTATACCGATGAGGTGACTCTCGGAAAGTCTATCTCCAACAGACAACTTTTTATTCCGTCAAATTTGTAAAAAACTTATATTATGCATGCATTTCCGCTTTCATGGCTCTTAACGGCCTTCACTCTCTACACAGCTTTGCTGTTTTTTGTATCGTGGTTAACTTCCAGAAAGGCTGATTCAGGCTCCTACTTTCTGGGGAACAAGAAATCTCCTTGGTATATTGTGGCATACGGAATGGTTGGCACATCTATTTCCGGAGTAACATTTATTTCGGTTCCCGGGAATGTTCTAAATCAGAACTTCTACTATATGCCGCTGGTTTTGGGCTTTGTTCTGGGTTATGTTCTTATTGCACAGGTTCTTATTCCGTTATACTACAAGATGAATCTGACCTCTATTTACACCTATCTTGAAAAGCGTTTCGGGTTCTTTACCTATAAGACTGGTGCATCGGTGTTTATGGTATCCAGGATTCTGGGTGCTGCTGTGAGGATTTTTGTAGTTGTTCTTGTACTTCATACATTCCTTCCTGAAGGATCTGTTCCGTTCTGGGTTGTTGCATTTATCTTTATGTTCCTGATATTCCTCTATACCTTCAAGGGTGGCGTAAAGACAATTATCTGGACAGATGTGCTTCAGACTACATTCATGCTTCTTGCTGTATTTCTTACCATATTCTCAATTGCAAGAGCAATGGACTGGAGCGTTGGAGAGATGCTTTCTGAGGTAAAAAAATCAACCTTTTCCAACTGGATTGACTGGGAGTGGAGCAAATCTACAAACGTTATAAAGCAGTTCATAGCCGGTATCTTCATTACAATAGTAATGACTGGTCTTGACCAGGAGATGATGCAGAAAAACTTATCGTGTAAAAACATAAGAGAGGCTCAGAAGAATGTTTACACTACAAGTATAACTATTGTTATTGTCAACTACTTCTTCCTGCTTCTTGGTGCTGTTCTTGCTCTTTATGTAAGTTCAAAATTCGGAGGCATGCAGGGAATCGGACTTGCAAATGAACTGGGTGAATTCACCAAAGCTCAGACGGATAAGTTGTTTCCAACAATTGCAAGTCAATACCTTGGTCTTGGAGTTGGATTGTTCTTTATCATCGGACTTATATCGGCCTCTTACCCGAGTGCAGGAGGGGCATTAACTTCTCTTACAACCTCTTTCTGTATTGACTTTGTTGGTTTTAACAAAAGGACAGACCTGTCTGAATTGAGAAAGAAGAGAATCCGCCAGATGGCTCACGCCGGATTTGCGATCCTCTTTTTCATAATAATTGTTATACTACATATTGTTAATAACCAGGCTGTAATAGATCTTGTATATCTGCTTGCCGCATATACTTACGGCCCGCTTCTTGGCTTTTTCTTCTTTGGCCTTCTTACAAAATATCAGGTTAAAGACAGATTTATGCCATATGTCGCAATAGCCTCTCCAATACTTTGCTATGTGCTCGATATGTTTGGAAAGAGCTACCTGGGATTCGGATTCGGGTTTACAATTTTGATAGTAAACGGCCTATTTACCTTTGCAGGTATGTATATCTTCAGAGAGGGTAAAGTTAAGGCTGACTAACTTTAGTTGAGCATTTTGATAAAAATTATCTTAACTTTGCCCCGGTAAAAGTTAAGATAATGCTCGTACGTGTATCTGCAATATCATATTTGAACACTCTTCCTTTTGTATACGGGCTGACCAACCATCCTGTATCAGAGAAGATTGAGCTGAAACTGGCAACTCCCGAGGAGGCTGCCCGTTCGCTCATTGACGGAACTTCAGATGTAGGTATTGTACCATCGGCTGTAATTCCTCAGCTAAAGTACGGCAGAATAATATCTAAATACTGTATAGGAGCTGTAACTGATGTTGCAAGTGTTCTTCTCTGCAGCGGTAAACCTATAGGTGAGATTGAAAGAATTTATCTTGACACCGAATCAATGACCTCTGTTATGCTTACCAGAATTCTTTGCAGGAAACACTGGAAAATTGACCCTGAGTTTGCTAAGTTTAAATTCAGTGAGGGTGAAATTGATTTCAACGCTGCTTATCTGCTCATAGGTGATAAGGCTATGCATAACTCTCATAAATTCAGATATTGCTACGATCTGGCAGCAGAGTGGATAAAATTTAAAAATCTGCCATTTGTTTTTGCATGCTGGACAGCAAATAAGAAGCTTAGCAGCGCTTTCAGAGAGGAGTTCGATGATGCACTTCTGTTCGGCCTTAACAATATCGATAAGGCCCTTAAGAGCATTCCAAATAGTTTTGAATACGAAACTGCTTACAACTATCTTACACAAAATATCTCCTACACTCTGGACCCTGACAAGAGAGCAGGTCTCTCTGAATTTTGGTGCCTTGCCTTGGATGAGCTTAAATCTAAAGTCCGATGGTTTGGCTAATTCTCGCCCCTGATAACAGGGGAGTCCGAAAATAAGTCAAAACCATAAAACGGATTAATTATGCTCGAAATATTCTACAAACATAAAGGCCAGCTAGTAACAACCGGAGAGTTAAGTGAACTTGACAACCTGGGATATGACGATATCCTGTGGATAGATTTGCTGTCACCTACCGGCGAGGAGAAGAGAGGTATCGAAAATTACCTTAATACAACATTGCAAAGCCGTGCACAGGCCGAGGAGATTGAGAGTTCTTCACGCTATTCGGAGTCTGAAACGACCATTTTTATCAATACAAACTTTCTTATACCCGGTCCTGACAATTACAGTATGGAGGCTGTATCTTTCATTCTTTGTGAAGGTATTATAGTCTCAATAAGACACGTTCCGCTAAGAAGCTTTACAGACGTACAGAGACGACTTGTAATTAATTACAGGTCTATGCCTACAGGTTACCACATTCTGATTGGCATTCTTGAGAACAGAATTGACCTTGATGCCGATATGATTGAGCTTATGTCCAAAGAGATAGCCTTATTTGGTAAAAAAATAGGGCACGGCGGTGAAATGGGCGAGGAGTTCATTCTGGATATTAATCAATTGCAGGAGAACACTATGTTAGTAAGAGAGAATATTGTCGATAAACAGAGGATGATTTCGAGTATTCTTAAAAGCGATAAATTTCCGAGAGACGTCTATACAAAACTAAATGTTCTTATAAAGGACGTCAATTCTCTGATAAATCATACTAATTTCAGTTTTGAAAGGCTTGAATATATGCAGAATACTGTTCTTGGTCTTATTAACCTTGAGCAGAACCGCATTATGAAGATCTTTACCTTTGTATCGCTTCTTTTCATGCCGCCTACCGTTATTGCAAGTATTTACGGGATGAATGTGAATTTGCCAATCATGGGAGGTATGGTAGATTTCGCACTCATTATGCTGGTTATGATGATAACCGTTGTCACAGTTTCGATTCTGTTTAAAAGAAAAAGGATGCTCAAATAGAGCATCCTTTCCATTAGGTTTCAGATTATAATCACCTCTTCCCGACCCCTTTTGCAATAAATTTGTTATAAAGCACCAGAGATATCATACTAACGACTCCTATTGAGGCAAGTATAAGCCAGAGAGTCTGAGGTCTGTTAAGTTCGTCCACATATTTCACATAAAGGTGAGAGCCAAGGAATCCACCAATACTGCTGCCGATAACTCCATAAAGGAATGAGTAGCCAAGATAGAGGGCTTTTTTGTCAGGAGGTGCAATAAGTCCAATATATGAGATAAACTTAGGGTGTGTTGTCATCTCACCCAGAGTGAATACCATAATACCTGCAATAAAGATCCACGGAGCAGATGAAACAGAGAGAATAGCCATCCCAAGCGTACCAAGCCCTATTCCTGTTATCATAGTTGGAAGTGCCGGCCATTTCTTAACAATGTTGGATACGAAGAGCTGAAGGACAATTATCACCCCGGCATTTATTACAGTCACATGTTCTACGTCAAACTTCCATGAAGGATTTGAGACAAACAGGCCGAGGAATGAGTTTACAGCATTGTTGACTGCTGTCATATCCACAAAATCCCTTACGTACCAAAGCACTGTCCCGAACATCTGGAAATAGAGAATCCAGAAGGCAGAATACAGAAATATCATGAGGATGAATCTCCAGTCTTTTAAAACCAGAACCATGTCGGTAAAGACCTTTCCGATGGTCTTGTTGCTCTTCTCTCTGTGAGGTTCTTTGTAAATGAAAAGGTTAATAAGCAGTAGTGCAAAGCCTGTTATGGCTGCCATATAGAATATATAACTGTAGGAGTGTTTCTTTAGTATCGGTACAAGAACCAGGGGAAAGAGGAATGCACCCAGATTAATAGACCAGTAGAATATACCAAAGCCAAGTCCTGAATTTGATTCATTTGTTGTTCTTGCAATTGTTCCTGAAATAACCGGTTTAAAGAATCCAGCTCCTAGTGCCATAATTATGAGAGATCCGAAAATCAGAGCATATTTATCGGCAATTCCGGTAAGAGAGTAACCTAGAATCATGCACACGAATGCAAATGAAAGAACCTTCTTGTAACCGTATCTGTCTGCAATTGCACCTGAAATTATCGGAAGAAAATAGAGCAGGGGAGGTATTGTTCCAAGTATAGCGCCAGCCTGCTCCTTGGTAAATCCCAGTCCTCCTGTTTCGTGTTCAAGTATAAGAAAAACAGATAGTACGGACATTACTCCATAGTAGGATCCTCTCTCGAGAAACTCCATAACAATTACTGTCCAGAAATTTTTAGGGGNNTTCATTTTCAAAGATAATTGGAATTTAATATTTTGCAAATTGTAAAAAAAACTTTACTTTTGGGGTTCCCATTTTTGGGCTTATACATAATGTCTAACTACTAGTTGTACAATTATTTAGAAAAATGACAAAAGAGAAAAAAGAGCTGCTCGACCAGGAAGAGCAAATTGAAATCGTCGCAAAAGCTGACGAAAAACTGGAATCATTCATCGAAGATGATGCTGCCCCTGTGGTAGAAACTACTAAAAAAAGAAAGAGCAACGTATCTGTTGCTGCTGAAAAATTTGATTGGGAAGCTTTTGAAAAAGAGCATGTTTACGATACCGAAAAGACGGTTATCGAAGACCTTTACAGCCAAACCCTATCTAAAGTAATTGAAAACGAAGTTGTTGAAGGTACTGTTGTTGCTCTCAACAAAAGAGAGGTTATTGTTAACATCGGCTACAAGAGCGAAGGCGTTATCAGTATCAACGAATTTCGTTATAATCCGGAACTGGCTGCCGGAGACAAAGTTGAAGTATATGTAGAGAATGCCGAAGACAAAAAAGGTCAGCTGCTTCTCTCACACAAAAAGGCACGTTCACTCCGTTCTTGGGACAGAGTTAATGAGGCATTCGAGAAAGATGAAATCGTTAAAGGTTACATCAAGTGCAGAACTAAAGGCGGTATGATTGTAGATGTATTTGGCATTGAAGCATTCCTGCCTGGTTCTCAGATAGATGTTAAACCTATCCGTGACTACGATATTTTTGTCAACAAGACAATGGAGTTCAAGATTGTTAAGATCAACCACGAGTTCCGCAATGTTGTAGTATCACACAAAGCACTTATTGAGGCCGAACTTGAGGCTCAGAAGGCAGATATCATCGGTAAACTTGAAAAAGGACAGATACTTGAAGGTATTGTTAAAAATATTACCTCTTACGGTGTATTTGTAGACCTTGGAGGTGTTGACGGACTTATTCACATCACTGACCTTTCATGGGGCAGGATTAACCATCCGGAAGAGGTTGTTCAGCTTGACGAGAAGATTAATGTTGTTATTCTTGACTTTGATGATACAAAGAAGAGAATTGCACTTGGTCTGAAGCAGCTTAGCTCACACCCTTGGGATTCACTTGACCAGAATCTTCAGGTAGGTGATAAAGTTAAAGGTAAAGTGGTTGTTATTGCTGATTATGGTGCGTTTATTGAGGTTCAGCCTGGTGTTGAAGGTCTTATCCACGTATCAGAGATGTCATGGTCACTTCACCTGCGCAGCGCACAGGACTTCCTTAAAGTTGGAGACGAAGTTGAGGCTGTTATCCTTACTCTCGACAGAGATGAAAGAAAGATGTCACTTGGTATCAAACAACTTAAGAGCGATCCATGGACAAGCATCAATGAAAAGTACCCTGTTGGAACTAAATGCACTGCAACAGTTCGCAACTTTACCAATTTTGGTGTATTCGTAGAACTTGAAGAGGGTGTTGACGGACTGGTTCACATCAGCGATTTGTCTTGGACTAAGAAAATCAAGCATCCGTCTGAATTTACTTCAGTAGGTGAGTCACTTGATGTGGTTGTTCTTGAAGTAGATCAGGAAAACCGTCGTCTTAGCCTTGGTCATAAGCAACTTGAGGAGAACCCTTGGGATGTATTTGAGACAGTATTCTCAAACGGTTCTGTTCACGAAGGTACAGTTACCGCATTTGTTGACAAAGGAGCTACAGTAGCTCTTCCTTATGGCGTTGAGGGTTATGTGAGCCAGAAAAACCTTGTTAAAGAGGATGGCGCTCAGGCAAAACTGGAAGAGAAACTCGAGTTCAAGGTGATTGAGTTCAACAAAACCACTAAGAGAATTGTTCTGTCTCACAGCAAAATGTTTGAAGAGCAGAAAAGAGAAGAGCCAAAGGAGAAATCATCAGAGGGTGATACTACTCAAAAGGCTGTAAAGAAACTCAAAGCCAACCTTGAGAAGACAACCTTAGGTGACATCAGTGAACTTGCAGCTCTTAAGAGTGAAATGGAAAGCAAAGATTCGCAGAAGTAACCTTACAGATGAAATTTTCGTTCACACCGCTGGGTTGTGCGTCAGCACTCCCTACCGTGAATAGATTTCCAAGCGCTCATGTTCTTAATGTTCATGAGCGCTTCTTTTTAATCGATTGCGGAGAGGGATGCCAGATGCAGATAAGAAAGGCAGGATTTTCATTTTTGAAGATCAGCGAAATCTTTATTACCCATATGCATGGTGACCACCTGTTTGGAATTTACGGGCTTCTTTCAACAATGTCTCTTTTGGGACGTAAATCGGATGTTACAGTTTATGCACCAGCTGCATTTAAAACTGTTCTGGACTCCTTCCTTTTGCATTTCGGAGCCTCTTTTTGCTTTAAAATAAACCATGTAGCAGTTAAGTGCAGTGCTCCTGAGATAATATTTGAAACCAGAAAGATAGAGGTTTTAGCTTTTCCACTTAATCACAGGATTGAGTGTTACGGGTTTATCTTCAGAGAGAAACCACCAATGAGAAATGTTCACAAGTACAAGATAGTCTCTGATTCACTCACTCTTTATGAAATTGCCCGTCTAAAAGAGGGATTGGATGTTGTGAGGGATAGCGGTGAGGTTTTAATTAACAGTGAATTTACTTATATACCATATATTCCGAGGTCATTCGCATATTGTTGTGATACAGCCCCATTTACATTGCTTCCTGAATATGTGAGAGGGGTAAACCTTCTCTATCACGAGGCAACATTTACAAAGGATTTAAAGCAGATGGCAATGGAGACTTTTCACTCTACTGCTTCTGATGCTGCAGAGTGCGCCAAATCGGCCAACGCGGGAAAACTGTTGCTTGGCCACCTCTCTGCCCGTTATAAGGATAATTTGACTATCTTGCAGGAGGCTTGTGAGATCTTTCCGGAAAGTGAGATTGCTGAACCAGGTAAAGAGTATCTTGTTGATATAATAAAGCCCGATTAAATTGACAATTAGAAATAATTAATATGTGGAGAAGATTTATTTGCGCCGTTTCATTGACTGCTATACTGGCATTTCCGTCTGTATCGTTTGGACAAACCGAAGAGATTGGCAGACATGTTTCAAAATTCAGCCAACTGCTGTTTTATATAAATAACTACTATCTGGACTCCCTTGATAATGAGAAATTGACGGAGGAGGCTGTTAAAAGAGTGCTTCAGCAACTCGATCCTCACTCTTCGTATGTCTCTGCAAAAGATGTAAAGGCTATGAATGAGCCGCTGGAGGGTAACTTCGAGGGTGTGGGTATTGAATTCTCGATAGTTAGAGACACACTTACTGTTGCCAATACTATTTCCGGCGGGCCTTCAGAGAAGGTAGGGCTCCGTACAGGGGATAAAATTGTATCGATAGACAATAAGAACATAGCATCAGTAGGCATAACCAATGATATGGTCTTTAAATTTCTTAGAGGTCCCAAAGGGACAAAAGTAAATCTTTCTGTATTAAGAAGAGGCGCTACCGATTTGCTAAATTTTGAAGTTGTAAGAGACAAGATACCAATTAACAGTGTGGATGCAGCTTACGAAGTGACTCCGGGTGTTATTTATGTAAAACTTAGCCGCTTTGCGCAGAACTCGGCTCAGGAGATTATTAATGCCCTTATTGAGATGAAGGTTGGGGTAATAAGGGGCTTTATTCTTGATTTGCGGGGCAATTCGGGAGGATTTCTTGGTACTTCGCTTGAGATTTCAAATTTTTTCCTTGAATCTGGTCAGACAATTGTGTATACCGAAGGCCTCAGGATGCCTACAATGACAGAGAGGGCTAAAGGAACCGGCTTTTACAGAAGAGGCCCGCTTGCAGTTCTGATTGACGAGAACTCAGCCTCTGCCAGTGAAATTGTTGCAGGTGCTATTCAAGACTGGGACAGAGGTGTTGTTATTGGAAGAAAGTCATTCGGAAAAGGTCTGGTTCAGCAGATGCTTCCGTTGAACGATGGCTCTCAGTTAAGGCTTACAGTTGCTCGTTACCATACACCATCGGGAAGAGTTATCCAAAGTCCGTATGAGGCCGGGGCATCTGATAAATATTACAAGGCTATTCTTGAGAGATATCAGAGAGGTGAATCATTTAACAGGGATAGTATTCATTTTCCCGATTCTCTTAAATACAAGACTCTCAAAAATGGACGGACTGTCTATGGAGGAGGGGGAATAATGCCGGATATCTTTATTCCTGCAGATACATCATACTATACTGACTTCTACGGAAATCTTCTCAGAAGAGGTATTGTTACCGATTTTATGAACGATTTCACAGACACAAAAAGAGAGTCAATGAGGGAGAAGTATAAAGATTTTGACTCCTTCTTCAAAGGGTTCACAATAGATAAAACTTTGATGGATAATCTCCTCGCTTTTGCAGCTCAGAAAGGTGTAGTGCCAAAAGAGGATGAACTCATCAGATCAAAAGGAGAGATTGAGATGTTTATGAAGGCACTGGCTGCCAGATCTCTCTTTGGCACCAATGGTTATTTCAGGGTGATAAACAGCTCGAATGACCCTGTTTTTAATAAAGCTCTTGAAGTTATCTCAGCCGGCTTATAGCAGCCTGATATGCTCTGGCGTTTCTGTTGTGTTCGGCTAGTGTTGCCGCAAAAAGGTGCGACCCGTCAAGAGTTGCTTTAGCACAGAAGTAGAGGTATTTATGTTTTTGATAATTCAAAACCGAATCGATTACTGCAGGTGAGGGGAGAGTTATCGGACCCGGAGGCAATCCTCTGTTCTTATATGTATTATAAGGAGAATCAATCTCAAGATGCCTGAAGAGTATCCTTTTTACAGATGGATCGTTAAGTGCAAATTTAATCGTTGGATCTGCCTGAAGGGGCATTCCGGTTTTTAGACGATTTATATAAACACCGGCAATAACAGGGTGTTCGGCTGCAATATTGCTCTCTTCAGCTACGATTGAAGCAAGTGTGGCCACCTGAACCGGAGTGAGACCTATCTGTGATGCCTGCTCCATCCGCTTCTGATTCCAGAATTTATCATACTCTTTTTTAAATCTTATTACAAGATCTTTAGGTCTTGCTGTCCAGTATATCTCATATGTGTTCAGTAGAAAAACCGAGGGGAAGGACTCTATGGTAAAGCCAAGCGAGTCAATTAAAGAGATATCTTTTAAAACTTCCAGAACTGAAGTTGAATCACTCTCAATTTTTGATGAAATGATTGAAGCCAGTTTTTCTGGGGTCCTGATATTACCGGATAGGGTAAGATTATGTGGTGATTGCCACCCCATACGGAGCGTTCTTACCAGTGTTCTGTTATTCATTCCGGCTGTAATTTTATATCTGCCGGGCTTTATATTACCGTCAAGATTATAAAAGCGTGATGCTTTTGTAAACCTTTTTATATTTTGAATCCTTCCTGACTCTTCCAGAATGTTGTTTAGCTGTTCAATTCCGGTATTGCCCGGAACGAAAATAAATGAGGTTCCGGTTGTTGTGTTTGCTTTAAAGTGAACACTCCAGAAATTTACTGAATACCAGATAAGTGACAATACTATTGCTATGGAAACCAATATTATATACCTTCTCATTTTTATCTCAGTTTAATTTCATACCCCGCTACAGGTTCAACGCCTGGACCTGTATTATTTATTTTATACAGACTTTTCAATCTGATGGCATATCTCTGGGAAATATCATACATTGTCTCTCCTGGTTCACAAATATGCTTAGACAGATTTTTATCTCCTCTCTCTCTCTTCCTTTCGAGGTAAACTATCGTACCCTCGTGAATGGGAACCTCTGCTTTAAGGTCGTTAAAGCGTAGAAGCTCTTTGGTGAAAAGATTGTACTCCTTTGCAAGAGAGCTGTATGAGTCGTTCTCTCCTGCTATAATAAAGGTTACCCCGTTTCTGTTAAGAAGCTTTCTGGACATAGAGAATTTGTAGATATCCGATGCCTTTGAGAAGTCAACTTCATGTTCATTTTCGACTTTGTACGGACTTGGAGGTACTTCACGGGATACTCTGTCATATTCAAATAGCCTGTTATCTTCAATTATCTTTATCAGCAACCTTGCATAATCGGGATTAGTTGCGTATCCGGCGCTTTTAAGGCCGTGTGCCCATGCCTTGTAATCGAGTGGATCTAAATCGAAGAGGAATTTGTAACGTTCACGGTATCTGAGAAATTCGGAGTGATCGGTGAATGAGCCCTCCGGATGAGGATATTTTCTGAAACACTCGTTTTTTGCATCATCATCGTGCAGAATTGTCTCACCTGTCCAATTGTGACATTTAATACCAAAATGGTTGTTTGCCTCTTTTGCAAGTCTTGAATTCCCGTCTCCTGACTCAAGGCATGCCTGAGCAAGTATTATGCTGGCTGGTATGCCATGACTCTTCATCTGCCTTATTGCAAGGTCTTTGTATGTGTTAATATAGGCTTCCCGGGTAATTCTCTGCGCATATAAAATGCTTGTAAGCATTAAAAGAGAGATGACGAGAAATAATTTTCTTGCTAAAAATGGCATAACAGATAAACTCTGTCGGCAAAATTACTAATTTTGCAACAATCTCAAATAAAATTAAATGGAGCAAAAGAGTATTGTTATTCATTATGATGAATATCAAAAAAACGAGGGGCTGGAAACCAAAGACAGAGAGCTTCTTCAGTCAGCTGTAGAGGCGGCTAATTCAGCCTATGCGCCTTATTCAAATTTTAATGTAGGTGCGGCTGTAAGGCTGAGTAACGGAGAGGTAATATCTGCAAACAACCAGGAAAATGCGGCTTACCCTTCGGGGTTATGTGCAGAGAGGGTTGCTATCTTTTATGCACATGCCAAATATCCAGATGCATATATTGTGTCGCTTGCTGTTACTGCCAAAGTTAACGGATTGCAGTGCGAAACTCCTACATATCCTTGTGGTGCCTGCCGACAGGTACTTGCCGAATCTGAACAGAGAGGGGGGCATCCGATAAAAATTATTATAGGAGGTGAAAAAATTACACAGGTTGTAAAGAGCACGGATTCATTACTTCCGTTTGTTTTTGATAACCTGCCTAAATAGTTTTTTTAACTTTTAAGGAATTTGTATTACCTTTGTGCGGGGTAAGTCATATACGACCAGCTCCCACTGAACTCCCCCAGGATCGGAAGGTAGCAAGGGTAGGTGGTTGTAGCGGTGCGATATATTAAGCTTACCCTTTTTCTTTATTAATTCACATTCCCGGCAATGAAAATAGCAGTTGGTTTATCCGGAGGCGTTGATTCAAGTGTAGCTGCTTTGATTCTGAAAAATCAGGGACACGATGTTATTGCCCTGTTTATGCAAAACTGGCATGATACAACAGGAACATTGTATGGTGACTGCCCCTGGAAAGACGACAGAGCCATAGCAGAACTGGTTGCTAAAAAACTCGATATTCCGTTTCATTTTATTGATCTGAGCGCAGATTACAGCAAGCGTGTCGTTGATTATATGTTCAGCGAATATCAGATGGGCAGAACGCCAAATCCTGATGTGTTGTGCAACAGAGAGATCAAATTTGAAGTATTTCTTAAAAGTGCACTTGCACTGGGTGCCGATTATGTCGCTACCGGACACTACTGCAGAAAAGAGAGTGTTACAGATGAGAGCGGTACAGAGTATTACAGATTGCTTGCCGGTAAAGATCCTAACAAAGACCAAAGTTACTTTCTTTGTCAGCTTACTCAACAGCAACTCTCAAAAGCGCTTTTTCCAATAGGTGATCTTCTGAAACCGCAGGTAAGGGAGATGGCGGCAAAAGCCGGTTTGCCCTCAGCAGAGAAGAAGGATTCTCAGGGTATCTGTTTTGTTGGTAAGGTAGATCTTCCTGTTTTTCTTCAGCAGAAGTTAGAGTCTAAAAGAGG
This sequence comes from Bacteroidales bacterium UBA5548, assembly GCA_002425935.1. Classification (GTDB taxonomy): domain Bacteria; phylum Bacteroidota; class Bacteroidia; order Bacteroidales; family UBA932; genus Bact-08. Next base: position 62,501 of record DINE01000018.1, on the reverse strand, counting down.
TGAAGTGATTGAGATCTTCAGATCTTATTATGATGATAAAGATTTCGGTAGCATTAACTTTACAGGATATAATGATTTTTCAGAGGAGGAGTTAGATGCGATGTCAACTCCTGTAACCTATTCCCGTAATTCAGGTAAAATTATTGGTGAACACCAGGGTGCTCACTTCTACACAATCGGACAGAGAAAAGGGCTTAACATTGGGGGGCATAAGGAGCCACTATTTATCATCTCCACCGATGTAAAAAATAATTTGATATTTGCAGGCGAAGGACAGGATCATCCTGGATTATATCGTAAGGGTTTGTTTGTCAATGCATCTGAAGTGCACTGGGTGAGGCCTGACCTAGCAATGCATCCCGGTGAAATAAGAGATTACAGCCTCAGAATCAGGTACCGACAACCACTTCAATATGCAAGACTTTACATGAAAAAGTCGGGCTTGTACATCATCTTTAATGAACCCCAAAGAGGGATTACTCCTGGTCAGTTTGCGGCATGGTACAGTGAAGAGGAGCTTATCGGCTCCGGCGTCATCATGTGTTAAAATTCCCGGAAGTTCGTAATTTTTTTTGTTGGTATATAACCTGGGTCGGGGTAATCAAAAAGCTTAAACACCTGCTCGGTCTCGCCGGATGTATAACTCCAGATTGATTCATATTCCGATATTTGCTCTCCCATTGCCTCCAACTCCCTTAAATAAGAGGCCACAGATCTGTTCTCTACAATATAGACCTCTCCCATTTTATCAATAACAGGACTGTGCTCCCTTGTTCTGTCGTGATCGAAGCGAAGTATTCTTTGCCCCTCTTTTGTTATTCCGGCCATTTTAAATGTCATACTTTTACCTATGGCAGGCAGATTAAGAACATTTCTGTCGGTCGGTAAAAAGGGGAGATGGTTCTCTTTCATAAACCTGTTTACCTCTTTCGTAATATTTATGCCTTTTTCAAAGATTGACAATAACTCTTTTTGCTTCTCTTCTGATATTCTGCCGAAACTTTTCTCTTCCAGCTGCTCTTGTAGTGATCTTGAATTAGGGGCATACATTTGAGAATTCTCTTCGAATCCTTTTACTGTAAATGTGTAATAGGTTACTACGCCTAGTGAATTAAGTGTTTGCCTTAATTTTGCAGTATGCCCTCTTCTTGATGCAGCTGCTGTGAATACCAGTTGATTGGATATTGTCCAGCCTGCTGATATAATCTCTTCAATTGCTCTTTTTGCCTCCACTGTAACCTCCAGAGGAGATTGGAAATGTGTCTGAACTACAAATTGTTTTATACCTGCTTCAACTCCTTTTCGTTTGAACTCCTTTAGGATTGCTATTAGCTCCTGATCTATTCTCATAGGCAGATATGCCAGAAGTCTGGATCCCAGCCTTACTCTCTGGATTTCGAAATACTTTTCTCCATCTTTTCTGTGAGTGTTTGCCTCTCTTTTTCTCAAAGCCATTTTGTAAACTGCGTCCAGTATCTTTTCCAGAACTTTATTCCTGCTCATGAGCGCATCACCACCTGTTATAAGAATGTCACGGATTTGTGAATCTGATTCAAAGTAATCCATCAGCTTAAGAAGTTTTCTGTCCCAACTCTCTTTTGGCTTAAGTGCATCAAGGTCAAAGTTTAACCTTTCGCTCTGGAAATCATACATCCTTTGACATGAAGCACATAATCCGCCACAGCTTCGGCCTCTGGTGTCGGGAATCATAATTGCAACCTCCGGGTAACGCCTGTGAATATTGTGCCCTTCCGGTAAAATCCATCCGGCAGCATTGGGCTCCCCGGGTACAACAATATCCTCTCTCTCCCATGCCTTTATATTTCCATATGTTTCAATTAAAGACTCAGAGTAGATTACGTAAGTTCTTATTGTATAATCGTCAAATCCCGATTCGTCGATATTTAAAAGTGAGAGATAATAGGGTGTAATGAAGAAGGGGATTTTTTTTCTTCTTGCTCGGTTAAGAATGCGGAGTGTTTTGGTGGAAAGGCTTTCACCAAGGAATGTGTTTAGCTCTCCGGGACTTTTGATTGCCATGGCGAGGTGAAATTTAAAATCACTCCACCACTCCTCAACTTTTTTTATTTTCTCGTCGTGAGATATTCCGTCTTCAAAGATGTATCTGCCTGAACCAGGATGTTTTTTGTCAATTTTTTTTACCAGCAAACGAATTACCCTATCCTTGCTTGATACTCTCTTAAGCTTAACCTCTCTGTCAAGTCCGGTTGCCCATCTTTTCATATGTTTCTGCAGCCTGGCTTCTGAAAATGGTTTGATCTCCTTTACTCCACCAGCCCTTGAAAGAAGATGGTAGAGATCTTCGTACAAATCATAGCTGTTATTTGATTCACCTCCGTTTAGAAAATTCCAGAGAAGTGAAAATGTCTCAATGTATATCTTTTCCCCTCTTGAGAGCTCTTCTATGTAACAAAATTCATTATCAAGCATATCAATGATGAGCTGACATGACTCTGTTATTCTGTTATCTGTATTTTCACTGATTTTTATCTTGAAATAGGCTCTGAGGGACGAAACAAACTGTTCTTCATCATGCGAATCGTTGGCAATTTTGCAAATTTCCGGAAATTTTTGTCTGAATTTTTTAAGAACTTTATTCGTCATCCTTTAATAAATTTGGGGTGATTCCTACAAATTTACTAAAAAAACGCCTTTTTACCCCTTTTTTTACATAACAAATAGTGGTTTTTCAAATGTGAAGCCACTTTCGATTAGCCTCTCAGGGTATGTTATATTACCTGATGTCAATATTTTATGACCATCTTTTAGTATCGCTCTCAGAGCAAATTCAGGCACCCTGATTTTAATAAAGGTTGGATACTCCTGAGATATTGTGTCTGCTGCCGTTTTGTACGTAAGCGAGCCAGGTGCAGTAAAATTAAACACTCCTTCATTGCCCGTCTCAATAATGAAAATTATCCCCCTAACAAGATCTTCAAGCGAAATCCAAGAAATGTTCTGCTCGCCGCTTCCTATGATAACTTTTATGCCAAATTTTGAAGGCAGTATCATTTTGGGTAGCGCTCCTCCCTTTTTTGTCATAACTACTCCAAATCGTGTAATAGCAACCTTTGCATATTCAGAAGCTTTCATTGCCTCACCTTCCCAGGATTTACACAATTCAGCCAGAAAATCGTCTCCATACTCAAAACACCTCTCTGTGAATACCTGAGAGGTGTTCTCTTTGTAAATGCCGGTAGCGGATGCACTTATGAAGAGTCGTTTTCCTTTATCGGCCGTATTGGGTTCGTTTAAATGGATATCTTTAAGATATTGAGCAATCCGTGATGTTGTACCTAACCTGCTCTCCCGGATCTCTCTCATATAGGTTTTGCTCCATCGTTTTCCAATATTTGCACCCGCCAGGTTAATTATAATATCGCACCCGGCAATATTGTTAATATCAAAATTTCTGGTTAGAGCCATTACGTTGTATCCACTGTCTGTCAGTGCACTATTAAGGGCGGTACCTATCATTCCGGAGGCACCGGTTATTCCTACAACTTTCCCATTTTTAATCACTTTTTGCATAACTTTGATTTTAAACGGTTAATGTAAGTCTGTCGTATGCTGGTGATATCCATTCGGGTAAACTGTCATCTAGTTCTGAATGAAATCCAATCTGATGAGAGAGGTGTGTTAAAAAACATTTTTTAGGTTTGACTCTCTCTGCTACTGCTACTGCCTCGTCAAGAGAGAAATGAGATATATGTCTTTCCCGCCTTACGGTATTGAGTACAAGAATCGAAAGATTGTTAAGCTTTTCCAACTCCTCTTCCGGAATGTGATTTGCATCTGTAATGTAAGCAATCTCGCCAATACGGAAACCGAGCACAGGCAATTTGTAGTGATATGCCCTGACGGGAGTTACAATTGCAGTGTTAACCATAAATTGCTTGTTATCAATAATTTTAATGTCAAATTCAGGAGCTCCGGGGTATTTGTACTCTTCAAATGCATAGGAGTACTCCCTCATAAGTGATTCGAGGACAAGGTCTTCACAATATACTGCAAACGGCTCTTTGCGAATAAAATTGATCGCTCTAACATCATCTAACCCTCCGGTATGGTCTTTATGCCCATGTGTTAAAAGCACAGCATCTACTGATTCAATCTGTTCTCGCAGCATCTGTTGCCTGAAATCAGGACCGGCGTCAATTATTAACCTTGTACCATTATGCTCTATCAGCACTGATGACCTCAAGCGATTATCCCTGATATCATGTGAAAGGCATACCGGGCATTTGCACCCTATTACGGGTACACCCTGAGATGTTCCGGTTCCCAGAAAGGTTATCCTGGTCATATTTGTTACTATCTTATTACGTTATATTAAAGGTAGGAATTTTTATACCTTTGCGAAAATTTTAAAAAGGTGAAAGGACAACTTTTTCTTATTCCCTCTCCGCTAAGTGAAGGTCAAATATCTGATGTAATTCCGGATGGAACTGTCAGGGCAATCTCTGAACTGACTCACTTTGCTGTTGAAGAGATAAGAAGCGCAAGGAGATATCTTACTAAGGCTGGATTCAAAGGGAAGATTGACATGCTCAGTTTTTACCCAATAAACGAGCATACTAAAGATGAAGAGGTAAGGGTTGTAATTGAGCTGCTTAATGCAGGAACTGATGTAGGATTAATAAGTGAAGCGGGTTTACCTGCAGTGGCCGATCCGGGAGCATTACTTGTTGAGAGCGCACATAAAAACGGAATTGATGTTATACCTCTTACAGGCCCTTCGTCAATCTTTCTGGCTTTGATGGCATCCGGTAAAAACGGTCAGAACTTCAGTTTTATAGGATATTTACCGGCTAAAACTGAAGAGAGAAGGTCAAAAATAAGAGAGATTGAAAAATTAGCGCTGAGAAGCGGTCAGAGCCAGATTATTATTGAGACTCCATATAGGAATGACTCTCTTCTGGCCGATTTTTTGCGGATTTGCTCTGATGAAACTTTACTTACTATAGCTTCGGAGATCACTTCCGAGAGTCAGTTCATCAAAACTAAAAGAGTCGGAGAGTGGAAAAAGGAGAAGCCTGTACTTAATAAAAAACCATGTGTATTCATAATATGACAAATAAAGGTAAAAACAGGGTAGAACTTATAAATCTTGAGTTCTATGCATATCACGGCTGTTTCAGCGAGGAGAAGATTATAGGCAACCATTTTAGGGTAAGTTTCTCTGCAGAGACAGATGTTGAGACTCCGGGAAAGAGCGATCGTCTTGAAGATGCGTTAAACTACCAGGAGTTGTATAACATGATTAAGAGCCAGATAAAGATTACATCAAATCTTCTGGAGAGTGTTGCTTTCAGAATTTTAAACAGGGCAGGGGAGCTCTTTCCTTCAATTACAGAGGCTGAAGTATCGATATCTAAACTGAATCCACCACTTGGTGGAAAGGCAGAGTGCTCAAGAATTGTTATGTCCAGAAAATATAATTAACTGAGATGGAAAGTAAAAGAGGAAACCGGGTAGCATTTATGACTCTCGGGTGTAAGCTCAATTATTCTGAAACATCTTCAATTGCAAGGCAGTTTGTTGAGCATGGTTATCAAAAGGTTAAGCCGACTGAAGAGGCCGATGTCTATGTTATTAATACCTGTTCTGTGACTGAACACGCCGATAAAAAATGCCGGACAGCTATTCGAAAGATGCATAAGCTAAATCCCGGTGCAATAATTGCTGTTACAGGATGTTACGCTCAGCTAAATCCTCAGGAGATTCTCTCTATTGAGGGTGTTGATCTTGTACTTGGTGCTGATGAAAAGTCAAATCTGTATATAAGAGTAGCCGGATTAAAAGAGGATGAGGACTCTAAAGGGAGGGTACATACCTCTTCAAGAGCCTTTTCATGTGCTATTTCTGAAGTAGAGACAATTTTTCCTGCGTACTCTTCTGACGATAGAACACGTTCATTTTTAAAAGTTCAGGATGGTTGTGACTATCACTGCTCATACTGTACTATTCCTCTTGCCAGAGGTAAAAGCAGAAACCACTCAGTTGACTTTATTATTAAGGAGGCCCGGGAGATTGTCTCTAAAGGAATCAAAGAGGTTGTTTTAACAGGAGTCAACACGGGTGATTTTGGAAAAACCACTGGTGAGAGATTCGAAGAGCTTCTTTACAAGCTAGATAATGTTGATGGTCTGAAAAGAGTCAGAATATCGTCTGTTGAACCAAATCTGATCTCAGAAGAGCTGATTAAATTTATCTCTGAGAGCGACAAATTCCTGCCACATTTTCACATTCCGCTGCAGTCAGGTTCAAATAAGATTCTAGCAGCAATGAAGAGACGATATAACAGAGAGTTGTTCAGAGATAAATGTGAGCAAATCAGGAGTTACATGCCATATGCTTTTATCGGAGTTGATGTTATTGTAGGGTTTCCCGGAGAGACAAGCGAAGATTTTCTCGATACCGTATCATTTCTTGAGAGTATCTCCCCATCGTTTCTTCACGTTTTCCCGTATTCAAAAAGACCAAATACTCCTGCTGCAGAGTATTCCGGACAGGTAAGGGAGTCGGACAAAACAGAGAGAGTCAATATTTTGACTAAGCTGTCTGAGAAGTTCTATTCTGAGTTTGTAAAGCTAAATTCCGGAAGAGCAGAGCAAGTTCTGTTTGAGAGCACTCAGAAGGGTGGGCTGATGTACGGTTATACCAGAAATTATATTAAGATTGAGAGACCTTTTGACAAAGAGCTTATTGGTGAGATTACCGAAGTTGTAATAGACTGACTTCGGCCTGATAATCATTTGGGTCGTTCTCATCCTTTAAAGCAGGGGATTTATCAGGGAGAGCACTCTCCCTCTTCCTGTTTTTGGTGAACATTCTGTTAAACAGCTCTCTGAATGAGCTGAACTCCTCCTGATAGACAAGACCTACACCGTTTCTCTGACTGTTGTCAAGGTAGTTTGAATATTGATCCGCCGAGTGTGAAAAGGCCTTAGCCCTGAATCTGCCTCTCTCATCCAGTTTTATCTCAACATCAAGATCTCCGACAACCTCGCCAGCTTTATTCAAATATTTTGAACTGCCGATGTTGCCGTTGACAATAACCCTGTTGTTGAATAATTGGGCAGAGACCGCAGCATCAAACATGTTCCGGCCGTTCTGTCCCGGCTGATAGTTAAAACTAAGGTCTAGAGGAATATCCAGCTGATTAAATATTTTGTTTATCTGATTGGATAATACCTCTGTAGCATTAGAGTAAAGAATTGTAGAGTTGTTTACGATGCTTGACTGCACATCAGGTATAAAGCTTCCGGAAACCAAAAGCGACATTACCTGCTTTACAACTTTATCATCTGTATTTAGTGCTGCATTTACACGAGCCTTAGTCACCGGATCTATGTCTGGGATATCTATTGCGAATCTAAGGCTTGGATTAAGAAGATTACCGCTCATGTTTATCTGACAATCAACATTTCTTCTGCTTGAGACAGAGCTTGTATCTGCAATCAGGGTATTAATCGATGCTTTTGTTCTGTAGTTTGCAGTGATATTCAGATTTGTTTTTGAAATATCTCCGTTGAAACCTATGTTTCCGCCCTCCTGAATCGTAAAGTCCCGCTCAAAAATTCCCTGTAGTACAAATTTGTAAAACCCGCTCTGAATGATATAATCTCCCTGTATGTTGAATATATCTTTCGACGGATTAATATCCAGAGTAATTAAGCCGCTTCCAAATCCGGTAATAACATCACCTACACTCTTGTCTATCTCAATTAGCATTGCCGCATCCGGAGTCATATTTGCCCTTAATTTGACCTGAAGCTCGCTTCCGGATCTCTTTTTTTCGTTTAGGTATTCAGGGTTGTTGGTATATAGCTCTGCCGCAGGCTGAATAAAAGTCAGTAAGTTACTGCTGGTAACCTCTGTGGCAGCGGAGAGGGGAATATGTATAGATGTATTTCTGTTAGTGGTTACATTTATATCTAAAAGAATCTTATCAAGTGGCCCGGTAATCATCATTCGACCGGTTCCGAAAGCTGACCCGTAAAATGATGAGTTATCCTCTTCACGGGTACTTAGAGCTTCAAGGTTGTTAAAAGCTATAACGGTATTAAGCCTTAAATCCCTGAAATGACGGTAAAGCAATCCACCGTTTACTCTTCCTGTATTTCCGGATTTGTCCCTGATGATAGCGTTGTTAAGACTCAACCCGCTCTCTGTCAGGTTAACAGGCCCGTTGAGTGTGTACCTTACATTGGTGAAGTCAACTTTAAATGAGAGGTTGTTAAGTGTTACATTATTGCCGGTAAGGTTGAGCTTATCTGTTTTTCCGGATAACAGCAAATTACCCTTGACACCTCCGCCTGTTTCTGAAACAATATCTTCAAGAAATGATTCAAAATATTTTGGCCGCAAATTGTTCAGAGTGGCGTTGATGCTTAGGTAATTGTCAGATGGTTTATAAAACCCTTGAGCGATGAGGGGGATACTGTCGTTTAGTCTGTTTAGTAAAGAGAGTCTGAAGCTGCTCTCGGTGTTATCCCATTCGCTGTTTATGACAAGCTCTCCAAACGGATGATGGTTAAGATATACATTGTCGCCTTTAACATCAAACAGAATTTTGGGGTTGTTATACAGATTTACAGCAGTAGCACTGCCGTTAAATACACCCTTAATATGCAAAGGCATATTGAGAAGTGAATTGAATGGGTTGAAATCGAGGTTTTTTATTACTACCGACAGGGTGTCATATGGATTTGCCGATATTAACCCGTCTACATTAAGCAACTGATCTTCACGTGTAAGGTTAAAATCATGAAAGACGTATGTACTATCCTGAAATACAATTTTTGACCTTCCGATTCTCCAGTTTAATCCGTTCAGGAATATCTCTGATGGATTAATCGACATATCTACAATTGCAGGGTGTCCCTCACCCATAGAGGTAAACAGAACTTCAGATGTAAAGTCTAATCTGTTTTCCAGATCGCCTGAGTTTGTATATTCACTTTTTATTGATAATAAATTATTATTAAGACCCAGGTTGACCTTACTTGAGTCAAGCGAAAGCCCGCCAACATGAATTCTGTCAGATTCGATCAATGCTTTAACCGATTGAGAGTTACCTTCAAGGGTTAGATTAATATTATCTCCGAAAATATTGTTGTATCCCAGTTTATTACTTTTGAGCTGGAGCTTAATATTGTCTTTAGCATCAATCCCGATTTTCAAAGATGTATTGTAGGCAATTTGCAATCCCGGCAATATTAACTGCGAAACAGAGCGTGTATCGTTAAAATCAACAGTAAATGAATAGTTCTTTCCCTTCACTCTTGGCCCGTCTCCCATTACTTTTGGAAACAGAGCCGGAAGATTATCTGCTAAAGTAACGTTGAAAAATTTATTTATAAAATTTGTGAAAAAATCTGTTCCGCTGTATGTTGCATTTGCAAAGGAGGATCTTAAATATAGTGAGAAGTTGTCTTGCACTGAACTCGACTGAATGTTTATATCCCCAATCGGAAAAAATCCTTTACTGTTCCTGAAGTTTAACCCTCGTATATTTATTGTACCCTCTATATCTCCCTTCGTATCCTGTGTGAAATTGGCCAGTGTTCTCAGTGAGACACTTGAAACACTATCTCTCTTGTCAAAATTCAATGCTGCAAGGTCTGCATAAATAACATCGGCATAAAAATCGTAATATGAGTCTCTCACAGAAGAGATTCCGATTATCCCCTGAAACAGAAAATCGAGATTAGGGTCTCTGCAGATAACCTTTCCGTCAAAAGTATTGTTAGTATAACTTCCAACTGCAGTTATATTGCTGTAAGGGTAATCGTTGAATTGTAATTTGCTGATAAATAGGCTGTCTATCAAAAATTTACTACCCCCAAATCTCTCGTCTCTAAGCAAGGCAGTCACATGTGTGTTAAGAGTGAGCTCCCCGATTGAACTGCTTTTAATGAGTGCTCCAACATTAAATTCCCGGCTTTTGAGATTGCCAAGAAGGTCCAGACCATTCTCTTTGGCGTTGTTTCTCAGAAGCATATCAAAGTATAGACTTCCGATATTTGTATTCAGAGAACCGTTAGCCACAAAGTCATCCAGCAATCCTGCAAGCCTGCCTTTAAAATTATATCTGACAAAGGGAGACAGCTGTGTAAGAGCTTTTACGGGTTTGGTGCTGTTGAGGGATGATATTATGTAAGCAAGATCTGAAGTTGTGGTTACACTGTTATTAATATCAACAAAAGCCATTGTCACCTCAGGGTCAGGCAGCCCTGAAATCCTAGCATCCAGATCTACAAATGTAAGCCCTGATTCGGATGTTATTTTAAGGTTCTTAGTCCTTAAATTTGAAACTGGCCCGTTTATGTTGCCGGTTATATAAAGTTTAAGAGTATTTGACCTGAGAGTGGGGGCAAACCTGGAGATAGTTCTGAAATCGAGAAGCGAGTTTTCAAAGTTCGCATCAATTATGATACTGTTTAGAAAATCTCCGAAATCATTTAATGAATTAAAACCGAAAGAGAGTCTTTCCCCTGTTATGTTTGAATATCCGTCATTAATCAGAATATCTTCTATGCCTATATGTTCTTTATCAAATGTCAGGTTTCCTGAAAACCTTTGAATCCGTAATCCGCTGCTCTCTCTGAAAGTAATATTCCTAATCTCGGTTTTTAATGTTTCTCCATTTAAGGCAATATTATGGAGACTTATGTTTATGTCAGTTGCTGATAGGTTTTTAAAATTGACAGAGTAGCGGTCTCTTAAAAGAGTATCTGCATAGGGGTTATGCAATGAAAACCTGAATCTGTTTATAGTAAGCTCTCTGGAAATAAGATCTATTGGTCTCCCGGAGCTCTCTGTTGACTCTGCTTTGGGAATTTTTGAGAGTATTCTTGAAAGATTTGTTGAGGAGTCAGACTCGTTAACAATATTAAAGATGCCATCTTCAAGACGAAGGTGATTCAGACGGATTTTATTCCTGATTAAATCGGCAGCAGAAAATCTCACAGAAATTTTTCTGCAGCCTAGCAGCGTATCTGTCTGATTGTATTTTATAAGAATATCATTTGCAATTAGGCGGTTGAAAAAAACATAGTAGACCTTGCCGATTGATACCTCTGTATTGAGCCTTCTGGAGAGGCTCTTTGCAACCTTGCCGGCGGCAAAGGTCTGAAATGCAGGTATCTGTAACGCAAGGTAGGCCCCTACCGGAATCATTGCTATGATGAAAAGGAGCGCAGCTGTTATTTTTCTGAATGTTCTTATATGTCAAATTTTGGAACAAAAATAATCAATTTAATAGAGCAAATTGTTAAAAAATAACCAATTTTGCGAAATATTTCTACTTCATGAGTGTTACAATTCTGGCAATAGAATCTTCATGTGATGATACATCAGCTGCAGTAGTGCAGGATGGTGTCGTTCTGTCAAATATAATGGCAGCGCAGGATGTACACAAGAAATATGGAGGAGTCATACCTGAACTTGCTTCAAGAGCACATCAGCAAAATATTGTCCCGGTTGTCCACGGTGCAATAGAAAGTGCCGGAATTGCCTCCAAAGATATAAGTGCAATTGCATTCACACGTGGCCCCGGATTACTAGGGTCACTTCTCGTGGGAACATCATTTGCAAAAGGGCTGGCGATCTCTCTTGGAAAACCAATTGTAGATGTAAATCACCTTCAGGGTCACCTGTTGTCTCATTTTATCATAGAAAAAGGTAAGGAAAAAGAGCTCCCGGAGTTTCCTTATATAACACTACTTGTTTCAGGCGGCCATACTCAGATTGTAAAGGTTAAAAACTTCCTTGAATTCGAAGTCATTGGAGAGACAATAGACGACGCAGTGGGAGAGGCATTTGACAAATGCGCCAAGCTTCTTGGCCTGGGTTATCCGGGGGGGCCTGTTGTTGACCGGCTTGCATCTTTGGGCGACCCTCACAGATTCAGGTTTGCAAAACCAAAAATTAAGGATCTTAATTATAGCTTCAGCGGTATTAAAACCTCGCTTCTCTATTTTTTAAGAGATAATTTAAAGGAGAACGAGAGGTTTGTAGAAGAGAATCTAAACCATATCTGTGCTTCTTACCAGAAACACCTTATTGATATACTTCTGGACAAGCTTACAAAAGCATACAAGGAGACAGGAATTGTGCAAATAGCACTTTCCGGAGGAGTCTCTGCAAATTCGGAATTAAGAAAAAGGGTTGTTGAGTCAGGACACAAATATGGCTGGAAAATGTTTGTGCCCGAACTTCGATATACTACGGATAATGCGGCAATGATTGCTATAGCAGGCTATTATAAATATCTCTCAGGACACCGAGCTTCAATGGACTCTGTGCCCGTCTCCAGGTCGGCTGATTATATCTAACAAAACGGCAAAAAAATGGTAAAAAAATTTACCTTTTGTACGTTTCACCTGTTTGCAAATTCAAAATTCAAATTATCTTTGTGAACGCAAACACAATATGTACTTAATTATTAACTTAAAATTTATTACATGAAAAAATTCAGCATTGTTATTGCAGCGCTGCTATTTGTAGCTGGTAATGTGCTATTTGCACAGAACATACGAATAACAGGTACTGTGACTGAATTGGGAACGGGAGCTCCGCTTCCATTCGTGAGTATCCAGGTCAAAGGAACAACTACCGGTACTACAACATTGGACAATGGATCCTATGTTATTAACGCTCCTGCCGGAGGCACCCTGATTTTCAGCTTTATCGGCTACAAAACAACAGAAGTTCCTGTTGACAACAGAAGCGTCATTAATGTACAACTGCAAACAGATGCAGTTGCACTTGAAGAGGTGGTGATGATAGCCTACGGTACCGCAAAAAAATCGAGTGTTACCGGGTCTATCGCTTCAGTAGGGGCGGCAAATATCGAAAAGAGGCCGGTTACAAACGCTCTTGCAGCACTTGCAGGTGCAGCACCCGGTGTGCAGGTTAATACTTCGTATGGCCAGCCTGGTGCAGACCCAACAATCCGTATCCGCGGTTTCGGTTCAATCAACTATTCATCAGCTCCGCTTATCGTACTTGATGGTTCTCCGTACAACGGAGTAATGGCAAACATCAACCCTTCGGACATTGAATCAATCAGCATTCTTAAAGATGCGGCATCAACTGCACTTTTCGGTTCAAGAGGTTCAAACGGAGTTGTTATGATTACTACAAAAAAGGGTAGAAGAGAGAAGCTAAGCATAACTGCCAATGTTACTCAGGGTTTCTCAGCCAGAGGACTTCCGGAGTATGAAAGAATCAATGCATTTGACTACTACCCAGTTATGTGGGAATCACTGAGAAACAGTTTGATTACATCTTCAAGACCGATTGATCAGGCAAGTATTCTTGCTTCTGGAGCTACATCAAATGGTATTGTAACTAACTTAGGTTACAACCCTTTCAGAGGTATTGCCAGTGATAAAGTTGTCGGAACAGACGGTAAGTTAAATCCTGCTGCAACTTCTCTATTATGGGGAGATGACCTCGACTGGTATTCACCTGTTGAGAGAATGGGACAAAGGACAGAGGCTATGGTTTCTGCAAGCGGCGGAACTGAAACTTCTGACTATTACCTGTCTGTAGGTTACACTACAGACCATGGCTGGTTAAGAAAAACCAACTATGACCGTATGTCGGCCAGGGCAAATCTGAATTTCACTCCAAAAAAATGGATTACTTTTGGTGTTAATCTTAACGCCTCTTACAACACATCTTCATCTGCCAATACTGACAGTAATACAGGTTATGCTAACCCTATCTACTTTGCACGTACAATGGGCCCAATTTATCCTGTTTATCAGCACAGCCGTGTTAATGGAGATTATATTACCGATGATCAGGGAAACAAACTGTGGGACCTTGGTGCTTCTGTTGTTGAAGGAGGGGTTACTTATGGTGCAAGGACTCAGAATAACGGTCGTCACGGAATAGCCGAGCATATGCTCAACATAAGGGATTTTCAGAGAAACACCATTCAGTCAAGAGCTTATGCAGAGTTTACTTTCTTAAAAGATTTTAAATTTAAGCTTCAGCACTCTTTTGACATAAACAACTATCTTAACTCAACCTATGAAAATACGTTAGTAGGTGATGGTGCACCACAGGGACGTTCAAGAAAAGAGCACTCACTTCGTTATACATGGACAACCGTTCAGATGTTAACTTATGATAAAACAATAGGTAAACATGAGATTAACGTAATGGCAGCTCACGAAAACTATAAGAACGACTACCAGTATCTTTACGGTTTCCGTCAGGGCGAAATTATCCCGGGCAACACAGAGCTGATTAACTTTACTACTACAAACAGCTTATACTCTTATCTTGACAGACACACTGTTGAGGGATTCCTTTCTAGAGCTACATACTCTTACGATAACGGAAGATATACTGCTGAGGGTTCATTCAGAAGAGACGGTTCATCAAAATTCTCAAGCGATGTAAGATGGGGTAACTTCTGGTCAGTTGGTGGAGGATGGAGAATTGATAAAGAGGCCTTTATGTCCGGACAGAACTGGGTTGATTATCTAAAATTAAGAGCATCATACGGTCTTAACGGAAATGACGGAGGTATCAGCCTTTATGCATGGCAGGTTCTTTACAGCTACAGAAATAATGCTGCTGAGCCGGGCTATATACAAGATACCGCTCCTGGAAATCCAATGCTTAAGTGGGAGACATCTGCTCAGGCAGACATAGGACTTGAGTTTACACTGTTCAGTAATAAACTTAGAGGTAGCGTAGACTGGTTTAACAAAGAGTCAAAAGATTTGATATTCTCGCTTCCTCTGGCTCCTTCTACAGGATATGAGTCTCAAGACAGAAACATTGGAGCAGTATATAACCGTGGTTGGGAACTTGATTTAACTGCAGGTATTATTAATACCAAAAACTTCAGCTTCAATATTAACCTGAATGCAACTACATATGTTAACAGAATTAAGTCACTGCCAGAAGAGAACCGTGAATTAGGTATAATATCAGGTAACTTTAAACGTGTAGAAGGTGGTTCAATTTATGACTACTGGCTTCGTCAGTGGTATGGTGTTGATCCTTCAAATGGAAATGCACTTTATCTGTTTAACGATGCTAAGGACGCAAATGGAAACTACATAACCGTTTGGTCGGATGCAGATTGTAAGACACTGGCTGATGGAACTTTGGTAACAAGTAGTCAGGCTAAGGCGAAGTATGATTGGTCAGGCACAAGTATTCCTGATCTTTTCGGGTCAATTACTCCTATATTTAAAATATACGGGGTTGATGTGTCAGTACAATTTAACTATTCAATCGGTGGAAAAGCATACGATTATAACTATGCATCTCTGATGTCAACAGGTGGTATGGGTACTGCCAAACACATTGATATTCTGGACAGATGGACAACTGCCGGGCAGATTACAAATGTACCAAGAATGGATAATGCACAAACTACGAACTTCAATGCGGCATCTAATAGATGGCTTGTTAGCTCAACTTTCGTTTCTCTTAGAAATGTGAATGTTGCATACAATTTTAAACCAAATGTACTTAAAGCGCTGGATCTTAAAGGTCTTAGGGTATATGCCTCAGCTGAAAACCTAGCTCTCTTCTCAGCAAGAAAAGGTCTGGACCCTACTCAGAATTTTAGCGGAAGTGTTTTGAACGATGTTGGTTTCAACAGGGTAGTTACCTTTGGTGTTAATGTTAACTTCTAAATCTATTAATTGATATGAAAAAAATAAGAATATACATTTTGGCATTGGTGGCAGGGCTTCTGATTATACCTACATCTTGCTCAAAAGATTTTCTGGAAACCCGCCCAACAGATCAACTGGCAGCCGGGGACGTATTTAACTCTCTAACAGGCGCATGGGGTGCAGTTAACGGTCTTCACCGTTCAATGTACATACAGTACAATAGTGTACAGGCTCATGGTGGCATGGATGGTATGCTTAGGTATATTGACTTTATGGGTACAGATGTTTTGTTTAATACAACAGCAAATGGTTGGTATTTAGGATCTTATCGCTGGGTGGATCATAGAAATGAGAGATCCAATCAGGTTCTTTACTGGACAAACATTTACAGATTGATTAGTAATGCAAACCAGATTATTAACAATATTGATAAAGTTACTGGCCCAGAAGCTGAAAAGAGATATATTAAAGGTCAAGCACTTGCTTATAGAGCCTGGGGTCACTTTATGCTTGTTCAGCTATATGCAGACAGATTTGTACCAGGTGGTGCAAATTCACAACCTGGTGTTCCATACATGGAAACAATCACATTCACAGGCCAGGAGAGATTGTCTGTTGCAGAAACTTATACCAAAATCAATGCAGACATTGCTGCTGCTGTGACAAATCTGGATGGTTACACTAGAGCTAATAAATCACATATAAACAAATCTGTTGCTCAGGCTATTCAAGCGCAAATTGCTCTTGTTCAGGGTAACTGGAATCTTGCTGCGACTGCAGCCAACGCTGCAAGACAGGGTTACAGTTTTATGACAACTGCTCAGCATCAGGATGGTTATAACTCAATAAGCAACCCAGAATTTATGTGGGCATCTTATGTTCAGGAAGATCAAACTCAATACTTCTACTCATTTTATGCATATATGTCTCACAATTTTAACTCTACAGCAATCAGGCAAAGCCCTAAGTCTATACTGAAGGATCTTTACGATAAGATATCTGCTACTGATGTTAGAAAAACATTCTGGTATCCTAATGCTGTAGCAGATAAACAACCATTTGTTCAGTCAAACGGAGTCAGATATAATTATATGAGTTCAAAGTTTAAATCAATATCTGTTTCTGACAGTAGAGGTGATTTTCCTTGGATAAGGGTTGCTGAGATGTATCTGATTGAAGCCGAAGCTCTGGCAAGACAGGCCGGCAAAGAGGAGCAGGCTAAAGATGTTCTTTTACTGCTTGCTAAAAACAGAGACCCTCAGTATGTAAGATCTGCAAATACCGGACAAGCTCTTATTGAAGAGATTCTTATACAAAGAAGAATTGAGCTGTGGGGTGAAGGTAGAAACTTTACAGATCTGAAAAGGCTAGGTCTTCCGCTTGTAAGACTTGAAGCAGCAAGTGGTGGACAGGGTGGTCACGTAGCGTCTATATCAATCTTGCTGAATGAACCTGCAGGGACCAATAACTGGACTTGGATGATTCCTCGCGGTGAGATTGACACAAATCCGAATTTGACTCAGAATCCTGCATAAGTAAGGATTTACTATAAACTAAAGGGCATCTTATGGTGCCCTTTTTTTATTCCTAAATCTGTAATGAGTCTTGTATTTAAAACAAAACAGGAGCCTGCCGGGCTCCTGTTTTTGAATATATAACTTATTGTAAGATTCTAGCAACCGCCTGAACAACCTGAACATGAGCCACTGCTGCATGACGATGCCTTCTCTCCGTACAAACCGTTAATCAGCTCTTCTGGAGTAGAGTCACGTACCTCAACAACCTCGCCTTTAAAGTGAAGCTCTGAGCCGGCAAGCGGGTGGTTGAAGTTCATAACAACCACATCTTCTTTAAGCTCTTCAACCGTTCCCTGAAGCCTGTTTCCATCAGAATCCTGCATTGGAAGAACGTTACCGATAGTAAGAAGGCCATCTTCAACTTTACCGTCAATTTTAAACATATCTACAGGTAACTCCACAATAGCGTCACTGTTTACCTCTCCATATCCCTCTTTTGCCGAAAGTTTAAAGTCAAAGGTGTCGCCTACAACCTTGTTGAGTACGTTCTCTTCAAATTTTGGCAGCAGGTAACCGGTACCGAATATAAATTTTAAAGGGTTTTTCTCATTTACTGTTTCAATTGTATCTCCCTCAACTGTAAGGGTGTAAGAAAGAGAGACAACTTTGTTTTTTTCAATTTTCATTTTGGTAATATTTTAAAGTGTGTATATATGCAAATATTGTGCTATTTTTTTCGTCTTATTTTATACCCTATAGCAGCGACAGTTATAGTTATCACAGGCGTTATAAGGTTGAAAAAACAGTATGGAAGATAGGCCAGAGTTGCAACATTCAGAACACTTGACTGTACAACTCCGCAAGTGTTCCATGGAACAAGAACAGAGGTTACAGTAGCTGAATCCTGTAAGGTGCGACTTAATACTTCAGGCTCATATCCAAGCTCTTCATATGTTTCGCTGAACATTTTACCCGGCAAAAGAATTGCCATATACTGGTCAGATAGTGTCATATTGAAAAATATTGTCGTACCAACGGTTGAACTTATGAGACTGACAGTATTTTTCATAAGAAACATCATCTTTTCGGTAATGGTTTTTATCATTCCGGATGCTTCCATAATTCCGCCGAAAGTGACAACACATAGAATAATCCAAACAGTATTGAGCATTCCTGCCATCCCCTTGGTAGATGTTAACGTGTTTAGCATCTGGTCACCAGTGTCTATTGATACACTGCCCGAAAGCATTTTAAGAGAAGCATAAATATAAGATGTACCTTTTGAAACATTTTCCGGACTTATCTGACTGCATATTTCAGGTTGTGCGATGCAGGCAACGACAGCCCCTGTAAGTGCAGAGATAAACAGGGTGATAAAGGGGGAGATTTTTTTTACTATCATCACAATAGTTAAAACAGGAACCAGCAGCAAAAAGGGTGAAATATTGAACGCTGTTGAGATATTATGAAGCTGGTTGTCTATATTCAGAGTATTGCTTACAGGAATCATAAATCCTGCAACCGTAAAGAAGATTATTGTAAGTATAAAGCCCGGGACTGTAGTTATGAGCATGTATCTTACGTGTTTATACAAATCGACACCTGCAACAGAGGCCGATAGATTAGTTGTGTCTGACAGTGGTGATATCTTATCGCCAAAATATGCTCCGGAGATAATTGCCCCTGCAAGCCATGGCGCTGAAAAGCCCAGAATCTGACCTGCAGAGAGCATTGCAACACCAATAGTTCCGATAGTTGTCCAGGAGCTGCCGGCCATGACCGAGACCACTCCTGCAAGTATAAATGAGACCACCAGAAAAACAGAGGGGTGAATCATTTTAAGACCATAATAGATCATAGTTGGAACAACGCCGCTAATCATCCAGGAGCCGGTCAGTGCGCCAATCATAAGTAATATGAAGACAGCAGAGCCTGTTTTTGTAAGATGGTCCATTATGCCTGCCTCAAGTTTCTCCCAAGGAATTTTAAGATAGTAAATTGCAATGATTGCAGTAGTTACACTAGTGAATAGAAGAGCTATCTGGGAGGGGCCGGAAGTTACATCCTCTCCAAAGAGCTTTACACCGGTGAAGATAATTGCAATTAAAATTACTACAGGTAATAACGAGATTAAAATTCCTGGTTTTTTCATTAGATCATTTTTTTCAGATTCCGCTAAAATTTACTGATTCAAAAGCAAGGGTTGGAATAAGCCATCTTCCCGACATTCTGGGGTCTGTCCCAATTTCGGCAATGTTATTCCAAAGAGATAGTATATTTCCGGTAATATTCATCTCCTTTATCGGAAATAGAATGACTCCATTCTCAAAATAGAAACCCTGGACACCAAAAGAGAAATCGCCTGTTGAGCTGTTGCTGTTTCCTCCGTTGAATCCAGTAACCAAAATTCCTTTCCCACATTTTTTAATTATATCGTCTGCCAGAATTGATGAATCTGAAGATCTGCCGGGGTAGCTATACAGACATGTAGGAACCGAAGGGCCCTCCACAGTAACCGGTAAGTTCAGCTTAAGGGAATTATAAGTGTTTATATAATAATTGGTTACAATGCCATTTTCAATTATATTCATAGATTTGGTAGCAATGCCTTCACTGTCAAAGTATCTTGACCCGTATGCACCTTTTTGGTGGGGATTATCAGCGAGGGTAAAACCTTCTGCAAAAACCCTTTGCCCCAGCTTCCCTTTCAAAAATGAGTTGTTTTGTTGTATTGAGCTACCATTGAGTGCCGAGATAATAGGGGATATAAGGCGGCTCGAGACTGTATTTTCAAGAACAAGATTATACTTGCCGCTCTTCAGTTTTTTTGGATTAAGTCTCGAAGCTGCTCTCTCAAATGCTTTAAGACCCACACCCTCCCGTAATAGCTTGTCTATATAGATGGAGCTTTCAAACCACCATCCTTCAGGTCTGGAGTCACCTGTTCCTTTAACAGAGCACTCAGCGCTTAATGTAAATGTGGTTTGTTTGCTCTCTCCTTCAAAGCCTTGAGAATCTATTATATATGTATAGTCGTCACTATCTCCGTATTCACAATTTACCGAGATAATTGAGGGGTCTTTTTTGTAGATTTCTGCTGCGCAATTGAATGCAATATCACACTTTACTTCAGGTGAAATATCATGAAATGAGGAGTCGTATTGTTCAAGGTCATACTCCTCTCCCGAATAGTAGAGTGATTTATCGGGTAAAACTCTGCAATTGTCGGTTGCAAGATATTTAGTAGCGTCAATTGCATTGTTTATGAATTTCTCCACCTCTGACGGCTCCATCCTGTTTGTAGAGTAAGCTCCGTATTTTCCTTCGGTAAATAACTGTATGTATAGAGAGCTTCCGTTTGCCTGCTGTAATCTGTCGAGTTTGTCGTTTCTAACGGAGTACGAACTCTGGATATTATTGTTGAGAGTTATTCTTGCTGCAGAACAACCTCCCTTAAGACTCCTGTCAATCGCGTATTTTGCAATATTTTTATTTAATATTTCACTCATATTACAACAATTAATCTACTCCACCTACGGTAAGTTTTTTTACGAGCACAGACGGCATTCCGCAGGATACTGCGCAGTACTGCTCTTTACCACATGTCCAGGTGGAGTTGTCAACCCTGCTGTTATTTGCTACAGCAATAATATCTGCAAGGGCTTCAGGCCCGTTTCCGATGATGTTTATGTCTTTTATTGGAGTTGTAAGATTCCCGTTTTCAATCATATATCCTGACTTTACAAAAAATGTAAAATCGCCCGCTCCAATCTGAACCTGACCATTCGAGAAGTTATCGGCATAAATTCCTCTTTTAACAGAGGAGATAATCTCAGACTCAGTTGATTTACCATCCTCCATGTATGTTGCTCTCATTCTGGGAAGTGGCATATATCTGAACGACTCTCTTCTGCCGTTGCCTGTTGGAGTAGTTTTGTAATATGAGGCGCTTATTCTGTCGTGAAGGTATGAAGTCAGAACTCCGTTTGTGACCATATATGTCTTCTGAGACGGTATCCCCTCATCGTCGAAATTTATTGCACCTCTGTTAAAAGGAATTGTTCCGTCATCAACAACTGAAATCTCTTCTGAGCAGATTTTTTTCCCAAGTTTGTCAGCAAAAATTGAAGTGCCAAGTCGGTTAAAATCAGCTTCAAAAGCATGACCAATAGCTTCATGAAGTAAAATTCCTGAGCTTCCCGATCCCATAACAACAGGCATTTCCCCCCCGTTTGGTCTTACTGCATTAAAGAGAAAGGAGGTCTTCTTAACAACTTCACCGGCTATCTCTCGTATCAGGTCACTGTTTAAAAATTCAAAGCCGGCTCTGAAGCTTCTTGATGAGCTTCCGTTTTCAACTCTGCCGTTACTCTCCATAATACAGGTAGCAACCAATGAAAACATGGGTCTTATGTCAGAAGCAAGAACTCCTTCGGAGTTGTAGTAAAGTACAGATGAGTTTGAATCTGAAATTCGTGCCATTACTTTGCTGACTCTCTCATCTGCAGAGAATATCAGGACATTTAACTCTTTGAGATAGGGTATTTTTTGAGAGATTTCTGTCTCCTCCCATGGAATCTTAATTTTATACAGTGAGTTTAATGTTAAATTTCCATTCAACTTACCGTTCAGAGTAACCGGTTCAGTTCTGTTCTCCTTACTGTGAAGAGCAATTTTAGATGCAACTTTTGCGGCTTTAAGCATCTGATCTAAAGTTGTCACCTCTGTATATGCATATCCTGTCTGGTCACCAAAAAGAACTCTTACTCCCATGCCGTAATCTACATGAGTTCCGGTTGAATTAACCTCTGAATCTCTTAGGGATAACTCATTAGCGATACTATGTTCAAAATAGAGGTCGGCAAAATCACCTCCGTCTGAGAGCGCTGTTTTAACGAGAAGCTGCAGATCCTCTCTGGAAACTCCGAAGAGGGTCATCATTTTACCTGTTTCTGTCATTGCTTTATTTTACGCAAAGTAATCTAAAAATGGCTAATTTAGCAAAATAATACCAATTGATTATGGATCAGCCAAAACTTGAAAGATTGTTGAGAATAATGCAGCTAATGTCTGATAAGAACAGGAAATATTCAATTGATGAACTTTCAGAAATTCTTGACCTCTCTCCAAGAACAATTTACAGATATATTGATACTTTTGAATCAACCGGATTTATTGTAAACAGAGATAGCGGAAAAGTTTGGTTTGCAAAAGAGTCTCGTCATTTTAAAACAATATCGGATCTTGTATATTTCACAGAAGAGGAGGCCTATATACTAAAACGGGCAATCGAGTCAATTGATACTACCAATCCGGCAATTGCAGGCATTAAGAACAAGTTATACTCCATTTATGATTTCAGAAGAGTCGCCGATGTTGTACTTCATCCGGGGCAGAGTAAAGTTGTGAACACAATTCTTGATTCAATAGCTCTGGAGAAACAGGTTGTTCTTAAAAATTACAGATCGTCACACAGTGCTGTTGTTACAGACAGACTTGTTGAGCCAATCGGATTTGGAATTAATATGGTTGATGTGTTGTGTTATGAAATATCAACAGGATTATGTAAGTTTTATAAAGTTTCAAGAGTTGAGGAGGCTGTTATGACAAATAATGATTTCAGGCACAAAGAGAGACATATTACCATCAAGACAGATATATTCAGGTTTTCGGGAACAGAACATTATCCTGTTAAGTTAAGGCTGTCTATGCTTGCTGCAAATCTGCTGATGGAGGAGTTTCCGCTGTCAGAAAAAAAGATTGTCAAACTATCTGATAACGAATATATATTTGAGGATAATGTGTGCAGTTTCGAGGGGGTAGGGAGGTTTGTTCTTGGCCTCTGTAATGAGACAGAGGTTCTTGAGTCTCCAGAATTCATTAAATTTTTAAATAAAAAGAGAGAGAACAGTAAATTCTGATCTCTCTCTGAGCGGTAAATGAGGTTCGAACTCACGACCCTCAGCTTGGGAAGCTGATGCTCTACCAACTGAGCTACTACCGCAATAATGGCAATACTATTTGCAAATTTATATAAAACTATCTCTTTCTCACAAGTAAAATTGCGCTTTCTTCTTCTCCCGGATTTTGAGACCTGATTCTCCATATAAATCTTCCGTCTCTTCTTTGTGTGATTTCAGCCTTTTTAAGCCATCTGTTCACGCTGTCCGGAAATACCTCCGCTGATGGGCCGACAACCCATGAATAGAGCTCATATTCTCCTTTTTCAACCAAAGGCAGTTTTACTTTCAGGCGAGCACCTCTCTTTTGAGAAATAAGGTATGAGTCACCAAAGAATAGTCTCTTATATCCAGCATCACTAACTGCCCATCCGCTTTTTCTTCTGGTTGAAGTGAGGTTTACCAGTATTCTGTTTTTACTGTCAAGATTATAAAGATCACTTACAGCATAGAGTACAGAATATCCTAACTCTTTTAGATTTTCAGTTGAAACCCAGGTACCGCTTCTATCTTCATTGTAAAAAGTATATGGGGTTTCAAATGTAATGGCAAGTGTGGCCTCTCCGAAACGATCCCAAATCCAACCCTCGGCATACCTTGGGGCAACAGCTGAAAAACTTTGATCTTTCGGCCGGTAAAAAGGTGTGTAATTAATTGTTAAAGAGGAGAGCATAAGTTGCTCTTTTAGAAATTTATCTGTTGTTGATTCTGCTGTATGAATCCAATAAGTAACGGAGTTTGCAATTTGAGAGTGCATATTCAGCAGCAGGTCAAGCGGCTTATTGGCAGTTACCTTTTCAAGCGCAGCCTTTAGAGCTTTAACTTCGGGCATTGTTAGTGAATCTGGTCTGTCCCAGTTTATCTCAATATTCACACCGGTTGAGGTTGATCTAGAGTAACCACCGTAAACACCGTCAGGATTGATATATGGTACAATATAAAATATTGCATTTTTTCGCAGCTCTCTGCCAAACTCTGAATCAGAAGTGATCTCATCAATCATGGCCTCAAGGTGCCAGCTTGATGGGGATTCACTGGGATGAGACCTGCCATGTATCCAGATAGCCTTTTTTTCAGTAACATCAAAATCATCGTTAGTTACAGTAATCATCTCTAACGGCCTTCCCTGAGTACTCTCTCCGATTATCTCATGTTTAACATAATCATAAGATTTCCAGTGCTTCATCTTATCCTTAAATCTGGAGTAAGTGTAGGGAACAAAATGAGAAATATAGACCGTGTCAGAGGTGAATATTTTATTTATGGTTCCTCGAAACTGGTTCTCTACCTCTTCAAACCTCTTGTAGTTGACTCCGTCATAAGAGTAAAACGGGCGAATTACCTCTGAGTTTTTAATGTTTAAAAAGATCTGTTTTCCCTTTACCCCTTCCATTCTGAAATGGTACCATCTTGCGCTTGGCCTGAGTGATGTATCAACAGGATTTAGAGGATCGAATCTGGAGTGTATTTCATATGTAAGTGTAAGGAGTGAGTCATTTGCACCTCTCTTGACCCATACCGAATCCAGCAGAGAATATTTACCTATGCTTCCGGTATCAAAATCAGATGAGATTCTTACCTGTGCAAATAAAAAACTACTGCCGGTAAGTGCCAGCAGTAGCATTAAATGTCTTATTTTAATCATAACGAATGAAAGATTACAGTTCGCTGGCTCTTACTTTAACCACCTTTCCTCTGGTGGATATAGCCAATTCTGAATTGTTTCTCTTTTTTTCCTGAATAAGGCGATGTAGGGCGATGTTCAAACCGTTGAGAATACTTTCTCTTAGTTCTCTAGTCTCTAATTCGCTCATAATTAGCAATTTTGTTGTAGGTGGTTTTGTTGTAAATTTTTGTTTCCAAGTTACTACCTCCCTCAGCAATAAGCTCTTGAGGGATCGAGGAGTTGTTTATTATCATCCAATATTCACATAGTGGAATATACAGCGAAAATAAGTTTTTTATTCCAAAGTCGTATCTTCTGCGGATAGTTTTTTCTTCAATATTGTGCCCCCCTGATGCTACCCTCATTTTAACTCTCTCAATTGCAAGTGTTGGCATGTTTAACCAGAAAAAGACCAATGTGACTTTATATCCGTTTGCCTGTGCATACCTGATCACTTTAGAATGTGTTCTTGTTGCCAGAGTAGTCTCAAGTGCAAAATCTGTGCCGTTGGCAATTAGGTTCTTAATTCTGTCAACCATAATCCTCCCGGCCTGAATAGCTACGCTCTCGGGTTTAAATGGAGAAAGTCCTCGTGCAATTTCGTCTGCGTTAACAAACTCCTTACATGACAACATCTCCGGTAAGATAGTGTATGAGGCGGTAGTTTTTCCCGCTCCGTTGCAACCTGATATTATATAAAGATTAGCCATACATTGATTTCTGCCCATTCAAAGATACAAATTATAAGCCACTTTTTGAAGCAGCTTTTGCGAAGAGTGCAAAGTCTCCCTTACATGGATCACCCGGGAAAACCATCTTTAAATAGTTTGTTATTTCCAATGCAGTTGTATAATCAGCACTCCTTCTTTTTGTAATCCCAAGATCAAGAGCAGTTCTGTGAACATGTACATCGAGGGGAATTATCAGATTGGCAGGATCAGTATTTTTCCAAATTCCAAGGTCAACAATATTGTCATCTCTCACAAGCCATCTCCTGAACATGTGAATCTTTTTGTTTGCTGCTTTTGGATCCGATTTGCGGCCAAATATACGTACTCTTATCTCATCAACATTCAGGATCTCCAGAGTGCTCTCCTTATTATAATACTCTTTAAGATTAGCCATTATCAAGGCGATTTCGCTCCATTTTATGGTTCTGTGGAGGCTCTGGTTGTCACATCTGTAATCTGCATACATTATATAGTTAAATGGCTGCCAGCCCATCTCATCAAGAAGCCTTTTGCAATCTCGCACAATCATCTCCCTGCGTCCCCATGCCAGATGAGCACATAAAAGTGCTGCAATCTCTATATCCTGCAGTGATGCTTTACCCTGGATATAAAGCTCTTTAAAATG
Source organism: Bacteroidales bacterium UBA5548 (assembly GCA_002425935.1). Taxonomy (GTDB): domain Bacteria; phylum Bacteroidota; class Bacteroidia; order Bacteroidales; family UBA932; genus Bact-08. The sequence continues at coordinate 36,319 of DINE01000018.1, read as the reverse complement.
ACGGGGAAAAATCACTGGATCATTCCGGAAGTACTCTAAGTCATTGTATTTGTCAGCAAGCTCTTGCAGCGTTCTCATCGTAGTGCAAAATTTTTATTTTAAAAAAGTGTAGAGTACAAATTTAATCGAACCATCTGCCATTCGCAAAACCTGTTGAAAACTATTTTCGGTCTTCAACCGCCAATTGCTCTGCAGGCACCTCAGCCGGAAAAGCGAACAGGTGAGCGCATGAGGATGGAAAGTGCCGGAATTGCAGAATGGCGGTTGAAAGAGAGGTATTTGAAATGCTCAAGTGACAAAATTGCACTGCAGGCACCTCAGCCGGAAGAGCGAACAGGTGAGCGCATGAGGATGGAAAGTGCCGGAATTGCAATTTTGTTGTAAAGCAAGCTGAACAGATTATTGCGTGAGGATGGAAAGTGCCGGAATTACAATTTTGTTGTAAAGCAAGCTGAACAGATTATTGCGTGAGGATGGAAAGTGCCTGAATTGCAATTTTGTTGTAAAAGATGGATTGAAACAAAAAACCACCTGATTTCAGGTGGTTTTTTTGTCAGTGTGTATAATTTAAAATTACTTTTTGACGTTCTTGTATCTGTTGATGAATTTATCAACGCGACCAGCAGTGTCAACAAGCTTCATCTTACCTGTATAGAATGGGTGAGATGTATTTGAAATTTCAAGTTTGATGAGAGGGTATTCAACACCTTCGTGAACCAGTGTCTCTCTTGTATTTGCACACGAACGTGTAATAAATACATGGTCGTTTGACATATCCTTGAAAGCTACAAGACGGTAGATTTCGGGATGGATTCCTTTTTTCATTACTTTAGAATTTAATTATTATGGGGTTGCAAAAGTACAAAATATTTAGAACTATGCAAATATTTAGCATGTTTAATCTCTGTTTCCTGCAAACTTTGCAAGGAGCTTTAGCATCTCGAGATAAAGCCAGATCAAAGTTACCATAAGTCCGAATGCACCATACCACTCCATATATTTTGGTGCACCTGCCTGAGATGCTTTTTCAATAAAGTTAAAGTCAAGCAAAAGACTGAAAGCTGCCACCAGAATAATTACAATACTAATTCCAATACTAAGTGGTCCGCTGTTATGTAAAAGTGTGAGATTTACCCCGAAAAGAGAGAGTATTATGCTGATAAAGTAGTAGAAGGCAATAGCACCAACCGCAATCACCATTATCCTTGCAAATTTTCCATCAACCTTAATTATCCTTGAGCGGTATACCAAAAGCATCACCATTGCTGTAATGATTGTAAGCAACGTTGCATTCATAACAATTCCGGGAGCACTCTCTGCAAAAGCCTGATTGAACATTGCAGAAATTGCACCAAGGAAAAGGCCCTGCAGTACAGCGTATAAAGGTGCAAGATACTGGGCCAGTTTTGGCTTAAAGCTAATAATTATTGCAGTAATGAATCCCCCAATCACTCCTCCCCACATCCATGGATTTACCGAAGCAGGATTGATTGCTTCGTAAAACACCTTCCAGGTATATGACGCACCTGCAAGTACCATAAGTACCAATACAAGCGATTTGACTGCAGTACCTCTAACGGTCATCACTCCGCTTGATTCACTTACTGATGCATCTCTGAATATCTTCTCTGTTAAAACCGGATTTGCCATTTTTTTAAAATCAGTTATTAAAATTTTACCTATTTACATCTGAAAAGCTGCTCTTCGTAGAGCATAAATCTCTTTGCCTTTCTTATCCACTTCTGCTCTTCGACCTTCATATGTTCTTTGACATCATCCCAGTTATGTTTGTCGTTTACATAATCAATAAGAACAGAATCACCAAGAAGTAGTTCTATTGCCGTGCGATCGTTCCCGGCTTCATATCTGCCCTCTCTGAAGGCAAAGTCACTGCAGTTGGTGCGAACGAAGTTCATTATGCGCAAATTGTGTGCCAGTGCATGGTACTGCACTCCGGGAACAGGGTGAAGCTGGAATCCAAAGCAGACTTCGGATGTATATTTATGAAATACAGGTATGAATTTTGTCCACCTGATAAATACAGCCGGATCGTGTATTGGGTGAGCAGAGTCGTTCCAGTTTAAATATTTATTCTCATTGTTGTATTTGATCAAAGACTCCATAAAAGGAGCGCCAAATACCTCAAATGGCCTTGTTGTTCCCCTGCCTTCACTCACATTAGTTCCTTCCCACAGGCATTGACCACTGTAAAAATGGCATGTAAAAAGCCCTGGAATATTTGGAGAGGGAGATATACTCCATGGAAGCATCTCTCTTGAAATGCTCTGGGCATTGTACGAAATTATATGGAGGGGAAACTTTGCATTTATCTCGTTATAAAGCAAATATGCTGTTTCGCCGATTGTAAGTCCATGTCTGTGAAGTAGCCCTTCGATACCTATGAAAGATTCGTACTCTTTCCTGAGCATAGTTCCCTCAACCTGTCTTCCTGCCGGATTAATACGGTCTATCAGGTAAACAGGCAGATTTATATTCTCTTTTTTAAGAGTCTTAAAAAGATTCAATATTGTGGAATTGAAGGTATAGTACCTTGAACCGACATCCTGCAATTCTATTATAAGTGCATCTATATCAGCGAGTTTATCGGCTCGTGCACTTAGAGACTCCTCTCCCGTGCCGTACAATGAGACAAACTCACATTCGTTGTACTCCAGATTATTGTATGCGTCTGTTTTATCAAGTTTTACCTGATCCTGAAGCTCTCCAAAGAGGCCGTGTTCCGGCATGAAAACTCTTTTCAAAAGCCCTTTTTTGTAAAGTGTTTCGAAAAGGTATTCTCCATATTCGGGGTGCCACGCTGCCTGATTGCACAAAAGACCAAGTCTGCCTCCTCTGAGAACCAGATCGGGCTGTTCGATCAGAGGTGTAGTTCTGAATGAAAACATCTTAAATCAATTTATTAATTTCATTAACAACTTCCTGAGAGATTTTTTCAGCCAATTCAACTGTCAAGGCCTCTGAATATACTCTGATAATAGGCTCTGTGTTGGATCTTCTTAGATGTACCCACATCTTTTCACTCTCGAAATCAATTTTAACTCCGTCAACAGTATTTATATTTTGTGCAGAATATCTTTGTTTTATCTGCTCAAAAATATTGTCAATATTTACAGAAGCCGGAAGATCTACTCTTTTTTTGGACATAAAGTATGCCGGATAAGAGAATCTGAGCTCTGACATCGTCTTTCTTTCCCTTGCCAGATGGCTTAAAAAGAGGGCCGTGCCAATCAGAGCGTCACGCCCGTAATGGAGATCGGGGACTATTACACCACCATTTCCCTCACCTCCGATAACTGCGCCAACCCTTTTCATCTCTGCCACTACATTAACCTCACCAACGGCAGAGGGGTAGTATCTCTCACCGGCTTGTTCTGTAATATCTCTTAGTGCTCTTGATGATGAGAGGTTTGAAACTGTAGGCCCCTTTGTAACTGACAGTACATATTGTGCAACTGCAACCAAAGTATACTCCTCTCCGAATGTGTTTCCATCTTCACAAATAAGGGCCAGTCTGTCAACATCGGGATCGACAGCTATTCCAAGGTCGGCATTCTCCTTTACAACTGTAGCCGAAAGTTCTGACAGATGTTCGGGAAGCGGTTCAGGATTGTGAGGAAACCTTCCGTTAGGTTCGCAATTAATTTTAATAACACTCACACCCAAGGCCTCAAGCAATGCAGGCATTATTATCCCCCCAACTGAGTTGACAGCGTCAAGAACAACTTTAAATCCCTCCCTGTAGATTGCCTCTGTATCAACAAGAGGGTGGGAGAGAACTGCTTCTATATGCTGTCGTGTGAAATCTTTTTTGGTAATAATTCCCAGATTATCAACATCAACATAACCATAAATCCCTCTTTCGATAAGTTCAAGCAGCTCTTCACCGTCGGCAGCACTTAAAAACTCTCCTTTATTGTTAAGAAGTTTGAGTGCATTCCACTCCTTAGGGTTATGAGAAGCTGTAAGAATTACTCCACCATCTGCCTTTTCAAACATTACAGCCATTTCAACAGTAGGTGTAGAGGCTAAACCTGCGTTTACCACATCTATTCCACAGGAGACAAGCGTACCGCATACTATGCTGTCTGCCATCTCTCCTGAAATTCTGGCATCTCTGCCCACAACCACTTTGTACCTCTTTTTTGAACCTGCCTGTGTTTTGATCAGTGATGCATAAGCTGATGTAAATTTGACAATATCCAACGGGGTAAATGAGCTGCCCTCTTCACCTCCAATAGTACCTCTGATACCCGAAATTGATTTGATAAGTGTCATAATATAAGCTTGTTACAATAATTATTCTATAATAAAATAAGGGTGTTAAGGTACGAAATTTAACCCTAACACCCAATCTTTTATTATAATTTCACTTATGCCGGAAGCGCAAGGAAAGCTGCGGCAAAGGCAAGAATGGCATATAATTCAGGGAACACACCCAGAATCATGGTTTTACCGAATACATCATGTCCGTTACCCATTTCAACGATACCATTAGCTACTAATGAGGCTTGCTTTATTGCTGAATACAAACCTACAAATCCAAGTGCAAGACCAACCGCAAATACAGCAAGACCTTGGTTTAAAGTTAGTGCTGTCATCTCTTTGATCTGGCTGAGCATAAGGAAGAAACCAGCGAAACCGTAAAGACCCTGTGTAGACGGAAGTGCGCAGAGAATCATTGATGATCCGAAGATGTCAGGGTTCTTTTTCATTGCACCGATAGCAGCGTTTCCGCCGATTGTTACTCCGATGGCACTTCCGATACATGCAAGTGCAAGCATTATGGCCATACCTGAGTAAGCTAAGATTAGGGGTAAAGATTGTTCCATAATTTTTTAATTGTTTTTTAGTTTATAATCTTATTTATTCTTTTTCTTTTACAAGTGGCCTGAATGCCCTTCCCCCTCCGGAGAAACTTGCGTTTTTATAAAACTCCACAAATGTCAGACGCATAGGGTGTACAAATGCACCAAGGCTGGAAAGGGCGAGTACCGCGATATGACCAACCAACAGCATTACCCCTGCGAAGAACCATCCCAGATAGGGGATTCCTGTCATACTCATAGCAACTGAGTTTACTACCATTCCAAGGATTGCACCTGCTGTTCCAAGACCGAAAAGCCTGATATAAGAGAGCATGTCTCCAAAAATAGATGTAACATCGTAGAATGCAAGGGTTCCTTTAGCGAGCCTGACGAATATATTTCCTCCGGTTTCGGAGAAGAATAGTATTAATGCAGCTCCGGCGATTGCAACATAGTTGGCAAAAGCAGGGATTACCAGTTCCGGTACCATCGAAGATGCATATTTAAATGCAGCCCAAATGATTACAATAGACCATCCAATATTATGCATACCGTATTGCCACCCTTTTTTAATGATTGCAGTTACAGCATTTAGTAGTCTGGCAAAAACTATCTGAACCAAACCGAATATGATAGCAAACCAAAACATTTTAAGGTCAGAGAAGAACAGGCTGGTTACAGATTCAGGTAGCGGAAACAGATCCTGAAGCTTCGCACCAAACATCACTCCCGGTAAAAGAGCCATTAAAATTGCACCCAAACCAAGAAACTGAACTAATGTAAGGTATCCCCTGAGTTTAGGCATTTTGATCTTTGCAATGGCAGCACCAATAAGCAGTACTAATCCGTAACCCATATCTCCGAGACATAGTCCAAAGAAGAGCATGTAGAAAGGTGCAAAATAAGGCGTAAGGTCGGTCTCTCCGTATTTCGGTAACATGTATAGCTCTCCGATAGGCTCATAAAGCCTCGAAAAGAAGTTGTTTTTGAGTTTTACCGGAGGATTATCTTCACTGACAGCATCTTCGGTGAGATAATAGATCTGCTCTTTTTCAAGAAACGAGTGAACACTCTCCCGGTTTTCTACAGGAGCAAAGCCAGTAAGTAGCGCTATTGTATCCTCAGCCTCTCTTTGAGATGAAATCCCTGCAAGATAGAGATCCAGTTGGGCCCCTGCTTTAACAGATGCCTTTTCAAATCTGCTTGTATATTCAGTAAGCTTCAGAATGAGTCTTTTATTGTTCTCTGTCTTAACATTCAGCTCAGTAAGCTTATCCTCAGCAATATCAAATGATCTGGCCGGCTGTTTGCTCTCTGGAATTTCAAATGAGAACTCTTCATCTGCAGGTGCTAGTACGGCAAAGTAAATCTTTCCGTTTGCCTCATTTAGCTTATGAATGATGTACTCTTGTTCCCATTCAGGTTTAAAACTTTTTTCCGAAGTTGAAAAGAGGTGTATTTTATATCCTAAAGCATTTAGTTTATCGATATCCTCTTTGTGTAATTCACCCCACACAGAGGATTCGGATATCTCTCTCCTCAGTTGCTCTCTCTCCTGTTCCCACTGCTCCTTGTTCTGAAATGCCTCTTCAGTGAGTTCAAGTAACTCTCTGTCTGTAAGGTTATCGGTCTCAGGGATCTTCTCGACGGCCGCATCTGCCGATTCCCCTTCGATATCTGAAACAAATGAGTTAAGCCTCCTTGCGGCCCGGGTATATCTTGTGTTAAGGTCATACAACTCTTTTGAATGAGAATCAACAGCCTTGTTCTCTCTGGTAATATCTACCATGCCCAGCTGTTGCAGATTCTCAAGAAAAAGTGCAAGATCTGTGTGAAATACAATGAAGGAGTATTTGTCCATTTTTGTTATCATACGCTGTCCTCCTCTTGTTGTCTCTTTTTTACGATCTTTTGAGATGCTTTGGAGAGATTCTCCTCATCTTCCATGAATCGCTTGATTTTCAGTATTGCCTCCTGATAGCCCGGTATCTGAACCTTCTCGTACAGATTCACCTTTTGAGTAGTCTTCTTTCTCGCATGGTCAAGAAGTCTCATCTTTTCAAGGAAAATCTCTGATTCAATTCCGAGTTGTGCCAGTGTTTTAAGAATTTTTATACCATCGTAGTACCATAGTGGTTTTACAAAAGGGTTAAACGGTTTAACCTCGTATATAACCTCTTTTAAAGACGGTGTTTTAACTCCGGCAATCTTAACTACTTCCAACTCCACATCTTTAACCCTGATAAGACCCGCTTCAAACTCGTTCCACAGTCCGGCCATATAATCATATGACTCAAGAGCTGACTTTAGTTTTTCGGCAAGTTCATCTGAACGGTCTTTAGCACGTTTTACCTCCAGACGCAGGGCTGATTCTTTATTCTTAAGAGTTGGCAAGGCATTAACCCTGATCTTAAGCTGTTTGTTAAGATCGTTGAGTGATGTCTTGTTAAACTGGAATTTTATCGCCATACTCTGTATTTATCAGTTTTTCCAGTATTTTTCAGTGATCTCACCTTTGATACTAACTTCGGTCTTGTTAAAGTATTTTCCAAACAATTCCCATGCAGTATCAAGCATTTGCGTAGTATTGATATTAACCTCAATAGAGAGTAGTCTGTTTGAATAATCCTTTGCGAAATCAAGACATCTGTGGTCGTAGTCGCTAAGGTCAAAACCGTTCTCAAGTTTTGTTTTCGCATTTGCTGCATCGGCGTATAACCTTACTGCTGCATTCATTACATGGTTGTGATCTTCTCTCGTCTTTTTCCCGATTACAAGTTGCTTAAGCCTTGACAGTGAACGGAAAGGGTCAACAATCACTTTTCCGGTATCTGAATCTGTTCTCAGGAACAGCTGTCCCTCGGTTATGTAGCCTGTATTGTCTGGAATAGCGTGGGTAATATCACCGCCGCTAAGTGTTGTAACCGCAATAATTGTAATTGAGCCTCCGTCCGGCAATTGCACAGCCTTTTCGTAGATCTTTGCAAGGTCTGAGTATAGCGAGCCCGGCATAGAATCCTTCGAAGGGATCTGGTCCATCCTGTTACTTACTATACTTAGCGCATCTGCATAAAGAGTCATATCAGTAAGCAGAACAAGTACCTTTTCATGTTTATCTACCGCAAAGTATTCTGCAGCTGTAAGAGCCATATCTGGGATAAGGAGACGCTCAACCGGGGGTTGCTCTGTAGTGTTAACAAAACATATGATTTTATTGAGTGCGCCTGCATTCTCAAAGATCTGTCTGTAATATAGGTAGTCGTCGTTTGTAAGTCCCATTCCTCCAAGAATAATCTTGTCGACATCTGCCCTGAGGGCAACTTGTGCCATTACCTGATTGTATGGCTGGTCAGGGTCGGCAAAAAAAGGAATTTTCTGGCCTGATACGAGAGTATTATTCAAATCGATACCGGCAATACCCGTTGGGATAAGTTCCGATGGTTGCTTTCTTCTGTAAGGGTTAACAGACGGTCCTCCAATGAATCTCTTCTCGCCGTCCACAGAGGGTCCGTTGTCAATAGGATCGCCGTATGCATTGAAGAAGCGTCCGGCAAGGTCATCACTTACATGAAGGGTAGGGGGTTCACCGAAAAATATAACTTCGGCGTTGGTAGCAATTCCGTCAGTTCCGCCAAAAACCTGAAGCGTTACAAGGTCGTGTTTAATTTTTACAACCTGTGAGAGTCTTCCTGAAACAGTTGCAAGTTCTTCGTTTGTAATCCCCTGAGCTCTCAGGGCAACTGTAGCCTTGGTAATTGACTCAAGCTGCGTGTATATCTTTTGAAATGCTTTACTTGCCATCGTTTAACTCCTTATTTAATTGATCGAGGTATTTATTGAACTCTTCGCTCCTGAACTTAGAGTAGTTCATCTGACGCAAAGTATTGATTATCTTTTTGTAGAAGTTACCACACTCTTCGAAATTTTCAAATTCGAACTCCTTTTCGCATATATCCAGCACCAGGTAATACATATAGCTCTGTCTCTCCATAGGACAGTTAGCATCAATCTTATCGAATGCATCCTGCTGAAGAATTACAAAGTCTATTAACTCTGATTTCCAGTATCTTTTGTGATATTCAAGCGGAACTCCGTCATCTCCCAGAATGTTTATCTGCTCAAATGCCTCTTTACCTCTGAGAACTATATTTTTACCTTTCAGAACTTTTTCTACCCATTGTTCACCGACTCTCTTTTTAAAGTCATCTATAATTTCTGGGTATTCTAGGTATTTTGAGTAAGAGTCTATCGGATCAACCGCTGGGTATCTCTTTCTGTCTGCTCTGTTCTGTGATAATGCAAAGAAGCATCTTGCTGCTTTTTTAGTTGACTCTGTAACCGGCTCTTTAAGGTTACCTCCCGCAGGAGAAACAGTTCCAATGAATGTAACCGAACCTGTCTGGCCGTTATTAAGATTAACAATACCTGCACGAGCATAGAAGTTAGAGATAATTGCAGGAAGGTCCATTGGGAATGCATCCGCACCAGGCAGCTCCTCCATTCTGTTACTCATCTCTCTAAGTGCTTGTGCCCACCTTGATGTTGAGTCTGCAAGCAAGAGTACCTTCAGTCCCATCGATCTGTAATACTCTCCGATTGTCATTGCAGTATAAACTGATGCTTCACGGGCCGCAACTGGCATGTTTGAAGTGTTACATATGATTGTGGTTCTCTCCATCAGCATTCTACCTGTACGCGGGTCCTCCAGAAGCGGAAACTCGGTGAAAATCTCAACGACCTCGTTGGCGCGCTCACCACATGCGGCAAAAATGATAACATCTGCGTCGGCCTGTTTGGAAATTGCGTGCTGCAGTACCGTTTTACCGCTGCCAAAAGGCCCGGGGATAAATCCGGTTCCTCCCTCTGCAATCGGATTAAAGGTGTCAATCACCCTTACCCTTGTCTCCATTATCCTGTATGGCCTTGGTTTGTCTGCATATTTTGTTATTGCTACCTTAACCGGCCATCTTTGAGTCATGGTTACATTAACCTCTTCGCCTGATTCATCTTCAAGTACTGCAATAGTCTCGTTTACAGTATATTCTCCTGCAGGCGCCACAGATTTTACTGTAAAACTGCCTTTAAATGAGAATGGAACCATTATCTTATGAGGCAACCAGCCCTCTTTAACCTCTCCCAACCAGTCTGCAGCCTGAACTGTGTCACCGGCCGAAGCAAGTGGTTTAAACTCCCATCTCTTCTCCTGATTCAGAGCTAGGGTGTACTCTCCTCTTTTCAGGAAAACACCCTCCATAGTCTCCAGATTGTTCTGAAGCCCGTCATAAATACTTGAAAGGATACCAGGGCCTAAAGAAACCTCAAGCATGTGACCCTGAAATTCAGCGGTATCACCTCTTTTTAATCCCCTGGTACTTTCGTAAACCTGTACAAATGCCTCTTTACCGTTTACTTTAATTATCTCTGCCATCAGCTTTGTCCCTGAAAGATCGATGTAGCAGATTTCATTCTGAGATACCGGACCATCAACCTCAATGGTGACAAGATTGGAGATAATCCCTGTAACTGTTCCTTTGGTTTTCATATATTAATTATTGTTTTCCGATTTGTATGTACCTTTTACTTCGTTTACCAGTTGTCTGAATGCCTGAGCACCCCTCTTTCTGTCCAGTCTGTTCCACCTTGCAACAATAGAGGCTTTCAGAAGGAAGCAAAGAATGACATCCATGTCAAAGTAATTAAATGTGCATATTTCGTTCGCTCTGTTCCAGCGAAGATTGTCAAGAAGTTGTTCTCTTTCAAGAATATTTTCATTCTCGAGAACCTTAATTACAGAAGCTGCGTTCTCTGATATAAGAGAGAGTCCGAAATCAGATCCTTTGCCTGCTTTGAGAAGTTCTGTAAATTCATTTGTTCCTACCAGATATTCAGAAACATCAGATGAATTTTTTCGAGATATATATGCTGCCTGAATATTTCTGATTTCAAGGTCGTACTTGAAATATTCCCTAATAAATCTGTTTTTTGATTTTGATGCGGCTCTGTAAAAGTGGTTATTTAGGTTTTCCTCTTTTTGAGCAAAAAGAAGCCACTCTATACACCTTACATCTTCGGGTGAGCTTAAAGTGATAACCTGATCCAGTAACGAATCAAAGTTAAAGCCTGAGCTCTCGAAGTCTAATGCCAGATCAGGGAGTCCCGCGATGATATAGTGATAGTTTGCCATCGCTATTCCGAAAATAAGTATTCGCGGGTTTTAGGTTTGAGATATTGCGAAAGAAGCTCCTGAAAATCTTTATCTGTAAAGCTGATATGGTAGCCCCCCTCTTTAGGCCCGATTTTAAAACCATTTTGTAGCTTTTTGTCAAACCTGACTTCAACTCCTGAGTTGAGTTGCCTGTTAATCTCACTCTTTAAAAATGAATCAAGTTCTGCCTGCATTTTTTCAGGTAAAAGAATTTCAAGTGTGGCTGCTTCTCCTTTTGAAGGGTTAAAGGCTTCAATAGCTGCTTTAATTACACTTCCCAGAAAATCCTTACTCTCCAAAACCTCTTTTACAGGTTTTTCGACAGCCTTGGTCACAATCACCTCTTCGATATTTTGTTTCACTGTTGCAAGAGTCTGCCTGGATACCATCCTGACTTCGTTCTCAATCTTAACTTTGTAATCGTGAGCATCTTTCTTCGCTTTTTCAAGAATCTCTTTGTACTCATCCTTTGCTTTGGCAATGATTTCTTCAGCCTCAATTTTTGCCTTTGCCTTAAGATCTTCAGCCTCTTTTTTCCCTTTTGAAAGACCTTCGGCGTAAAGTTTACTGGTAAGCTCTTGCAATTTATTTTGCATATCTCATATGGTTTTTAAATTTGCCAAAGATACTAAAAAATAAAAAAAGCACCCTATCAGAGGTGCTTTTTTTATTAAATTATAAAACTTCCTAGGTCAGGAATCCAAGCAAAATTCCGGCTGCAACAGCACTGCCGATTACCCCGGCTACATTTGGTCCCATTGCATGCATCAGTAAGTAGTTAGTCCTGTCATATTCAAGCCCAACATTGTTTGATACCCTGGCTGAATCCGGTACAGCAGAGACACCTGAATTACCAATAAGCGGATTGATCTTATTACCCTCTTTAAGAAACAGGTTGAACAATTTTACAAAGAGTACCCCGGCTGAAGTAGCTATCACAAATGATCCTGCGCCTAGCATGAAGATATAAACCGATTTAATCTGAAGGAACTTATCTGCCTGTGTTGAACATCCTACGGTTACACCAATAAGAATTGTGACAACATCAATAAGCGGACCTCTGGCAGTCTCGGCAAGCCTTCTTGTGACACCGCTCTCCTTGAGTAGGTTACCAAAAAAGAGCATACCTAAAAGAGGAAGACCTGAAGGTACAATAAACGCAGTTAACAAAAATCCGATTATCGGGAAGAGTTTTTTCTCTGTCTGAGATACAGCGCGTGGAGCCTTCATTCTGATAAGACGCTCCTTATGTGTTGTAAGCAGCCTCATAATCGGCGGCTGAATAACAGGAACTAGAGCCATATAAGAATATGCGGATACCGCAATTGCACCCATTAAGTCAGGTGCAAGTCTTGAAGAGAGGAAGATTGCAGTAGGGCCGTCAGCACCACCGATAATACCGATTGCCCCGGCTTCAGCAGGGGCGAATCCTGCTGCCAGCGCAATGGCATATGCACCAAAAATACCAAACTGAGCTGCTGCTCCGATTAGCATAAGTTTTGGATTGGATATCAGTGCAGAGAAATCAGTCATTGCTCCGATACCAAGAAATATCAGAGGCGGATAAAAGCCCTTCTGAACACCTTGGTAAAGGATGTTAAGTACGGATCCCTCTTCATAAACACCAACGCTAAGACCCGGAAATAACGGGATGTTCCCTATTACTATACCAAATCCGATTGGAATAAGTAGAAGTGGTTCCCAATCCTTCTTTATTGCAAGGTAGATAAAGAGAAGGCCTATGAGAATCATCAGAATGTGCCCTGGCGTAGCATTAGCAAACCCGGTGTACTGAAGAAATGTCTCTAGGTTATCTGTAAGCAGGGAAAAAATACCTTTATTTTCCATCTTATCCAATTATTATTAGCGGAGCACCCTCAAGAACAGAGTCTCCTTTGTTTGCCTTAATGCTTGTTACCTTTCCGTCAGCAGTAGATTCAATTACGTTCTCCATCTTCATAGCTTCAAGAATCATAAGTTTCTGACCTTTTTTTACGGCATCACCCTCTTTAACCGATACTTCAAGTATAACACCCGGAAGCGGAGAGGTAACTACAGTCTCTGAGCCTGAAACCACCGGACGAGCAACGTTTGCTTCAACCTGAGCAGGCTTATTCATTTTTGGTAACGAGGCTGTCTGTTTCTTTGATGATCTCTCTATCTCTACCTTAAATGGGATTCCGTTCACCTCTACCTCGGCAACTGTGTCCTCAATATCGGTAATAGTTACAGTGTAATCGTTACCGTTTATTTTAAGTTTGTACTCTTTCATTTTTATACTTTTTCTAAATGAACATTATAATAATCTACTTTTTTACCGGTCTCTCCCTTAAAGTGTAAATTTTAGAACTCCAAGGAGAGTAATTTCTAGTAACCTTTTGAATGGTAAGTATTGTATTTTCAATATCATGTGAATCATTGTCCTCGTAAAACGCATGCAGAGCCATTGATATTGCTGCAAATACCTCCGCCGAGGCCTCCTCTTCCGGAACAACTCTTTTTGTTCCTGCCGCTGCTTTTTCTGCTCTCTTTCTGCTAATTCTTATATTGTATTTTCCAATATTTTTGAATACCAGATACAAAATAATCAATGACAGAAAGACCACAAACATAGCAGTAAATGACATAATTACACCGTATGGGTCAATCTTCATAAATATCATGCCCGGCGGCTCTTTATCGACACCAAAGTTGTTTGTACTAGGAGATGTTCTGCTAAGAACACCCCACGTAGCAGACATATCTATGTTTTTTTTATCTGCCATAACATTAACACCATCCCTTATTCTTCCGTAGGATACATTCTCAGCAAGCAGGTCATGAGGTATTTTTATACGGTCGATAATTGTCTTACCATCACTGCTGATAAACAGAATCTCGCCGGAGTTTTCCAGACTGAAATTCAGGTGGAATGTACCTCTGTGAGGCTTGGAATCTGCCCAGAAAAGTGTATGTTGTCTGGGTTTTACCTTTGTTAGCACATCACCCCTCGGAATCATGTACTTAGTCAGGTTATCGGGATCATTGGTAATGTAGCATCCTCCAATGTCAACAGTTCCATAAGATGTATTGAACAATTCAATCCATCCGCTTTTATTGCCGTAGTCATCAGTGAAATCATCGGTGTTGACAACAAGAATTTCATTAATTCTCATGTCTGACATATTTTGCGCACCGGCAATGTTCAAAGTAGCTGTAACTACGGACAGTAAAAGTATTAGTAAACCTTTTTTCATCTCTCGTCCTTTTTGATTATAGCGGAAGATTATCGTGCTTTTTAGGTGGATTTACAAGCTTTTTGGTTGAAAGCTGCTGCAGTGCACGAATAATTCTGAAACGGGTATTTCTTGGTTCGATAACATCGTCGATATAGCCGAATCTTGCTGCATTGTAAGGATTTGCAAACGCATCTCTGTAATCCTTCTCCTTTTGTGCCGATAATGCTGCCGGATCATCTGCTGCAGCAACCTCTTTTCCGTACAGAACTTCAATTGCTCCTGAAGGACCCATAACCGCAATCTCTGCAGTAGGCCAGGCGTAGTTGATATCCCCTCTGAGGTGTTTACTGCTCATCACGCAATATGCACCGCCATATGATTTTCTGAGAGTAACAGTAACTTTAGGAACAGTTGCCTCTCCGTATGCATAAAGCAGTTTAGCGCCATGAAGGATAATTCCGCCATACTCCTGCTGCGTTCCCGGAAGGAAACCGGGTACATCTACCAGTGTAACCAGTGGAATATTAAATGCGTCGCAGAAGCGAACAAATCTTGCAGCTTTTCTTGATGCATTGTTATCAAGTACTCCGGCAAGAACTTTAGGCTGATTGGCTACAATACCAACTGAGATTCCATTAAAACGGGCAAAGCCGACAATTATATTGGTAGCGTAATCTTTATGGATTTCCAGAAACTTACCTTCGTCAACAATGGAGCCGATTACCTCGTACATATCGTAAGGCTTGTTAGGGCTGTCAGGTATAATTTCGTTAAGTGTATCTTCAAGTCTGTCAATAGGATCGGCTGTAGGAACCAGTGGTGCCTCCTCAAGATTGTTTTGAGGCAGGTAAGAGAGTAGTTCTCTGATAACCTTGATTCCCTCTTCCTCAGTATCAACAGCAAAGTGAGCCACTCCGCTCTTTGTTGCATGAACACTTGCTCCGCCAAGCTGCTCCTGAGTAACATCTTCTCCTGTGACTGTTTTTACAACTTTCGGACCTGTAAGAAACATATAACTTGTTCCCTTGGTCATAATGTTAAAGTCGGTAAGAGCAGGGGAGTATACTGCTCCTCCGGCACATGGGCCGAAGATTGCAGAGATCTGAGGAACAACTCCTGATGCGAGAATATTTCTCTGGAAAATTTCTGCATAACCGGCAAGTGCATTAACACCCTCCTGAATTCTTGCTCCGCCTGAATCGTTTATACCAATTACCGGAGCTCCCATCTTCATGGACTGATCCATGATTTTGCAGATTTTCATTGCAAAACTCTCAGACAGCGAACCTCCGAATACGGTAAAATCCTGTGCAAATACATACACAAGTCTTCCGTCAATTGTTCCGTATCCTGTAACGACTCCATCCCCGAGGAATGTCTCCTTCTCCATCCCGAAGTTTGTGCAGCGGTGTGTCACAAACATATCAAACTCTTCGAAGCTGCCCTCGTCGAGTAACATGGTAATTCTCTCACGGGCAGTATATTTGCCCTTCTGATGCTGAGAGTCAATCCTTTTCTGTCCGCCTCCAAGGCGTGCTTTGTCCCGAAGCTGAATAAGTGCTTTGACCTGTTCTAGTTGTTGGCTCATTTTATATAATATTAATTTTGTTGGATCTATGCTTTTGAGGGATCCTCACAAAGTTCTGTAAGTATACCTCCTGTTGACTTTGGATGAAGAAAAGCGATGTTCATTCCTTCTGCTCCTTTTCTCGGTGTTTTGTCAATTAGCTGAATCCCTTTTCCTGAAAGCTCATCCAGTGTTTTTTGAAGGCCGTCTTCAGTTGCGAAAGCTATGTGATGAACACCCTCGCCCTTCTTTTCAAGAAATTTCCCGATAGGACCCTCAGGATCGGTGCTTTCAAGAAGCTCAATTTTTGTGTCTCCTATTTTAAAGAAAGCAGTCTTTACCTTTTGTTCTGCAACCTCTTCAACGGCATAACACTTTAGCCCCAGCAGCTCCTCGTAGAGAGGGATGGATATTTCCAATGACTTAACTGCGATACCGATGTGCTCAATATGCGATAGTTTCATGACAGTATAATGATTTTGATTATAAATTTAAAAAAAATATCCGGCAAAGGTATGTAATTATAAAGTTTATCCCAAAAAAAAAGTGACCGTTTTTTACGGTCACTTTTTTTAGTTGTTATCTGCTTAGTTTGCCATGGTGTGATACACATTCTGAACATCGTCGTCGTTTTCAAACTTATCAATAAGTTTTTCAATATCAGCTTTATCGGCATCACTTAACTGCTTTAATTCAGTTGTGGGTATCCTTTCAAAGCCGCCGGAGATAAGTTCATAACCTCTCTCCTCAATAAACTTCTGTATAGATCCGTATGATTCAAAGCTACCGTAAATAACTATCTCCTGCTCCTCCATGAACAGCTCTTCTGCTCCGTAGTCTATCAGTTCAAGTTCAAGGTCTTCGATATTTACAGACTCAGCCGCCTTAATTTTGAAAACACACTTGTGTTCGAACATAAATTCAACACTTCCGGATGTTCCAAGAGATCCGTTATACTTATTGAAGTAGCTTCTGACATTGGCTACAGTTCTTGTGGGGTTATCGGTTGCAGTCTCTATCAGAAATGCTATTCCGTGTGGACCGTATCCTTCGTACACAATCTCTTTGTAGTCGTTATGCTCCTTCTCTACAGCTCTTTTAATAGCCCTTTCTACATTATCCTTAGGCATATTTTCTGAGCGTGCAGTGGAGATAAGAGCGCGAAGGCGGGGGTTATTGTCGGGGTCGGGGCCTCCGCTCTTTGCCGCCATGGTAATCTCTTTACCAATACGCGTAAAAACTTTGGACATATTGCCCCATCTCTTCAGCTTTCTCTCCTTACGAAATTCGAATGCTCTTCCCATTATCCTTAAATTTTTACCGGAACCTAGATTTTACTGGCTAATTCTAGCGATATATTTGTCAGCTTCATACCCTTCAAGACTCTGAGGATATTTAACCTTTATCTCTTCGTAAATTTTTACGGCGTCAGCTTTGTTTCCAAGCTCTTCGTATATCAAGCCAGCCTTTAACATATATGTTGCTGCAAATACATTGTCAGAGTGAGCAGCGGCTTTAAGATAGAAACTAAGTGCCTCTTTGTAATTCATAAGTCCCGCATAGGCATCTCCTATGTTAGATATTGCTCTTGCCTGAAGAACAGGGTCTTCTGAACGATACTTCTTAAGGTTTTTGATAGCCTCTTCAAAGTTTCCAAGCTGCAGTTCGCTGATTCCGGCATACATATATACCGATCCTGCAGCAGCAGAGCCATATTCGCTTATAATTTGCTTGAATCCAAGTGAGTTTCCGTCTCCGTTCAGGGCCAGATTAAATGAGTCTGCACGAAAATACTGTTCAGCCACAAACATTTGAGTAAGTGCCTCCTCTTTTAACGGCTTACGGTATAAATGCTGATAAGCAAAGCCAACAGCTGCAACCGCAATAACGGCAATGGCAGAATAAATTAATGTATTTTTGTGTTTTTCAATGAAGTGCTCAGTCTGATTCAGAGCATTTTCAACCTTCTCTTCCGGATCTTGGTGTTTAATTTTCTTTGACATTTCTAAAAATTTTTAGCAGGTGGCAAATTTACAATATTTTATCTAATCTCAAATTAATAATGGATAAAATCAGTAACTTTGTTTGTCAATTTTTATACAGATGTATCTCAAGAAGCTGATTATTTCTAATTTTAAGAATATTACTGAGGCAGAGGCTGAATTTTCTCCCAAACTTAACTGTATTACCGGTAATAACGGATCCGGCAAGACAAATCTTCTTGATACGGTTTATTACCTCTCTATGACAAAGAGCTATTTTTCAAATCTTGACCAGCAAAATATCTCATATAATCACGAATTTACTGTTTTAAGAGGAGAGTACACAAACCCTGACAACTCTGCAGAAATCATCTCTGTGTCAATTAATAGAAGCGGAGAGAAAAATATCAAAAGAAACTCCAAGAGTTATCAGAAGTTGTCAGATCATATTGGTCATATTCCTATTGTAATGGTTTCGCCATACGATACTTGTCTAATTAATGAGTCGGGAGAAGAACGAAGAAAATTTCTTAACTCAATTATTTCACAACTGGACAGGGAGTATCTAAGGAGGGTTCAGAACTACAACCATCTTCTTCAGCAGAGAAACAGATATTTAAAAGAGAGTCCTCTGAATGAAGACCTCCTTGACACATTTACCGAAAGGCTCTCCCACAATGCAGAATATATCCATGAAAAAAGGAGGATTTTTACCGGCAAACTTCTGCCTCTAACGCTGAAATATTACGACATGCTCTCGGGCGGAAGAGAGACGATAGATATCAGGTATAAATCGGATCTGGACAACGGATCTCTTGAGGCTCTGCTGAGGGCTTCACTTGATAGGGATAAATTATTGAAATACACAACGGCCGGAGTTCAGAAAGATGATCTTCAGTTTCTTATGAACGGTCACCCTTTCAGACTGTGTGGCTCCCAGGGGCAGCAAAAGACATTCCTTATCTCTCTTAAGCTTGCTCAGTTTGAGATTATGCGTGAAATGCACGGATGTTCGCCTGTTATTTTGCTCGACGATGTTTTTGACAAACTCGATATGTTAAGGGTGGAGTCGTTGCTGAATATGGTCTCTTCTGACTTTTTCGGACAGATATTTATTACTGACAGCAATAAGGTGAGGATTGGAGGAATTCTAGAAAAAATTAACGGAAGTTCAAAGTCATTTGAAATAATTTCAGGGAAATTAAAATGAGGCGGCAAAAGGCGATGTTGTTAGGGGAAATATTCGGAGACTTTCTTAAAGCGGAGGGTCTGGAAACAGGTATTAAACGCATGGAGGTGTTTGATGCATGGGATAAGGCCGTCGGGAGCCGAATGGCCGAATATACAACGGAGAAATTTTTTAAAGAGGGTAAATTGTATTGCAAGATTTCATCCTCGGCAGCAAGAACACAGCTATTTATGATTAGAATTCAGCTTGTTGAAAAAATTAACCAAATACTGAATTCAGAAGTGGTAAAGGAGATTATATTCAAGTAGATGCAAAATAAAAGATATAGTATAATTATTGATTCTGATATACCCTTTGTTCAAGGAGTGCTTGAACAAAATTTTAATGTCGTTTATTTAAAAGGTTCTGAAATTAAACGCGATAATTTAAATGGTATAAATGCGTTGATGATCAGAACAAGAACTAAATGTGACAGCAGCTTGCTCGAAGGGAGTGATGTAGAAGCAATCTTTACTGCTACAATTGGTAATGACCACATCGACCTTAAATATTGTGAAAGCAAAGACATTAAAGTATATAATGCAGCAGGATGTAATGCATCCGGAGTTGTTCAGTATGTTTTAACCTCGCTTTTTGTTACAGGTAGAAATAAAAAGAGAGATGTTTTTAAAGAGAATCTTGGTATTGTGGGCGCCGGTAATGTAGGGGAGAGACTGGCAGCGACAGCATCATCTTTAGGAATAAAAGTAATGAGGTGTGACCCTCCGGTTAAAAAGTTATTGGAAGAGTGTCCGGACTATTTTTCTCATAAAAAAATGGTTGAAAGGGGTGTAGACCCCTCCCTTTATCCTGACAGACAAACACTTGCTCCTCTCGATTACTATTCTCTTGAGCAGATTGCTGACAATTGTTCGGCCATTTCATTTCATGTTCCGCTGACAGAAGAGACGAAAGGGATGTTTTCTGCCAATCTGATAGAGAGGATACATAAGGGCACAGTTCTGATTAACAGCTCCAGAGGTGAGGTGATTAATGAATTTGATGTTGTTAAGATGAGAGACAAATTTGGTGCAATAATATCAGATGTTTGGTCAGGAGAGCCCCATATTAATACAGATTACCTTTTTGCTACTGATATCGCTACGCCTCATATTGCAGGCTACTCTCTTGAAGGTAAGATTAATGCGACCGTCTACTCTGTAAGAAACATTGCAAAATATTTTAAGGTTGATTCTCTTTTGAATTACTCTATTGAGGTGCCTGAGATAGTTTATAAGAGCGTTACACTTGATGATTCTTTAGAAAAGTACGAAAAGGTTTCCATATTAATGGAGAGTCTCTTTCCTGTTATGACAGAGGATAAAAAGCTAAGGGATAATCCGGGTGGTTTCGAAAAAATCAGAGAGGATTACAAATACAGGAGGGAATTTAGCGGTTCGTTCATAAATAAGCTTTTGGAAATTATTAATTAATTATTAATTAGTACATTATGTTTACAGTCAAAGACTTTGATCAGATGGCACAGCTTGGTATTACCCGGGAAGAAGTCATGCAACAGATAGAGGTATTTAAGACGGGTTTTCCTTTTCCTGATATAGTAAAAGCGGCAACACCTCGAAAAGGTATCAGAGTTCTGACTGAAAAAGAGAAGAGTTCTGCTGAGAGGAGGTTTATGCACTTCAATGGCTCTGCCTGTAAATTTATCCCTGCTTCAGGTGCAGCAACACGGATGTTTAAGAGACTTTATGAACTGGCAGATAGTAAAAATTACGACGACATCTTCTTCCGTGATATCAGAAAGTTTGCTTTTTATGATGATCTTGAGAAGACAGGAGTTTTTAATACAGAGGATATCTCTTATGTTATCAAAAAATTACTTGAATCAGATGGGCTTAATTATGGTCAACTGCCAAAGGGGTTGCTTAAATTTCACCGTTATGACAATGAGACAAGGACTCCTTTTGAAGAGCATTTAATAGAGGCTGCATTATATGCCAGATCAAAAGATGGAAAAGTTGCCGTAACTTTTACTGTTTCACCTGAACATATGGAGTTGTTCAAAGAGCTTGCTGAGGTAAAAAAGAGAGAGTATAAAGTGAGATACGGCTGTGAGTATGAAATTATCTTTACTACTCAAAAAAGGTCTACAGATACCATTGCTGTCGATCTTGATAACAATCCGTTCCGACTAAATAACTCTGAATTACTCTTCAGACCTGCCGGCCACGGTGCACTTATCGAAAACCTTAATGAACTGAATTTTGAGGTAGTCTTTATAAAAAACATTGATAATATTCCCAAAGAGAGTTATTTCAAAGAAAATTGCCGGTGGAAGTCAATTTTGGCTGGTGTGTTAATTGAGATAAAGGAAAAAATATTCAATTATATTGAGAGAATTGAAAACGATTTTTCTGATAGTCTGGTGAGCGAAATTCTTAATTTTTTTGAAACCGAACTCTCTACAACATTCCCAAAAGTGCCTGATGAACTGGTTAAAGATTTTTTAAAAGCAAAACTTGACAGACCAATAAGGGTTTGCGGAGTGGTGGAAAATCTTGGTGAACCGGGCGGTGGCCCGTATCTCGTGAGAGACTCTGACGGATCTGTATCACCACAGATTCTTGAGAGTGCTCAACTGAATCCTGATGATAGCAGAGTTAAGGAGATTATGTCTGGTGCAACACACTTTAATCCTGTAGATATTGTTTGTTCATTTACTGACCATCATGGTGAACAGTTCGATCTTAAGAGATATACTGACCCCGAAACAGGATTTATTTCTGTGAAGAGCGTTGAGGGTAAAACCGTTAAAGCCCTGGAACTTCCAGGATTATGGAACGGAGGGATGAGTAACTGGAATACTGTTTTTGTTGAGGTTCCTGTTTCGACCTTTTCACCTGTTAAGACTGTATACGATCTCCTTAGGGAAGAGCATCAGTGATATCATTTTCTCTCTTTTCGCCTTACAGACCCGAATTTGTGCTGCAATACCTGCTGTGCAACAACTAGAAGTGCAGTGTTAAGAGCAATAACATACCAAACTACCGACTCCGGATTTAAAAATAGGTTCCGTAACCTCTCTCCGGATTTTGAAAGCCCGGATTTAAACTCTTCTCCTGCATGGAGACTAAAGTCAAAGTTTATTTCAAAATAATGTTTTCCAAGGTAGACAAATGTTACAATTACCAGTAGAAGTGCAAGAGTAAACACTGTTATCTGTGTGAATATCTCTTTTATCTCTGCCTTTTTTGCCCTTTTCACCCTCTCAAGTTCAATTTTTCTTGTAATGCTGGCTGTAAATGAGTAAGGAACCGCCTCATTAACAGTATCCGCCAATAGCTCTTTTAAATATTTATCTTCACTATCCATAGCTCACCTCCATTTTTGAACCTGCGCTCTCAGCAAGTCTCTTTTTTATCCTGTGAAGCGAGACCTTAACATTTGACTCGCCCATACCTGTAATTGCAGAAATCTCCTTTATGCTCTTCTCCTGATTGTAAAACAAAATTATAAGAAATCTCTCTTTTGCATCAAGAGTATTTAAAAGCTTTTCAAGAATCTGAAATCTCTTCTCTTTTTCCAACGCCTCTGTATCGTCCTGAGAAAATACCTCAGATGTTATTACTCCGGCTTTATCTATCTCTAAATATGATATTCTCTTTTTACG
>DINE01000018.1:5787-13633 GCA_002425935.1 Bacteroidales bacterium UBA5548 | reverse complement strand
CACGCACTTTACTAATTGCCATATTGTAAGCAATTCTGAATAACCATGTTGAAAAAGAGCTGTCACCTCTGAATTTATCAAGAGAGAAATAGGCTTTCACAAAAACATCCTGAGCAATCTCTTCGGCATCTTCGTTGTTACCAACCACACTTCTTACAACTGAAAGTATTTTGGGAGAGTGTGCCAAAATGAGGGACTCGTAAAGAGTCTCTTCACCATCTCTGATTCTCTCGATTATTTTCAGTTCCTCTTCTCGGCTCATATGTCACTTAGACGCTATTCAGAAATCAAGGTTACAAATTTTTCATGAATCAAAGATCACTTTTTTTGTAACCTTTATTTTAATTTGTCGTCAAATGATCAAACAATTTAATATTTAACTATTATGATGGAGTTTATTACAATACCTTTAACCTTCGGGATAGGAGCGTATGCTTTTTACAAACTAATCGAACTTTTTGCAAGAAAAAGAGAGAGAATAATGATTATCGAAAAGCTTAGCCAGCTTGAGAAGGCCAGCGTAGAAAATCTGAATTTGTCAAATATTTTCGGAGATGGAAAGGCAATCAGAAGTGCATTTACCACACTCAGGGTTGGTTCTTTACTTGCAGGTCTGGGTCTTGGGTTGTTAGTCGGTTACATTATTGTGAATGCGACAATAGGAGGCTTTGGTGGATCTTCATATGAAGTAAGACAAACCATGAGTGTTGTTTATGGTTCATCAACTTTACTCTTTGGAGGTATAGGCCTTATAGCAGGTTTTATCGCTGAGAGAATGCTATCAAAAAAAGATAGTTAAAAAGCTGTACGCCCCGTATTTAAATAACAAGAGGGCAGTTGTACGACTGCCCTCTTGTTATATTAAGCTGCTGATATTAAAAAATATCTTTGGAACTACTCTCCAAACAGAATTCCTGTGCCTCTTGTGCCGTTCAGGAACAGGTTTGAGTGATTCTTTCTCTCTCTGTTTTTCCAGTCACCTTTATTGTAAGCATAGCTAACAATAAGTGGAACTACGGTTGTTGCTTCTGCATATACCATCTGCTCATGAGCTGTGTCAACTTTACCCCATGAGTTAGCCTCTTTTAATGTCGAAGAGGAGCATGCGCCGTCTCTGACATCGGCTACTGTAATCTGAACTGCATATTTATGCATCGGAACATCAAAACCAAGGCATTCGGCGCATACAACAGTATCCTGAGCGAAGTTCTTAGGAACTCCACCGCCAACCATAAAGAGACCACTGGTAGCTGCAGCCATCTTTACCTCTGTAAGTTCTCTGAAGTCAGCAACAGAGTCGATTGAAAGGTATGGCTTCATAGCCTTCATTCTTTCAACCTGATGCATAACCAGACCGAAGCCTGCACTGCAATCGCTGAAAGCTGGAACGAAGATTGGAATATTGTGTTCGTATGCTGTCTGAATAAGTGAGTTCTTCTTTACCGAATTTTTTGTAAGCCACTTCCCGATTTCGTGAATAAACTCCCTTGATGAGTATGGTCTTGGTTCAAGAGAATCCGCAATCTCTTTTATGGTGGCATCACATTTCTGAAGTTCCTCTTCGTCTATATAAGTGTCGTATATTCTGTCAATGTAGTTATCTCTCAGATGAGTGTCGTTTATAAACTGAGATCCTTTATAGTGTTTGTATCCTAGAGCTTCAAAAAAGTCCATGTCAATAATTGATGCTCCGGTAGAAACAACGGCATCAATCATATTAAAACGGATCATATCAACGTAAACCTGCATACATCCGCCGGCAGAGGTGCTTCCTGCAAGGATAAGCCAGTTTGTGCTCTCCTTGTCTTTGATCATCATTTGAAGAATATCGGCAGCTGAGGCTGTGTCTCTCGAGCTAAAAGACATATCTCTCATCGAGTCGATGATGTAAGAAGAGTCAAATGCAGTTACATCGATATGTCTGATGGTATCCTTCAGTAATTCTTTCTTTGTCGGTTTCATTATCTGTATCTTAAATTTTTTGCAAAGATAGATATTTTAAATTAAGAACAACTTTTTTACTATTTTTGCCCCTGTTAATTCATAACTAATAATTACACTATGTTTGGCTCAAAAACTGTTGAGATTTTCAAGGAGATTGAAACTCCTTTCTACTACTACGATTTGGCACTCTTAAGGCAGACTCTGGACAAATATACTGCAGAGCTGAAAAAGTATAAGTACCATGCACATTATGCTCTTAAGGCAAACGCCAATTCACGAATACTTTCAATAGTAAAATCATATGGATTCGGAGCTGACTGTGTGAGTGGAAACGAGGTTAAACTCGCTCTTGACTCAGGATTTGATCCTTCTATGACAGTTTATGCTGGTGTTGGAAAGTCTGACAAAGAGATTAAGATTGCACTTGAAGGTAATATTTTCTCCTTCAACTGTGAGTCCATTCCTGAAATTCAGATAATTGATCAGATTGCCGGTTCAATGGGCAAAAAAGCATCGATTTCACTTAGAATAAATCCGGATATTGATGCCCACACTCATAAGTATATTACAACCGGAAGATCGCAGGATAAGTTTGGAATTAGTCACTGGATGTTCGATGATGTAATTCATGCGTTGAATAGTTGTAAAAATATACACTTTGCCGGCCTGCACTTTCATGTCGGTTCTCAGATTACCGATTACAACGTATTCAAAATGCTTGCTTTAAGAGTAAATGAAATTGTGGCAAGGTTTGAGGAGAAAGAGATGAGGGTAGAGAATATAAATCTTGGAGGCGGATTAGGCGTCGATTACAAAAATCCGGATGAGAATCCGATATCTG
The DNA here is from genome assembly GCA_002425935.1 of Bacteroidales bacterium UBA5548. GTDB lineage: Bacteria > Bacteroidota > Bacteroidia > Bacteroidales > UBA932 > Bact-08. Next base: position 10,848 of record DINE01000018.1, on the reverse strand, counting down.
ACTTCGAAACATATTTCTCAATCATTAATAAAAATCTACGTCAGGAGCCATATCAGCAGGTTCATTTTGAGCCTGGCAGAGCAATAGTATGCCAGTGTGGCACTCTAATATCAAGAGTTCTGTATGTTAAGGTGGGTAGGGGTAAAAAATTTGCAATACTTGATGCCGGAATGAATGATCTTATAAGACCGGCTCTTTACCAAGCAGTTCATAAAATTGAAAACCTTACATCAAACGGCAGGAAAATGCGTTATGATGTTGTAGGACCAATATGTGAGTCAAGCGACAGATTTGTAAAGAACCTGTTGCTGCCGGAGACAAAGAGGGGAGATATAATGGCAATCAGATCAGCCGGAGCATACGGACAGGTTATGGCGATGAGATATAACCAGAAAGACATAGCACCGGAGTATTACTCAGAATAACCAAAACTTAAACATATGGCACGGGTAAGTTCAAAAGAGAGATATGTCGTAAAAGTGTATGAACTCTTCAGAAAGAGAGGCCTTAAACTTACAATGGATGACATAGCCGACTCCCTTAAACTGACAAAAAAGACGCTGTATAATAATTTCAGCAGTAAGGATGAACTGATGCGGACGGTTATGCAGCATGTAATTGAGGACATTGAGTTCAGAATTAATCTTGCACTGAGCCAGGGGAAAAATGCAATTGAGGCACTATTTCTCACAAGCAGTATGATGAACAAGACTCTTGAGTCGATAGGTCCGCTCCTGCTCTCAGATTCATCAAAGTACCTTCCCGATCTGAAAGTTCTTGACCACTCAAACAGGATGAGCTTCTATTCGAAAATTATACTCGAAAATATTGAGCGAGGTATTAATGAGGGATTGTACAGAGATGATTTCAATAAAGAGCTTGTAACGCTCTTTTTCACCTCTGCAATGGCAAAAATATACTCCTGGAACGGATCTTATGTCTATTTAAAAGACCCCTATCTTTTTCATTCCGAACTCGTCAAGTATCATCTGGAATCGATAGTTAATGACGAGGGGAGAAAATTACTAAGGTCATTTGTTCAAAAATGACTAAATTTGCACCCTAAAAATTTTTTAAGATATGTTCGAAAACCTGATTGACAGACTTGAGAGCTCCTTTAAATTGCTCAAGGGTGAGGGAAGAATTACAGAGATAAATGTAGCCGAAACCCTTAAAGAGATAAGAAAAGCCCTTCTTGATGCAGACGTCAGCTACAAAATAGCAAAAAGCTTTTGTGACGATGTAAAGCAAAAAGCTTTGGGTCAGGATGTTCTAAAAGCAGTCAGACCTGGCCAGATGATGACCAAGATTGTACATGACGAACTCGCCGCTCTGATGGGGAGTGAGGCTTCTGACATCTCTGTTAAGGGTAATCCCGGGGTAGTACTTGTTGCAGGTCTTCAGGGATCAGGTAAAACGACATTCAGCAGTAAACTTGCATTAAACTGCAAATCAAAAAGAGCACTGAAGACCATGCTGGTTGCCTGTGACGTATACAGGCCGGCGGCGATTGAACAGCTTAAAGTGCTGGGAGAGCAGGTAGGCGTGTTTGTTTACCACGAGGAGGGTATTAAAGAGCCTGTTAAAATTGCAAAGAATGCTCTTGCCAAAGCCAAACAGGAGGGTTATTCGCTTGTCATTATTGATACCGCCGGCCGTCTTGCAATAGACGAAGAGATGATGCTTGAGATTACTGCGATTAAAAAAGCAGTTAATCCTACAGAGACTCTTTTTGTTGTTGACTCAATGACAGGTCAGGATGCTGTTGAAACAGCCAGAGTATTTAACGAAAGACTTGATTTTGATGGTGTTGTTTTAACTAAGCTGGATGGTGATACACGTGGTGGTGCAGCACTCTCTATTCGTGCAGTTGTTAACAAGCCAATTAAGTTTGTCTCTTCGGGCGAAAAAATGGATGCACTTGATGTATTCCATCCGAAAAGAATTGCCGACAGAATACTTGGAATGGGAGACGTTGTCTCACTGGTAGAGAAGGCACAGGAGCAGTTTGACGAGGAGGAGGCAAGAAAACTTCAGAAAAAACTGGCAAAAGACCAGTTTACATTAAGCGATTTTTATGCTCAGATTCAACAGATAAAGAAGATGGGTAACATCAAGGATCTTGCGTCGATGATCCCGGGAATGGGAAAGATGATGAAGGATGTAGATGTTGATAACTCTGCCTTTAAAGGCATTGAAGCAATAATTTTGTCCATGACAATTGAGGAGAGAGAGAATCCATCTCTGCTGAACGGAAGCCGAAGAAAAAGGATTGCTGACGGAAGTGGCACCTCTATTGCCGAAGTTAACAGACTTGTAAAACAGTTTGAAGATACAAGAAAGATGATGAAGAGCATGGCAGGAGGAGGCACTACAAAAGCTATGAGAGCAATGGGCTCTATGAGAAGAAGATAGTTTACCAATTAAAATTTAAAGAGATGGTTATTCTTGACGGAAAAGCAACTGCAGACAGTATAAAGGCAGAAATTGCAACAGAGGTTGAAAAAATAGTTAGTATGGGCGGTAAAAGGCCCCACCTTGCAGCAATTCTTGTTGGTAGCGACGGAGCTTCAATGACTTATGTCGGACATAAAGAGAGTGCCTGCAAAAGAGTGGGTTTTAACTCTACAGTTATAAGACTTGATGAAACCATTTCTCAGGATAATCTTCTTGAAGAGATAAAAAAGATTAACAATAACAGTGATATTGACGGTCTTATTGTTCAATTGCCACTTCCGAAACATATAGATGAACAGACAGTCATAGAGTCGATTGATCCTAAGAAAGATGTTGACGGATTCCACCCTGTGAATGTTGGAAAAATGGTTCTTGGCCTTCCGTCATTTATCTCGGCTACTCCTGCGGGGATACTTGAACTTCTGTTAAGGTATGGTATTGAGACATCAGGGAAGAATTGTGTGATTATTGGAAGGAGTAATATCGTTGGTAAGCCAATGGCAAACCTTTTGTCACTTAAGGCTAAACCGGGTGACTGCACCGTTACTATCTGTCACAGCCGTACCAAAAACCTAAGAGAGCACACTTTAAACGCAGATATTGTTATTGCAGCACTTGGCGTACCCGGCTTCCTGAAAGGTGATATGGTTAAAGAGGGGGCTGTTGTTATTGATGTTGGTATTACAAGAGTAGAAGCCGATACTAAGACCGGCTTCAGGCTCGCGGGAGATGTTCTCTACGATGAGGTTGCTCCCAAATGTTCATATATTACCCCGGTTCCGGGTGGTGTGGGGCCGATGACTATTATTTCGTTACTGAAAAATACTTTAAAGGCATCATTGTCAAGGTAATCAATTTCCTGAATTTACTCTGGATGTTTCATCTACATTGCCAACTCTCCTCTGTCTGGTTGCTTTGCTTTGGCCGAATCTGTAGCTGAATGTAAGAGTTGCTCTCATGCTTCTGTATTTCGATTCAAACTGATAATCTTTAAATATCTCATCCTGAAGTGAGACCCTGTTAACATTTGTCCCGAAAATATCTGATATTAGCAGTGCAATGTTACCTTTGTTCTTGAGCAGACCCTTTTTTACCCCGAGAGAAAACTCGTACCTTGGTTTGATATCAAAGTAGCCATAAGGAATTCCTGTCGAGAAGAAGCCGGTAAACTCAATTTTTGTATCTTTTGGCAGAAGGAAGGTGCTGTTGAAATTACCTTGTGCAAAAATTTTGGATTTTGAGTACTCTTCAAAACTGGTGGTCACATTAGCTAAATAGAAATTCCCATTAAACATAAGCCATTTGCTAACAGGCAATTCAGTAATTGCAGCATTTACTCCCATCATGTTAAGCTCACCAAAATTATCCCATGTCATTAGTTTTTCGCCTGTTTGAGTGTCAAGACTTGGTGTCTGAATAATTGCTTTATTTATAAACTGACTGTTTAAACCAAAGTTGAAATGTTTGCCTAAACCCAGAGTCAGAGACATCTGGTGCCCGTACTGCGGTTCAATGTTTGGATTACCCAATGCAGATGTGTTTACATCAATATAAAATCTTTGCGGATTCAGCTGCTCAAAATTAGGCCTCTGAATTCTTAATGTATAGGATAATCCAAGCCTTATTTTTTGATTTGGGTTGTAACCTACAAAAAGAGTGGGGAAGAGGTCAAGATAGCTCTTTGTTGTTACTGTATCGGCAGTGATCCACTCTCCTTTTGCATGTGTCCACTCCGCTCTCACACCACCTTTTACATTGAATTTCGGGCTGAACTGATTTGCAATACTTATATATGCAGCACTAATATTCTCAGTATAGTAGAAGATAGTACTCTGATCTGTATTTGGCAACCATACCGGTCCGCTTTTCTCCTCTCTCAGCAGGTTGTTATCTGTTGTGCTCATTGCCCACTTTAGCCCGGCCTCTATCTTCCCGCTCTTTTTAATATTTTGCTCATAGTCAGCTTTAACCGAGCGGATATTAATAAACTGAGAAGAGTTAATCCTGAAGTTGAAAGGATCTTTAATCTCTTCTCCTGCATTATTTAAATATCTGTTTAGCTGATTACTATTGTTTCCAAGATCGTAATAGAAGTAATCTGCGTTTAATGTTATCTCGTGACCCTCCTTAAAGATCCTGGTATAATTCAGGTTTGCCGACAAACCATTAAACCCGAATCTGTTTTTAATATCAGCATATGAATCTTCAATAAGGTTATCGTTGCGGTACAACTTGCTTGTAGCTGAATAAAGTGTAGAGTCATTTGTTTCGCGCAGGTTTGCTCCTACAACAAATCCGAATATGTTCTTTTTATTGGCAAAAAAGTCGTTTGATATTTTAAAACTATGACCATCAGTTGTTCTGTTCAGGTAAGTATCACTTTCGGCAGTGTTTCCTCCTCCCATATCGGTTGAAGTAACAAAAGTGTTAAAACCTTCATTATATCTTGGACTGTACGTGAAAGAGGTACTATTTTTATCGGACCTGTAATTGAGAACCAAAGATCCGTCTGCAGACTGATAATAATGTTTGTAAGGAGATCCTGAATAGCCGACTCTGGCCGAACCATTTATCCCTTTTACAAAATTCTTTTTAGTTCTAATA
>DINE01000018.1:1215-5718 GCA_002425935.1 Bacteroidales bacterium UBA5548 | reverse complement strand
TATCCAGAGCATTGCTTCCCTGTGTTGATACAGCCTCTGCAACATTCATAATAATTTTATCAAGTTTCTGCTCAATAACAGGCACTCTCGCTGTTACTACAGCCGTTGTAAGCGATGTCGCCTCACCCTTGAGAGCAATTGTACCCAAGTCAACGTTTGAGCCCTGTTCTTTCAGTGTGAGGTTTATAGTTGTGTCTTTAAATCCGATAAAGGAGACCTTAACTCTGTATTCACCAGAAAGATCAGCATTGTTAAACCTGAAAGTCCCGTCATCTGCCGATGTTGTTCCGGTTACTATTTTATTGTCTATTGCATGAATGACCACAGTTGCAAATGGAAGAGCCTTGCCGTTCTCTTTTTCTGTTACTTTACCCTGAATAGTTACATTATTCTTGGCCGAAGCGGCCGATAGTGTGGTGATTAGAATAATCAGAGCGATTAATTTGTTACGCATGGTAGTTTTTTAAATTAGGTAGTTTGTATTGCATAATATTCTTTTCACACAATTAGACGAAACAGAGATCAAAATAGTTGCAGATTCTTAGAATTATTTTTTTAATATTTTTTAAATGGCTTGTAATTAATGTTATATAACTTTTACTCATCATGCACCGCTGTTTACCCTCGTTGTTTCGTCAACAGTACCCACTTTTCTTTGCTTAAATACTCTGCTTTGCCCGAATCTGTAGCTGAATATCAGTGTAGCACGTTTGCTCCTGTGCATTGACTCAAAGAGATAGTTCTTAAATATTCCATCTTGCATAGTGACTCTGTTAATATTGGTACCTAAGATATCTGACAGGAGTAATGTAATGTTTCCCTTATTCTTCATCAGCCCTTTCCTTATCCCAAGAGTAAACTCATAATTTGGTTCTATTGTAAAAAAACCATAAGGGATACCAGATTGGCCCCATCCGTTTAACTCAATTTTGAGATCATTAGGTAAATTAAATGCAGCGTTAAAGTTTGCGCTGGTAAAAATGCGACTTGCAGAATAATCCTTACCGCTGGTATTAACATTAGAAACACTACCATATATATTTATTGTCAGCCACTTGTAGACAGAATACTCAGTTAGTGATGCATTAATACCTCTCATACTTAATTTGCCAAAATTATCCCAAGTCATTAGTTTTTCTCCGGTCTGCTGGTCAATACTTGGACTTTGGGTTATGACATTGTCAAAGAACTGTCCGAAAATATTAAGGTTGAAGTGCCTGGAGATGCCAATGGTAGCTGAGATATGATGGCCATATTGCGGTTTGATATCAGGATTTCCAAGGGCAGAAGTATTTACATCAATATAAAATCTTTGTGGATTAAGCTGATCAAAGTTTGGTCTCTGAATTCTTCTGGTGTATGACAAACCGAATCTAATTTTTTCATTTGGATTATAGCCAAAGAACAGAGTAGGGAAGATATCCAGATAGCTCTTTTTTGTTGTGGTATCTGCAGTTATCCAATCACCTTCTGCCTGTGTCAGCTCTGCCCTAATACCACCTTTTATATTCAACTTTGTTCCAATCTTTTTCGCAATTGTGGCATATGCAGCACTTATGCTCTCTGTATAGTAAAATATTGTGCTTTGTTCTGTATCTGGATGCCAAACATCGCCATCTTTCTCTTCTCTTAGAAGATTGTTGTCAGTTGTGCTCAATGCCCATTTAATTCCTGCTTCTATCTTACCATTATCATTAAAAGGTTGTTCATAATCAGCTTTTAACGATTTGATATTTATATACTGCTTTGAATCAATAGTAAATTGAAAAGGGGTCTTGATTTCATGATTTTCCTTATCAAAGTATCTGTTAATCTGATTGCTGTATCTTCCCAGATCATAGTAATAATAGTCTGCATTCAGCGTAATCTCTGTCCCCTCATTAAAAATTTTTGTGAAGTTTAAATTTGCAGAGAGGTTATTGAAACTAAAATCACTTTTAATATCAGTAATGGAATTTTCTTCTAAAACACCGTTGTCGTAAATTCTGCTGATAGCAGGACCTTGAGTTGTGTCTATTGTACCCCTTGCCATACCGCTGACAACAAACCCTAAAATGCTCTTTTTATTTACTGAATAGTCATTTGCAACTTTAAAATTCCGACCCTTATTAGCTCTGTCAAAATGTGTTAACCCTTCTGTAAGTCTCCCTGATTCCAATTCAGTTGTGGTTTCAAATCTATTAAAGGTTTCATTGAACCTTGGACTGTAGGTCAAAGAGAGGTTATTCTTTTCACTCCTGTAATTAATCATCAGCGAACCATCTATAGACTGGTAATACTTTTCATATGGTGACCCGGAATAGGCCATTCGGGCCGAACCATTAACTCCTTTAATAAAATTCTTTTTAGTTCTAATATTTATAATACCTCCTGACCCTGCTGCGTCATATCTTGATGACGGGTGTGCAATAATCTCTATTTTGTCTATTGTTGAACCGTCAGTCCCGCTTAAAAGCGCTTCAAGGTCTGCACCGGTAAAGTTTGATGGTCTACCGTCAATCCAGACCTGAACAGCAGATCCGTTAAGAAGTATATTCCCTGAAGGGTCGACACTTACACCAGGAGCCTTCTTAAGTATATCCAGAGCATTGCTTCCCTGAGTTGATACTGCCTCTGCAACATTCATAATAATTTTATCAAGTTTCTGCTCAATAACAGGCAATCTTGCAGTTACTACAGCCGTTGTAAGCGATGTCGCCTCACCTTTAAGTGCAATTGTACCCAAGTCAATCGTTGAATTCTGATCTTTTAATGTAAAAACAATTGTTGTGTCTTTAAAACCGATATAAGAGACTTTGATTTTATTTTCTCCGGTAATTTCAGCACCGCTTATCCTAAATGAGCCATCTTCCAGAGAGGTAGCGCCTGAGATTACCTTATCATCTTCTGTTTGTATAACTACTGTAGCAAAAGAAAGTGCTTTACCGGTCTCTTTTTCTGTCACTTTACCCTTTATTGTGGTGTTGTTTCCGGCCATGACAGCCGTTACTGATGTTGTTAAAACAATCAGTTGGATTAATTTTTTAAACATAGCAGTTTTTCAATTGATTAGGTTATAATTATTGCATTCTATACACACTACATAACGAAGTGAAATATTGATTCGTTGCAGGGGTGGCCCTTTACAGGTTCAATTAATAAAATTTAAAAACCCCGGAAGTGTTCTCCGGGGTTGTGTTTGTTTGAGCTACTATATTTGTTAATGTGTATGTAAGCCAATTATTAATTTGATGTTCCGACTCTGGATCCCTCTTCAAGCTCACCAACTTTTCTCTGTCTTAAGGCTTTACTTTGTCCGAACCGAATTGAAAATGTTACTGCAATTTTCTGACTCTTGTATCTGTTATGCAGTGTGTACTCCTCGATTGAACCGTCATCCAGGATAACTTTACTGTTTTGAGTTTTAAACAAGTCATAAGCCATAATTGAGATTGTTCCCTTATTCTTCATGACCCCTTTTTTAATGCCCAAATCTAACTGACCGGAAGGTTTCACGGTAAAATAGCCGTACGGGAGTCCTGATTGGAACATCCCAATCATCTCTACTTTATAATCTTTAGGCAGTACAAATGTAGCGTTCATGTATCCCTGTGAGAATAGTGACTCTTTTTTGTAATTTCCGGAAGTGTTTGATAATTGGGCCAAAAAGATATTCATATTTAGATTAAACCACTTGGTAACCGGGAATTCGGTCATTGCAAAAGAGGCTCCCATAAAATTTTGTTTTCCAAAGTTTTCCCATACAATAAGTTTCTCTCCTGTCTGATTGTTGAAGTATGGACTTTGAATAATTGCATTGTTAGTAAACTGTCCGTTTAGAGCAATGCTAAAGTGTTGCTTAATACCCAGAGAGAGTGAAAGTTGATTACTGTACTGAGGGTCAAGATCAGGATTCCCCTCTATTGCATTTGTTGCATCAATATACATTCTGAAAGGATTTAACTGTCTGAAGTTTGGTCTTCTTACACGTAATGTGTATGAGAGTCCTAATCTTAAATTTTTATTGGGATTGTATCCGACAAAAAGGGTAGGGAATAGATTAATATATCTCTTACTTGAAATTGTATCAGCACTTATCCACTCACCATCAGCATCAGTCAGCTCTGCTCTCAATCCGGCTTTTGCGCTTAACTTAGGATTAATTTGCCTTGCTGCTGAGATGTAGGCTGCACTTATGTCTTCATTATATTTAAACAGAGAACTGAGCTGATTATTTTTTGCCCATGAGCCGGCTACATAGTCTTCTCTGAGGAGATTGTTGTCAGTAATACTTCTGGCCCATTTTAACCCTGTCTCTACCTTAAATTTTTTGAATAATATTTGTTCGTAATCAACTTTAAATGACACAATATTTATATACTGAAGTGAGTTACTTCTAAAGACATCCGGTGTCCTGATTACTTCTCCGTTAATATTGTAAAAATTATTAGCCTGATTTGATTTTTTAGAAATATCATAGTAACCGTAATCGGCATTAAGTGTCAACTCCTGACCCTCTTTAAA
>DINE01000018.1:0-1198 GCA_002425935.1 Bacteroidales bacterium UBA5548 | reverse complement strand
ATAGTCAAATTCATCATTACCGTTAATATTTGAAATTGTCTTTTCCAGTAAGATACCATCTTTTTTAAGCGTGCTTCCAGAATTACTACCCAGATTATTGTCGCCATTACTTAGCATACCGGTAATTATAAATCCGAATATGTCCTTTTTACTGGCAAAATAATCATTTGATAATCTGAGTGTTTGAGCAAAATTATTATAATTGGACTCGCTTAAGCCATCGAGGGTAGTTCCTGAACCCATATTTGTGAATGTTGTAATATTCTCATAATGTTGATTATACCTTGGGCTATATCAGATTGAGGTGTTGTTTTTCTCTCCTCTGTAATTTAGATTAAGTGTACCATCAGCGCCATGATAGAGACTTCCGTATTCGGCAATGTTGTATGAACCTCTCGCAGATCCGCTCAATCCTTTTGCAAAATTCTTTTTGGTTTTGATATTGATAATTCCACCTGATCCGGATGCATCATATTTGGAAGATGGGTGAGCTATTATCTCAATTTTATCAATTGTTGAGCCGTCTGTTCCGTTAAGAAGGGCTTCAAGCTCTTGTCCGGAGAGATTGGATGGTCGTCCGTCAATCCAAATCTGAACTGCCGAACCATTTAACAGAATATTACCGGATGGGTCGATACTGACTCCGGGTGCTTTTTTCAAAATGTCAAGTGCATTACTCCCTTGTGTAGAAACTGCCTCAGAAACATTCATGACAATTTTGTCCAGTTTCTGTTCAATTACGGGTACTTTAGCAGTCACTACGGCAGATTTTAATGCAACTGCATCATGTGAAAGAGCTACTACTCCCAGATCAAGTGAGCTGCTGTTCTCCTGAATTTTTACTGTAAATGTTGTGTCTTTAAATCCTATAAATGATACTTTTACTTTGCATTCACCGTAAACTATATTATTCAGCCTGAAAGAGCCGTCATCTGCAGTAGTTGTACCTCCAATAACCTTTTCTGAAGAGTCATGTAGGCTTACTGTTGCAAAAGGAAGGGCTTTGCCGTTCTCTTTTTCAATTACTTTACCGGAAATTACTCCGTTGTTTTTTGCAGCAAACAAGCTGCACGATAATAAAAGTGTTAAGATTAAAATTGATGCTTTGTAATACATGGTAGTTTTTGTTTTAAGGTACATTGTTTTGCACACTATTCACTATACACCTTAAGACGATTGTTACCTGTAAATGTTACAT
>DINE01000007.1:1520-14397 GCA_002425935.1 Bacteroidales bacterium UBA5548 | reverse complement strand
TCTTTTACTATGACCGAACCTAAACATACTTTAGTGTGGAATAATTGTCTTAACATCATTCGTGACATAATCCGCCCTCAAAGTTTCAGGACATGGTTCGAGCCGGTAAAAGCAGTTAAAATTTCTGGCTCTGTACTTACAATTGAAGTACCTTCAAACTTCTTCAGGGAGTATCTTGAAGAGCACTACATAGATCTTATAAGCAAGGCTCTTAAAAGAGAGCTTGGAAAAGAGGCCAAGCTTGAATATAATGTAAGGGTTGTTAGCGGAGAAGATGTAGTGACATATCCACAACAGCCTGTACAAGAGATAAAAAACAAAACTGTACCTTTCCCCAATCAGGCAGGTAATATAACTAACCCATTTGTAATACCGGGGCTTCAGCAACTGGAAATAGACCCTCAGCTTAATCCTCACTACTCATTTGAGAATTTCATTGAAGGCGAGTGTAACAAGCTTGCACGTTCGGCAGGACTTAATATATCAGCAAACCCGGGTAAAGGGACATTCAACCCGCTGTTTCTTTATGGTGGTTCCGGTCTGGGAAAGACCCATCTTGCCCAGGCTATCGGTATAGCAATTAAAAAGCAGTTTCCTGAAAAGATTGTACTATACGTTAGTGCAAACCGTTTTCAGACACAATATATGGATGCAACAACGGTTAAGAATAAACTAACCGATTTCCTCCATTTTTATCAACTTATGGATGTCCTGATAATTGATGATGTTCATGAGTTTGCCGGAAAGCCGGGTACGCAAAATGCCTTTTTCCATATTTTCAGCCACTTGCACTCCATGGGCAAGCAGTTAATACTCACATCTGACAAAGCCCCTGTAGATCTTCAGGATCTTGAGATGAGGCTTTTGTCGAGGTTTAAATGGGGTCTGCTGGCAGAATTGCTCCCTCCGGATCTAAACACTAGGGTTGAGATATTAAAGGCAAAGAGTTACAAAGATGGTATTACTCTTCCTGAAGATGTTATCAACTACATTGCTTCAAGAGTTTCATCAAATATAAGAGAGATTGAGGGGACACTCATCTCATTGCTGGCTCAGGCAACACTTACAAACAGACAGATCAACCTGGATCTTGCTGAGAGCCTTATTGAAAAACTTGTGACTAAAAATAAGCCGGAGATATCAGTTGAGAGAATTCAGAAAATTGTTTGTGACTACTTTAGAATTGATCCTCAGCAGTTTCTCAGCTCTTCCAGAAAAAGGGAGCTGGTTCAGGCAAGACAGATATCAATGTACCTAAGCAGAAATCTCACAAAAAGTTCACTAGCCTCAATCGGCACACTTACCGGAGGCAGAGATCATGCTACGGTTCTGCACGCATACAATACGGTTTGTGATCTTCTGGATACAGACAGATCTTTCAGAAAATATGTCGTTGACATCGAAAAACAGCTGAAATCCAGCTAATTGTTCCTGTCATTCGGCAAATCTTTAAAATACTAAAAGCTAATGACATGGATCTATCAAAAGTATTTCAAATATTTGACCAGATAACAAAAATCCCAAGAGAGAGTGGAAAAGAGGAGAAAATCACTCAGTTTCTGATTGATTTCGCTAAAGTCAGAGGTCTTGAATACAGGAGGGACTCTGCAAACAATGTGGTCATTGTCAAACCTGCCTCAAAAGGCATGCAGGGTGCTCCGGTTGTTATTCTGCAGAGCCACTCTGATATGGTATGTGAAAAAAATTCAGACAGCACATTTAATTTTGATACAGACCCTATAAATTACACAGAGGAAGAGGGTTGGTTAATAGCAAAAGAGACTACTCTTGGAGCTGATTGCGGGATTGGTATGGCTGCACAGCTTGCAATTCTGGATTCCGGTAATCTGGAACACGGTCCGTTAGAGTGTCTCTTCACAACAGAAGAGGAGACGGGGCTTAAAGGTGCCAAAGAGCTTAAACCCGGATTTATTACAGGGAATATGCTTATAAACCTTGACTCAGAAGATGAGGGCGAACTGTTTATCGGGTGTGCCGGAGGTATGGATACTACAGCACGATACGCCTTTAGCGAGACCCCTGTCAAAGAGGGTAAAATTTTTCTTAAGGCGCACTTCTCAGGAGCAACAGGTGGCCACAGCGGTGACGACATTCACAAGAACAGAGGGAACGCAAATCAGTTTCTGGTTAGGTTCTTGTATCGGCTGATGAACATTACCGATTTTGATCTCTGCCATATCGACGGAGGTAACAAGCGCAATGCAATTGCCAGAGAGGCATATGCAGTAATCGCAATTAACCCTTCTGACAGAGAACAGGTAACCCGGATTTTTAATAAGGTTACATCGGAGATTAAAGATGAGTACAGCGTTTCGGATCCAAACATTGAGGGGTCAATCGAGAGTTGTGGCAACTATTCAGTTGCAATTGAAAAGAGTGTAGTTAAAAATCTTATATTGTCGCTAAACGGAATACCCCACGGAGTACTTGCAATGAGTCAGGAGATTGAAGGCTTTGTTGAGACATCAACCAATCTAGCCTCAATAAAGATGGATGAACCGGGGATTGTGAGGGTTAGTACCAGCCAGAGGAGTTCGGTCAATTCGGCAAGGTATAATGCTGCCAACAGAATTGAGTCAATATTTCTTCTTGCAGGAGCAAAAGTTACTCACGAAAGTGAATATCCGGGCTGGAAACCAAAACTGGACTCACATCTTTTAGAAGTATCAAAGGAGTCATATGCAAAACTTTTTGGTAACCAACCAATTGTCAGAGCAATACACGCAGGTCTGGAGTGCGGACTCTTTCTTGATATCTATCCAAATCTGGATATGATATCGTTTGGTCCAACAATAAAAGGTGCTCACGCTCCGGGTGAAAGACTGGAAATTGCCTCTGTTGAAAAGTTTATGAAACTCCTTCTTGACATCCTTAAGAATCTAACATAGAGAGATATGGCAACATTAATAGCACCATCAATGCTTTCGGCAGACTTCGGCAGACTTGATCAGGAGATTGAGATGGTTAACAACAGTGCAGCAGACTGGATACATCTTGATATCATGGACGGTGTGTTTGTGCCTAACATTTCGTACGGGTTCCCTGTTATTAGTGCTATGGCAAAAAGGGCAAAAAAGCCACTGGATGCCCATCTGATGATTGTTGATCCTGACAGGTATACAACCCGTTTCAGGGATATTGGTGTTGAATATCTGAGCGTTCATTACGAAGCGTGTACTCACCTTCACCGCTCGGTTCAGTTAATAAAATCGACAGGTATGAAGGCCGGAGTTGCAATTAATCCCCACACCCCTGTCCACAACCTTTATGAGATACTCCCCGAGGTTGATTTTGTCCTCGTAATGTCGGTAAATCCCGGATTCGGGGGTCAGAGTTTTATTGAAAATTCGCTTAAAAAGATTGCCAAACTCAAAAAGATAATAGCAGATCTTGGCCTCAGTACTCTTATTCAGGTTGACGGAGGAGTTAGTATAGAAAACGCCCCGTCTCTTATTAAAAACGGGGCTGATATTCTTGTTGCCGGAAATTCTGTATTCGGAGCCAAAGATCCTTTAAAGGCAATCTCTGACTTGAAAATTATATAATATATTTTACCTCTTTAAAGTGGTAACTGCCTCTTGACCCATCCTCCTCTTCAAGTATAAGGCATGCGTTAGTGTCAGTACCTACTATCCTTGCTTCAATAACTCTTCCGTCTCTGGTAATTTCATATTTATGAAATTCATCGAGCCTGTAAAGAGATTCGTGGTATTCACGCTCAAGCCTGTCCTCAGTTGAGCCGGACGAAAAGTTACGGTAGGTATAGTAAATCTCATATATAAATCCGGCAAGTGACTCAAGTTCCTCTTTTATATCGTACTCTTTTCCTGTAAGAATTGAGACAGATACCGGGTTTGGTGCGTCTGACCTGAACTGCTTCTGATTTAGATTTAGTCCGATTCCGACTATTGAACCTGACAAAGTGTCTCCTGAGAGAAAGTGTTCAATTAAAATTCCGCATATTTTTTTATCACCTATATAGATATCATTCGGCCATTTAATTTTGGCTTCAATGCCAAGATGTTTAAGGTATCTTTTTATTCCAACAGTCACAATCTGAGCAATTAAGAACTGATCTTCTGCCTTTATTGAATTGGACTTAAGCAGTATAGAAAACGTTAGATTATGCCCGGTTTCGCTCTCCCAGTTTGTCCCCTTCTGTCCTCTGCCGTTTGTCTGAAATTCAGCCGCAAAGACTGAAAAATCGTCAGATGCTTCAAATTGCCTAAATGCCTCACTGTTAGTTGAATCAATTGTTTTAAACCACTTAATGTTATGTGCCATATTAATAATTTTGTTATTGGCCGCAAAATTGCAGTAAATTTGTAAAAAAGTACAAACAAAAAGACAATTATTGTGCCAGTAAAAAAGAAGACAACAATAAATGAAGGCAACCAGGAAGGTGAGGTTGCCATAGTGAAAAAGAGCACTGCAGCAGGTGCCGAAAAAGTCACAAAAAAGAGAGAGGCAAAAGCAAGTGTCTCTAAAAAGGCAGAGCCAAAAACAGCTGTCTCTAAAAAGGCAGAGCCAAAAGCAGCCGTCTCTAAAAAGGCAGAAACTGAATCAGCCAAGCCTGAAAGCAAAACAAAAAAAACCACGGTTAAAAAAATATCTTCTGACGAGTCAGAACTCAAGTGTATCGCAGATGCAATACTGGACAAAAGAGGAAATTTTGTCTGTTCTCTTGACCTGAGGCCAATTGGAACAGCAATTTGCGACTATTTTGTCGTATGCAATGCAGATTCAGGCACTCAGGTTAATGCTATAGCAGACAATGTTGAGGAGATGATGATAAAGAACTGTGGCAGAAAGGTAATCAGAATGCAAGGGAAAGAGAATGCGTTCTGGATTATTCTGGATTATGGTAATATTGTTGTTCACGTATTTCAGACTGAGTACCGCCAGTTTTACAGACTGGAAGATCTGTGGGCGGACGCAGAGAGGACAGTATATCAAGATTAGACTAGAAAATGGAAAAACCGAAAGATAAAAACAATCAAAACAAACAGATCCCAAAGGTCTGGCCTCCAAAGTTTAACGTAATATGGATTTATGTTATTCTTTTAGGAGCCATTGCATATATGTGGAGTTCATACGATGGAGGTGAGCCCCTTAAAACACAGTGGTTGTCAGTTAAAGAGCAAATGGTCTCTGCAGGAGATGTAGAGAAGATTATATTTATATCAAATCAGAACAGAGCAGAAGTTTTTGTAAAAAAAGACAGTCTGTCAAAATACAAAGAGAAATTCGGGGGAAAAGAGCCAAAATTTGGTCCTCAGTTTTACTTTGTTGTATCGTCAAATTTCAATCCGGAAGAGCAGTTTGAACAAGTGCTTGGGCAGTTACCTGACGAGAACAAATTCTCCTTTGAGGTTGAAGAGAGGACAAACTATCTGAGCAAAGCCCTCGAATGGCTGCTATTCCCGATATTGCTTATAGGTTTGTGGATCTTTATGTTCAGAAGGATGAACAAATCCATGAGCGGCGGAGGTCAGGGAGGAGGAATATTTTCAGTTGGAAAATCTCAGGCAAAGTTATTTGACAAAGACGGCAATTCAGTTAAAGTGACATTTAAAGATGTTGCAGGTCTTGAAGAGGCAAAAGTAGAGGTAATGGAGATTGTGGATTTTCTGAAAAATCCTAAGAAATACACAAGTCTTGGAGGTAAAATACCTAAAGGGGCACTTCTTGTAGGCCCTCCAGGTACCGGAAAAACACTGCTTGCAAAAGCTGTAGCCGGAGAGGCCAATGTACCTTTCTTTTCAATTTCAGGCTCCGATTTCGTGGAGATGTTTGTGGGAGTAGGTGCATCGAGAGTTAGAGACCTGTTCAGGCAGGCCAAAGAGAAGGCACCTTGTATTGTCTTTATAGATGAAATTGATGCAGTCGGCCGTGCCAGGGGTAAAAACGCAGGATTCTCATCTAATGACGAGAGAGAAAATACGCTCAATCAGCTTCTTACAGAGATGGATGGCTTTGGGTCCAATTCAGGCGTTATAATTCTTGCCGCAACAAACAGAGCGGATATTCTTGACAAGGCTCTTATGAGAGCCGGCAGATTTGACAGGCAAATTCATGTAGACCTGCCAGAACTTAAAGAGAGAATTGACATATTCAAGGTACACTTGGCAAATCTTAAGTTAACAGAGGGGTTTGAAATAGAATTTCTTGCAAAACAGACTCCGGGATTCTCCGGAGCAGACATTGCAAATGTTTGTAATGAAGCTGCACTTATTGCGGCAAGAAAAAACAAGGAATTCATTGAAAGACAAGATTTTCTTGATGCTGTTGACAGGATTATCGGAGGGCTCGAAAAGAGAAGCAAAATAATCTCTCCGGAGGAGAAGCGCACCATTGCGTTTCATGAAGCCGGTCACGCTACTGTCAGCTGGATTCTACCACACGCCAATCCTCTTCTCAAGGTTACAATTATCCCTCGCGGCAGGGCTTTGGGGGCAGCCTGGTATCTTCCCGAAGAGCGTCAGATAACCACAACAGAGCAGATGATGGACGAGATGGCAGCCACACTGGGAGGAAGAGCAGCAGAAGAGATTATCAACGGAAAAATCTCAACAGGTGCGCTCAGCGATCTGGAGAAGATAACCAAGCAGGCCTATGCCATGGTCTCATATCTTGGCATGAGCAGTGCTGTTGGAAATATATCCTTTTATGACTCTTCAGATTCAGCCGGCTTTACCTTGGGCAAACCATACAGCGAAAAGACAGCCGAACTTATAGATGCAGAGGCAAAAAGACTTGTAGATCAATCTTATGAAACTGCCAAGAGAATACTTAATGAGAATATGGAGGGCTTCACCAGACTTGCAGAGCAGCTGCTGGAAAAAGAGGTAATATTCTCTGAGGACCTTGAGGCCATCTTTGGCAAGAGAACCGGAAAACAACCTCCTGTATCAGAGAGCGAAACAGTAACCAAACCGGCAGACCAGGAGCCTGTCACAAATTAAGAGATGAACAATACAATCGTCAGATCGCTCAGCGGAGCAATCTTTCTAATAATAATGACAGGGTCCCTGCTGTGGAACCCTGTCGTTTTTGGTATAATAATGCTTCTTGCAGTGGTTGTCATGATGTGGGAGTACCTCACTATTTCACTCTCAGGAGAGTTTCAAAAGGGTAAAATACTATCTGTTATAACAGGAATTACACTTTTTGTTCTGCTCTTTCTTGACAGTGCTTACGGTATTGACAACAGGTACCACTATCTGACTGTCCTTCCTGCAGCTCTTCTCTTAAGCTCCTTTATTTTTGAAAGAGATAAAAAGGGGGAGGTTATAAAGGAGGGTTATGAGAGAGCCTTTTTCACTGTAACTGCCGTTGTATATATTGCACTCCCGTTTGCGTTGGCAGTAACTACCCTTTTTGATGCAGACTATAGCTACAATCCCAATATGTTGCTAAGTCTGTTCATCCTTCTATGGAGTTCCGATGTGGGAGCGTATGTTTTTGGAATGACATTCGGGCAAAAGAACGGACATAAGCTGTGCCCTGCAATCTCACCAAAGAAATCGTGGGAGGGCTTCTGGGGAGGAGTCGGAACTACAATTACCTCTGCTCTTATAATACATTTAACAGGCTTATTATCTATAGGTTTGGTTCATATTCTAATTATTGCGGTTATTGTTTCTGTGTTTGGCGTGCTTGGCGATTTGGCAGAGTCACTCTTTAAACGTAATTTTGCCGTCAAAGATTCAGGAAGGATACTTCCGGGTCACGGCGGTTTACTTGACAGGTTTGATGGTGCACTGATAGCTTTTCCGGTTGCGATAGCATATCTCAGGTTCTTCTGCCTTATTTAATAAATATTGACAATAAACGTATGCGAATACACAAAGAGGGTTATCAGATTATTTTCAACAGCTTCCTTACTGTGGCGGTAATTGTCGCCATATTTTTTATCTTTTCAGGCTCAACGGCACTTAAGGTGGCAGCTACCATTACAGGGGCTCTGATATTTATACTTATTGTAAGGTTTTTCAGAGAGCCTCACCGGGAGCCGCTTAATGAAAATGATTCTGTATCAGCTCCGGCAGACGGAACAATAGTAGAGGTAAAGCAGGTTTATGAGGGTGAGTTCCTAAAATGTGAGTGCATTCAGGTATCGGTGTTCATGTCTGTGTTTAATGTTCATGTAAACTGGTTTCCGGTTAACGGATTTGTAGAGTACTACAAATACCACCCGGGCAAATATCTTGTTGCCATGCACCCAAAATCATCTGAAAAGAACGAGAGAACAACCGTTGTTATCAATAACGGTGGAACAAGGGTTTTGATAAGACAGATTGCCGGACTTATTGCCAGAAGAATAGTTTGCTATGCTAAGGAGGGAGCCCAAATCTCTCAGGGAGATCAGGTAGGATTTATAAAATTTGGTTCAAGAGTAGATATTTTCCTGCCGCTTGACGCAAGGGTACAGGTAACAAAAGGACAGAAGGTAGTAGGTAACAGAACAGTTATTGCAAAATTACCCCTCTCCTGATAAGAGCGCACTTCATCTCAGAGGCAAGAGTTGATGCGGCATCTGCAGCATCTTTCGCAAAGTTTAAACCGGTGTTATCACCGGTTTTTTTGTCTTTATACGCGAAAATTACCGATCTGGAGGCATTGATTAGCAGCCCGCACTTACTGTTCATACCGTAAAGAGATACCTGTTCGACACTACCGCCCTGGGCACCCACTCCCGGTACGAGGAGAAAATGGTCAGGACAGATCTCCCTTATCTGAGTAAGCTTCTCCGCCTTGGTTGCTCCGCAAACGAACATTGTATTGTCAATACTTCCCCACTCCATTGACTTACGAATAACCTCCGAATAGAGGGGAACCTCAGATCCCGATATATTTAAGGTTTCAAAGTCAGACGAGGATGAATTTGATGTAAGTGCCAATATAACAGCCCATTTACCATCGTACTCCAAAAAAGGGTCAACAGAGTCCCTCCCCATATAAGGGGCAATTGTTACTGCATCAAAATCTGTCTTTTCAAAAAAGGCTGCAGCATATTTCTTTGCAGTATTGCCAATGTCTCCTCGTTTGGCATCGGCAATAATTAACTGTGCCGGGTAGTGCTCTCTTATGTATGAGGCAGTCATTTCAAACTGCTCCCAGCCTTTAAGGCCTTCGCACTCGTAAAAGGCAAGATTTAATTTAAATGCAACAGCATAGGGTGCTGTTGCATCTATTATCTCCTTATTAAACTCGAACAGAGGATACTCCAAATTTCTTACAGAATGGGGAATTAAAGACATATCCGGGTCAAGACCTACACACAGAAAGCTTTGTTTAGCTACGATTCTGTTGTATAACTGATTGTAATCCATCTGCTCTGATATTTGAATTATTGTCCGCTCTCCTTTAATCTCTCAGCATTCTCTGCAATCTGAAGCTGGTCAATTAGCTCCTGAATCGCTCCATCCATAAAGACCGGAAGGTTGTACATAGTGTAATTAACTCTGTGATCTGTTACTCTTGACTGAGGATAGTTGTAGGTCCTGATCTTAGCAGATCTGTCACCTGTTGACACCATTGTCTTCCTCTTAGCAGAGATTTCGTTCAGATATTTCTCGTATTCAAGATTGTAAATTCTGGTACGTAGTTCTGCAAGAGCCTTCTCGTAGTTCTTGATCTGTGATTTTTCGTCCTGACACTGAACTACAATTCCTGTCGGAGCATGGGTTAACCTTATGGCAGAGTATGTTGTATTAACAGACTGACCTCCCGGTCCAGACGAACAGAAGGTGTCTTTTCTCACATCACTCAGGTTTAGCTCGATATCGAACTCATCAGCCTCTGGCAGCACTGCAATAGATGCAGCAGAGGTATGAACTCTGCCTTGTGTCTCTGTCTGAGGAACTCTCTGAACCCTGTGAACACCACTCTCATATTTAAGAACTCCGTAAACACCGTTACCTGATACTTTACATATCAACTCCTTAAATCCGCCTGAAGTACCTTCGCTCTGGCTGTTAATCTCAAGTTTCCACCCCTTTCTCTCTGCAAATTTCGAGTACATTCTAAAAAGGTCACCTGCAAAAATTGAAGCTTCGTCACCACCCGCTCCTGCTCTGATCTCAAGAATTGCATTCTTAGCATCCTGAGGGTCTGCCGGGATAAGAAGAAGTTTAATTTCCTCCTCAATTACCGGAATCTGCGCCTCAAGTGCAGAAATCTCCTCCTTTGCCATCTCTCTCATCTCCTCATCCTTCTCCACCATAAGCATTTCTTTGGCAGATTCTAGATTTCCTACCATCTGCCTGTATTTTTCACCAGCCTCTACCAGTGGCTCCAACTCACGATACTCCTTATTCAGAGAGACATATTTTTTCATATCCGACATTACGGATGGGTCTGATATCTGCTGAGAAAGAGACTCAAACTTCTCCTTAATCCCGGATAATTTTGATAATAAACTGTTATCGGTCATATATTTTTATAAATAGTCTGCAAAAGTAATCAAAACATACCATATACTAAAATCGGGCCGTTATGGCGCTTATGCAATTCTGTATCTTATCCTGAGAATGTTTGTTTCATTGTTAAAATCACTTGAAATGATTGCGATTCCTCCAATTTCAGATGTATTTGATACATGCTGACCTATACAAGGACAGTGGTCATAATTACCAACTGAAATAACTCTTATTACATCACCTGCATCTTCCGGCAGTTTGGATACATTATATTTTAGCCCGGCCTCCTCTCTTGATACAAAACTCTCCTTAACATCAAGTGACTGGCCTATTATTTCGTTTACTTTTCCCTCAAGCAGGCGAATCTCCTCTTCTGACAAAGCTCTGTCAAATCTGTAATCGCATTTAGATTTCTTCTTTTCAATGTGGTTAGTGACAGAGCGACCAGTGCCAAACATCCTGATCATTGTTTGATTAAGAATATGTTCGGCAGTGTGCATCTCCCTGTTATACTCCTTCTTAGGTTCGTTTATAGTACTATTAATCATATTTCAAATTCATTATTTTACAGTTGTAATATTCTTGCCTTTTATATATTTATGCCCGTTTTAAAACTATTGCCCTCGGCTGTTATTACTGCCGGCCTTCAAATTTAGGAATTAACCCTAAAAGAAAAAAGGGGACAATTTATGCCCCCTTTTAAAGTTGTTTGGAATTATTTTAAATCAAATATTAACCCAGAAACAACTTCATATCTTCGTCAACTGTTCCGATAGGCGCAATTCCGAAATTCTTAACCAGTACAGATGCTACATTTGGTGAGAGAAATGCAGGAAGCGTAGGGCCCAGGTGGATGTTCTTAACACCGAGTGAAAGAAGTGCAAGAAGTACAATTACTGCTTTCTGCTCATACCAGGCAATATTGTATGCAATAGGCAGTTCATTAATTGAGTTGGCATTGAATACCTCTTTCAGTTTAAGAGCTATAACTGCGAGTGAGTATGAATCGTTACACTGACCGGCGTCAAGCACTCTTGGAATTCCTCCTATGTCACCCAACGGAAGTTTGTTGTATCTGTATTTAGCACAGCCGGCTGTAAGAATTACTGTGTCTTTTGGAAGAGCCTCGGCAAATTCTGTGTAGTAGTTTCTGTCCTTCATTCTTCCGTCGCAACCAGCCATAACAAAGAATTTGCGGATTGCACCTGATTTAACGGCCTCTACAACTTTATCTGCAAGGGCGAAAACCTGCGCATGAGCGAATCCTCCGATAATTTCACCCGTTTCGATTTCGGTGGGAGCAGCACACCTCTTTGCATGCTCAATAATCTCTGAGAAATCCTTCGATCCGCCTTCGGCTCTGTCTGCAATATGCTTGAATCCAGGGAATCCCGATGATCCGGTTGTGTAGATTCTCTCTTTGTACGTAGCGTTGCTTTTTGGAGGAACAATACAGTTGGTTGTGAATAGCACCGGGCCGTTGAAAGATTCAAAGTCCTGAGTCTGTTTCCACCATGAACTTCCGTAGTTTCCAACAAAATGGCTGTACTTTTTGAATGCAGGGTAGTAGTTGGCAGGAAGCATCTCTGAGTGAGTATAAACGTCAACTCCTGTTCCATCAGTCTGCTTGAGCAGATCTTCCATATCTCTGAGGTCATGGCCGGAGATAAGAATTGCCGGGTTATTTCTTACACCAATGTTCACTTTTGTAATCTCCGGATTACCATAAGCAGATGTGTTGGCCTTGTCGAGAAGTGCCATTACCTTAACACCAAATTCACCTGTCTTAAGTACAAGTGCAGTCAACTCATCTGCGCTGAGTGAATCGTTAGTAGTATCTACAAGAGCCTGCTGCATAAATGCATAAACAGAGGTATCTTCATGTTTAAGGTTGAAAGCATGCTCGGCATAAGCAGCCATACCCTTCAAACCATATATCGTAAGTTCGCGAAGAGATCTGACATCTTCATTTTCTGTTGAAAGCACACCCACCTCGGCAGCTTTTTGCTCCATAACCGCCACATCTCTTGATGTCCAGTATGCGCCTTCGAAGGTAATATCTTCAATCTTACCACCTTTTGAAATGTAAAGAGCTTTGATTGACTCTCTTAAATCAATCGCCTGATTTACTCTTGTAATAAATCTGTCTCTGTCAAAGTTGGCATTTGTGATGGTCATAAACAGCGAGTCGGTAACAAATTTGTTAACCTCTGCACTCTCTGTACCCATCTCTCTTAAACGAACCGAAAAGTGTGAAATACCTTTGCACAGATACATAAGTAGATCCTGAAGATTGGCTACATCAGATGTTTTACCACATACTCCGTTGATTGTGCAACCGGTATTCTTTGCTGCCTCCTGGCACTGATAACAAAACATTTTGCTCATAATTTTTTATTAATTTACTGGTTAATATTTGATTTATGTACCGC
>DINE01000007.1:679-1506 GCA_002425935.1 Bacteroidales bacterium UBA5548 | reverse complement strand
AAGTTTTACCAGTTATTATAAGTTCTACCCATTCTTATAAGTTCTAACAGTTCCAATAAGCTTTACCAGTTCCAATAAGTGCTATCAGTTAGTAAAAAAAAAATGTATCGGACAAATATCTGAGATTAGAATAAAACACAAGTTACCAACAAAGCAATAGACTCATTATAAATCAAATACTTAATTAATAAGGTGACAGAAAATTTTGACTTATCACAATGCCCGCTCTGCAGCGTAATCCCTAAAGAAAGTATCGATGACTTTTTTTCAGGCATTAACCTGCGAATTAACCACTTTTCGAAAGGTGATTTAATTGCCAGGCAAGGAGATTCATGCAAGCATCTATATATTCTTGTTGAAGGTGCCGTAAAAACAGAGATGGTTACAGAGAGCGGAGGTCTGCTTACAGTTGAGGTTATAAAGGCTCCCAGGCCATTGGCATCTGCATTTCTGTTCGCCGAGAACAACACCTTTCCCGTTGATGTTACTGCTACCGAAGAGTCAACCGTTCTGATGATAGGCAGGGACGATGTTATTGAGCTTTTCCGCAGAGATGCACGATTTATGGAGAGGTATCTTAAGTACAATTCCAATAAAACTCAGTTTCTTTCAAATAAACTTCAAATACTTACCATTAAAACAATAAGAGGTAAGCTTGCCCACTACTTGCTCGAGCAACTCTCGCTCTGTCATTCTGTTACACCATCTGTAAACACCTTTGTAATGGATAAGAATCAGACAGAACTTGCAAAATATTTTGGAGTAAGCAGACCGGCACTTGCCCGCACATTCTCTGAGCTTCAGCAAGAGAAAATAATCTCCGCCGA
>DINE01000007.1:490-610 GCA_002425935.1 Bacteroidales bacterium UBA5548 | reverse complement strand
ATCTCCGCGCCACTTTTGCTCATCTATCTACATTTCAAGTGCTTACAAA
This sequence comes from Bacteroidales bacterium UBA5548, assembly GCA_002425935.1. Lineage (GTDB taxonomy): Bacteria > Bacteroidota > Bacteroidia > Bacteroidales > UBA932 > Bact-08. The sequence continues at coordinate 561 of DINE01000007.1, read as the reverse complement.
ACAGACTTCAACGAGAACACTCTTAATCTCGCTAAAGTCTATTTTGCATGTGTCTAAATAACAATGCGTTG
>DINE01000007.1:191-424 GCA_002425935.1 Bacteroidales bacterium UBA5548 | reverse complement strand
ACAAAAGTGGCGCGGAGATTGTCCCGTCCTAAAATAGGTTGACACAAAAAACGTGTAAACTTATGAATACAAAACCAAGAAAATCAAACCTTGCATCAAGTAAGGAACTAAGTGAACTCTACAAGCGGAAAAGGTAAATCCCTGGGAATTCTTGCCTTCTGCTTAATTATCAGACAGTTAAGCTAAATATTAGTTTTAACCTAAAGTGCTTATAATCAGCGAAAAGGAAAGAA
>DINE01000007.1:0-123 GCA_002425935.1 Bacteroidales bacterium UBA5548 | reverse complement strand
CTTTTGCGAGAAAGAGGTGAATCCCTGGGAAGAAATTTACTCTCCGGGAACTATTACTTGGAAGCAAAAGCTCATCTGAAAGCAACATCGGTTTTTTAGCTTTTTTCTGAAGTATTTTTTCGG
>DINE01000011.1 GCA_002425935.1 Bacteroidales bacterium UBA5548 | reverse complement strand
AAAATCTTTATTTATCAACATATCAACAAACTATAATAAAAAGAAAAAGTTATATAAAAGATTAAAGTATATTTGTATTAATTAAAACTGTGAAAAACTATGTCCGTTTTCGACCCGAGACAAGAGCGGGATACCAAAGATAAAGATTTTGAATTTCAAATCCGTCCAAAAGATTTTTCTGAATTTTCGGGACAGGATAAAATTATAGAAAATCTCAAGATTTTCGTGAAGGCTGCTCTAATGAGGGGCGAGGCTCTGGACCATGTTTTACTTCACGGCCCTCCGGGTCTGGGTAAAACCACACTTGCACATATTGTTGCAAATGAGTTAAATGTAGATCTTAAAATTACTTCAGGCCCTGTTCTTGACAAACCGGGCGACCTTGCAGGTCTTTTAACCGGCCTAGAAAAAGGCGATGTCCTTTTTATTGACGAGATTCACCGCCTCTCTCCTGTCGTAGAAGAGTATCTCTACTCAGCTATGGAGGATTTTACAATTGATATAATGATCGATAAAGGGCCGGGAGCCAGATCGGTTCAGATAACTCTAAACCCGTTTACTCTGGTTGGAGCAACTACCAGAAGCGGTCTTCTGACTTCGCCGCTCAGAGCCAGATTTGGAATTCAGTCCCATCTGGAATATTACGATGCAGAAGTGCTTCTGTCAATTATAAAACGCAGTGCATCAATACTTAATATTCCAATTGATGACTCAGCTGCTATGGAGATATCTAGAAGAAGCAGGGGTACACCGCGTATTGCCAACGCTCTTCTCCGAAGGGTAAGAGATTTCGCTCAGGTTAAGGGAAACGGAACAATTGATATTGAGATTACATTATATGCCCTTGATGCGCTTAATATTGACAAGAGAGGCCTTGATTCAATGGATAACAAGATTCTCTCGACAATAATTCATAAGTTCAAGGGAGGCCCGGTTGGAGTGGGTACTATCGCAACGGCGGTTAGCGAAGATCCGGGAACAATTGAGGAGGTCTACGAACCATTTCTTATCAAGGAGGGCTTTATACACAGAACTCCAAGAGGAAGGGAGGCTACCGATCTTGCATACAGACATTTGGGAGTTATAAAGGAGAATACCTCCTCTCCATCTCTCTTTTCGGAATAAACCAAATTAAACAGAGCACATATGAAGAGAAATCTAATTTATTCATCGGTTGTACTGCTTTTTCTGCTCATTACGCCAGATATTTTTGCTTGCACATCGGCAATAATAACAGGAAAGGTAACTGCAGACGGAAGACCTATTTTATGGAAACACCGTGATACAGGTGAAGACAACAACAGAGTGGAGTTTTTTAAGGGAGAAAAATATGATTTTCTGGGTCTGGTTAACAGCCCTGATAAAGGTGGAATTATATGGATAGGCACAAATAATGTTGGTTTTTCAATTATGAATACCGCTTCATATAATCTTAAAGACGACGATGTTAAAGAGATGGACATGGAGGGTCATCTGATGTACGGGGCGCTTGCAGTTTGCAAAACTCTTGAAGATTTTGAAAACTACCTTAACAACCTTCCCAGGCCTATGAGGGTGGAGGCCAACTTCGGAGTAATAGATGCAAATGGTGGTGCTGCATACTATGAGACTAATAACCATTCATTTGTAAAGTTAGATGCAAATGATCCCAGAATTGCTCCGCAGGGCTATCTGATTTATACAAATTTCTCATATACAGGAAGATTTAATGAGGGTATGGGTTATATAAGACATCAGACAGCTACCGAGATTATATCAAGACAATCACCTTTGAGGAATATTACCCCCGAGTGGATTTTTAATAACTTATCGCGCTCATTTTACCATTCGTTAATGGGAACAGATCTTACAAAAGAGCATAGTTCTCCTGAAAAATTCACAGGTTGGGTAATAGATCAGGACTATATTCCAAGAAAATCATCTACCGCCTCTGTTGCAATACAGGGAGTTAAGCCGGGTGAGAATCCAGATATGACAATTATGTGGACAATTCTTGGATATCCTCCCGCAGGAGTTGCGGTTCCGCTTTGGGTTAAGGCCGGAGCAAATCAACCCTCTTTATTGGTTAAATCTGCTAAGAGCGATAACGCCATAGCATGCGATAATGCTTTGGCTCTAAAGTATGCAACTTTTTCTTTAAAGAGGGGCAATGGTCAGAGATATATGAATTTTAACCTGATTTACAACAGCACAAACAGGGGTTATATGCAGCAACTAAGTGCAGTTGAACTTTCAAATAACAGGCAAATATATGGTCCGCTTATTAAAAAGTGGAGAGAGAAGGGTTTGGATATTAAAGAGCTTCAGGAGGCAAACAGAGAGGCAGAAAGTAATATCAGCCGGATTTACGAAACATTAATAAAAGAAATATCTCCTTCAAAACAATAGCAATCCCAATAAGTGCAGAGCTGATAAGTGTGTCTAAAAACAACATTGTCAGCTCTCTTTTTATGTCAGCCTCTGCCAGAAGAGTGTTTATGTCTCCCCATTTAATAAATGCTGTAACCGATTTGAATACAATCATATATACCACAATAGACAGGTAAAAGAGGAAAATTGGTTTGAACACAAACAGGTGATAATCTTTTCTCTTTTCGTGCTCAAGATAAATAACAGGAGCAATAAAGGCTATTGATTCAATCACAATTGCCAATGTAGGGAAGATTCCCTCTTCACAACAACCACCGTTAATGGCGGCATATGCTGCTAACCTGACGACTGCTGCAACAGCTCCGGTAAGCGGTATGCTCCACCATCTGCCGGTGGATTTGTATGATGCCCACATAAAAAGAACTCCAATCGGGATTAGAATTGCACCTGCCAGCGAACTGTTTAGCAGGTGCAATGTAAACCCCAGAGTTACCTCAAGTACCCCCCAAAGGGCTCCGTATTTTAGTATGGACTTAATTTTCATTACGGTTCAATTCTTAAATCCTGAAGTGAAAGTATGTGTCCGTCATTTGTTTTTGTAAGTACAATCTTTACGGCCATAACAGGTTTTTCCGGATGAAACACAACTGTTCCTCTTTCGAAATCACCTGCCTTAATAAAGCTCTTTCCGTCATAGGAGTATTCAACATAGCCATCGGTAACACCATAAAACGAAATGTTTGGAATTCCGGTCTCTACAGTGATTCTTGAGGCCCTTACCTCTTTGTCAAAAATATAGGTTAGGTAGTCACCCTCATTTACTCTGGCAGCACTTCTGAAGTAAGTATCAAATTTATAATCTGTAAGGTTTTTAGCAGAGAAGCGGCTGTTTTCGGGAATTGATGTCTCAATCCTTGTTGCAGGTGTAAGGTATGTGTAAGGGGCATTCTCAGGTGAAACAGTTATACTTTTGAGTTCATCCTTAAAGAAGGTGGCAAAACGTAGTTTTTGAGGCTTGTCGGTAACAATTTCGCCTTTGTAAACAGGAGAGAAGCTTGTTGGTTCGCTCTCGTCGGTTGTATATCTTACAACTGCCCATGAGTAAGGCAGTTCAGCCCTCACTGCTCCGTTTTCATACTTAGCAACGGGTGGCGGAACTCTAAAGAATATGCCCATCTGGTACATTCTCTCAAAATGGTGTTTGGTAAGTCTTTTATAGAAGTTTGCCCACTCCTTGTTTTCAGGTTGTGTCCACCCTACCTCTGCAATAGCAGCAAGTCGCGGATATGTCTGGTAGTCAATAAATCTTGGCGGCCATCCAAGTAACTCTGTCCAGAGTGCGCCCTGTACACCCAATACCAGATGTGCCTGATCTTCTTTAAGATTTGCTGTTGCAACAGGGTCCAGGGAGTAGCTCTTTTCCAGAGTCACAATTCCGGCCCAGTTGTGCCCCCTCTCAATTGGAGACTGCTTCATATCAAAGTAGCAGTACTCTCCCGGCATCATAACGGTAGGCTGACCCTTTGTTACAGACTCAATACCCTTTGCTACGCTCCTCCATGCATACACTCTTGAAGTTGGATTAAGGTCTCCTCCGTCAAGAATTTCATCCCATCCCGACATGTGTTTACCGTATTTTTCAACGATAGTCTCCATCCTTCTTACAAAGTAGTTTAAGAGTTCGTGATGATCTTTCATCTTCTCTTTCTCCATGAGCTGATTGCAATGAGGGCAAGATGTCCACTGAGCATAATTTACCTCATCTCCTCCTATATGAAAATTCTTGGAAGGGAAGAGTTTAACCATCTCTTTTACTATATCTTCCAGCATTTTAAAGTTTTGCTCTTTGCCAACACACCATGCATTCTGACCCTCACCCTGAACGCTCAGCTCAGCAGCTTCACCTTCACACCCGACATGTGGGTAAGAGGCTGTAACAGCTTTACTGTGGCCCGGGAGGTCAATTTCAGGAATAACCTCAATATGCCTTTCAGCAGCGTATGCAACTATCTCTCTTATCTGCTCCTGAGTGTAAAAGCCACCATATCTCTGGTTCCCCGACCCGAAAGAGGCCTTCAGTACTTCACCCGGGCCCCTCCAGGCCCCTTTACGTGTAAGTTCAGGGTATTTTTTTATCTCAACTCTCCATCCGTTGTCATCGGTAAGGTGCCAGTGGAACTTGTTGATTTTGTGGTGCGACATCCAGTCGATATATCTCTTTACAGTCTCGGCGTCAAAAAATGTTCTTGAGACATCCAGCATCATACCCCTGTAGGCAAATCTTGGACTATCCTCAATTTTAACAAAAGGAACCGACCACTTTTCAAAACCGGTCGGCTTTCCGGAGTAGACAACCGGAGGTAACATCTGAAGCAATGTCTGCACACCATAAAAAGCACCCGCCTCGTCAGAGCTGCTTATGTTGATTCCGCTGCTGTTAACAACAAATTTATAGCCCTCAGCTGGGATAGCGTAAGCCGGCGAAATATCAATTATTATGAAATTGTTTTGCGGAACACCCTTAACGATCTCCATTGCATAACCGGTAGCTCCGGTTAGATATCCTCTTAGATAATTGGCGTTGCGTGCCGATTTTTCAGTAGTATAGATTGCTGTTTTACTGTCAATTGTAAAACTCCCCCCACCCTTTTCAACTTTGTTTGGTTTTGGAATTACGGGAACCTGAGCGAGTAGTGATACTGTAACCGCAATTGTGGTGCATAAAGCAAAAAATTTCTTCTTCATCATAAAATTGGTTGTCTGTTAATAGCAGGGTAAAGATATAAAAAAATGGGAAGGCACTCTTTATATCTTGGTAGTGTTACTTTAATTGCATAATTTTACCGCACTTTTAAACAGGTATAAAAATGTCCGAAAAACTTAATTCTAAGATACCTGAGGGGCCTTTATCCGAAAAATGGACAAGGCATAAGTCTCAGATTCGCGTAGTGAGCCCGGCGAATAAAAGAAAGCTTGATGTGATAGTAGTGGGAACAGGACTGGGGGGTGCTTCGGCAGCCGCTGCTTTGGGAGAACTGGGCTATAATGTCAAGGTTTTTTGTATTAGCGACTCACCAAGACGAGCACACTCAATTGCTGCTCAGGGAGGTATTAATGCCGCAAAAAACTATCCCAACGATAACGACTCGGTATATCGCCTTTTTTATGATACCATAAAGGGAGGGGACTACAGAAGCCGTGAGGGGAATGTTTACAGGCTGGCCGAGGTTAGTAATCCAATTATTGACCTTTGTGTTGCACAGGGAGTTCCATTTGCAAGGGAGTATGGCGGATTGCTTGACAACCGCTCTTTTGGAGGTTCTCAGGTGAGCAGAACTTTCTATGCGAGAGGTCAGACCGGGCAGCAACTACTTCTGGGTGCCTATGCAGCACTCAATCGTCAGATCCATTTAGGTAATGTTCAGTCATTTACCAGACGTGAGATGCTGGATGTAGTACTTATTGACGGAGAGGCAAAGGGAATTATTGTAAGAAACCTTATTACAGGAGAGATAGAGAGATACGGAGCACATGCAGTTGTTATAGCAACAGGTGGTTACGGAAATGTATTCTTTCTCTCTACAAATGCTATGAACAGTAACGGTTCGGCAGTGTGGCAATGTTTCAAAAAGGGGGCCTTCTTCGGTAACCCTTCATTTGCACAGATCCACCCAACCTGTATTCCGGTTCATGGCGAGCAGCAGTCGAAGCTTACCCTTATGAGTGAGTCTTTAAGAAACGACGGAAGAATCTGGGTTCCAAAGAAAAAGGAGGATGTTGAGAGGCTTCGCGAAAGGAAAGTCAAAGCATCACAGATTCCTGAAGAGGACAGAGATTACTATCTGGAACGCAGATATCCTGCATTCGGAAACCTCGTTCCTCGCGATGTGGCCTCAAGAGCAGCAAAAGAGAGATGTGACGCAGGCTTTGGAGTAAACGAAACAGGTCTTGCAGTATTTCTTGACTTTAAATCTGCCATTGACAGGCTTGGTAAAAAGGTAATAGAGGAGCGTTACGGAAACCTTTTCCAGATGTACGAAAAGATTACAGACGTTAACCCGTACGAAGAGCCTATGATGATCTACCCGGCAATCCACTATACAATGGGCGGCTTGTGGGTTGACTACAATCTTCAGACTACCATTCCGGGACTTTATGCAATTGGAGAGGCAAACTTCAGCGACCACGGAGGAAACCGCCTTGGAGCCTCTGCTCTTATGCAGGGTCTTGCTGACGGATACTATATTCTGCCATACACTATCGGAGATTTTCTTGCAGGAAAAATTCAGGCAAAGAAGACAGATACCTCCCACCCCGCTTTCGAAGAGGCAGAGAGTTTAATTAAGGCTAAAATAGCAAAGATTTTTGCCGTGAAGGGGAAAGAGCCGGTTGACCATTTTCATAAGAAACTGGGTCACATTATGTGGGATTACGTAGGTATGGCCCGTAACGAAGAGGGGCTTAAAAAGGCAATTACAGAGATTAAGCAGCTTAAAGAGGAGTTCTGGAAAAATGTATTTGTTCCGGGAGAGAACGGAGAGCTGAATCAGGAGGTAGAGAAAGCTCTGAGAGTTGCCGATTTCCTTGAGATGGGGCAACTGATGGCAATGGACGCGCTTAACAGAAAAGAGTCATGCGGCGGACACTTTAGAGAGGAGATGCAGACAGAGGAGGGCGAGACACTCAGAGATGACAACAACTTCATGTATGTGAGTTGCTGGGAGCACACAGGTGAAAACAGTGATCCTCTTCTTCACAAAGAGCACCTCAACTACGAATTTGTGAAAATAGCTACACGGAATTACAAAGATTAACCATTTAGGATATGGACTTTAAACTAAAAATATGGCGTCAGAAAAGCGCCAAAGAGAAGGGATCATTCCACACATACGAGGTTAAGGACATATCTCCCGATACATCATTTCTGGAGATGCTCGATATACTGAACGATCAGCTTGCGAGAAAGGGCGCAGACCCTGTTGCAGTCAATAAAGGGTGCAAAAGTGACGATCCTGTTGCGTTTGACCACGACTGTCGTGAAGGCATATGCGGGATGTGCTCACTCTATATAAACGGAAGAGCTCACGGACCAGATGATGATATTACCACATGTCAACTGCACATGAGGAAATTCAAAAACGGAGAGACCATTACGATTGAACCATGGAGGTCTGCCGGAATGCCGGTCATTAAAGACCTGATTGTTGACAGAAATGCTCTTGATAAAATTCTTCAGGCCGGGGGCTATGTCTCTGTCAATACAGGAGGTGTACCTGATGCCAACACAATACCTGTTCCCAGAGATGATGCGGAGGAGAGTATGGACGCTGCTGCCTGTGTAGGATGCGGAGCGTGTATTGCAACCTGTAAAAATGGCTCTGCAATGCTCTTTGTCTCAGCCAGAGTAAGCTCGCTGGCACTATTGCCTCAGGGTAAAATTGAGGCTGCCAGAAGGGTAAAATCTATGGTTGCAAAGATGGACGAACTTGGTTTTGGTGCATGTACGAATACTCGCGCTTGTGAGATAGAGTGCCCTAAAAGTATCTCCATTTCTCATATTGCCAGGATGAACCGAGAGTTTCTGCTGGCAAAAATTAAAGACTAAGAAAAATTAAAGAGATTTGAAAAAAGCTGCCCTGAGGCAGCTTTTTTTAATTTATCTTCTTGTACAGACCCACACCGTGGTAGTCACTGATAAGCCTGTCAAAAACTGAAAGCGGATCATCATCTGCAGTGAGCAGATTGTTTAGAATATACATAAGATATTCCCTGTCATAATAAAGCTCCATCCTAAGATTGTCCGAAGCTCCTACAATACCAGAAGGGAAAAGAGGATTCTTCATAGTAAAATAGGCGTTGTCCTGTGTAAATGTACCGATTACCGGAAGCGGTACATCGTTATAAAAACTTTCGGTAACATTCGGAAGCTTAAAGACAATTCTGGCCGGCTTCATAATCTCTCTCCTGATTTTGTTGATATTGCTGTTGAGAAACTGGATTGTCTGAGGGTGTTCGGCGGCAACAGATGGGTTGTAAACGATTCTTACCATTACGGCTGAAGTATCAAGCTCCCATGTTCCGGTGAGCACAATTGGCTCAAACTCCTTCATACAGCCGGTAAGCGAAATTGCCAGGACTAAAACCGAGATTACAGCTACTAATTTTTGTTTGATTTTTTTCATGCTATTAAAATGTTTACAGGACCGGTTGCAGATCCGGTTTAGTTTACGCAAATGTATAAAATAATGTATAAATTCTATTAATTTTGCCCAAAATCAGAGTAATGGAATATTTTTCAACCTGTAACGGATTGCCTGTCCACATATCGGACACAAAAAAGGGAGACAAAACAATAATTCTCCTGCATGGCTATCTTGAAACCCTTTACGTATGGGAGGAGTTTACTGCGCTACTTTCAAAAGAGATGAGAGTTGTGGCCATAGATTTACCCGGGCACGGACTCACCGGGTCTTCTGAAGTGAATACAATGAAGTACTGTGCCGATGTTGTAGCCTCTGTAATGGATAAGCTTGAGATTAAAAGTGCATTCATAGCGGGCCACTCGATGGGAGGATATGTTGCTCTTGAGGCAGTTAAGAACTATCCGGAACGTTTTGAGGGGCTTATAATGATAAACTCATCTCCATTCCCGGATTCTCCCGAAAAGAGAGAGGAGCGGGAGCGAGAAATTTCTGTTATAAAGGAGAATAAACTTCAGATGGTTGTGCGGACATCTATTCCAAAAATCTTTGCTCCCGCCAACAGAATTAAATTCGAAGAGAAAATTCTGGAGATAAAAGAGACGGCAGAGGTGCACGATCCGGAGGGAATTATTGCCTGCATAAGGGGAATGATGCAGAGAGAAGACAACAGGGAGTTTTTGAAAAACCTCAGTTTACCAAAATTGATTTTTCTTGGTAAACACGATGTTTACATATCGGAGGAGAAGGCCCAGGAAATTGAAACTCTTGCCGGAAAAGAGAGTGTTATGTTTTACGAAAACGCGGGCCATTGCGCATTTATAGAGGAGGCCTCAAGCTGTTCACAAAAAATCATAGAATTCATCAAAGGAAAGTAAATCAAATAATTATGAAAAAGTTAATCCCCCTTGCCCTGTTGCTGATTTTAACTTCAGCAGCAACTTCTCAGATCAGAATGAGAGATTTTGGAATTGAGACAGGCATTTTTAAACCTGGAAAATTTAATGCGATAACCGATGTTCCGGGGGTAAGAGTAGGGCATAAAACATTAATTGCGGGAGATGATATGAGAACAGGAGTAACCGCAATAATTCCACACGAGGGGAACCTTTTTCAGAAAAAGACACCTGCCGCTATTTATGTCGGGAACGGATTTGGTAAACTGGCAGGTTACACGCAGGTCAAGGAGTTGGGTAATATAGAGACCCCTGTTATTCTAACCAACACCCTAAGCGTATCAGCAGCTCTTGACGCGCTGATTACCTATACTTTAAAGCAAGAGGGAAATTCTGCAATCGGCTCTGTAAACGGTGTTGTAGGTGAAACAAATGATGGCGGACTTAATAATATCAGGGCAAGATATGTCAAACCAGAACATGTGATAGAGGCTATTGACGCTGCCAAAACAGGCCCCGTTGAGGAGGGTGGGGTAGGTGCAGGCACCGGCACTATCTGTTTTGGTTTTAAGGGAGGCATCGGCACCTCTTCAAGAGTTCTTCCGGCCTCTTTGGGTGGATACACAGTAGGCGTTCTTGTTCAGTCAAACTTTGGAGGAGTTCTGGAGATTGCAGGTGTACAGATAGGCAAAATTCTGGGAAAATACGACTTCAAACGTGATGTTGACAAAGATGCCGACGGGTCATGTATGATGGTTGTAATTACTGACGCTCCACTTACCTCAAGAAACCTCGAGAGGCTTGCTAAAAGAGCAATGATGGGGTTAGCCAAGACAGGAGGAATTGCATCAAACGGAAGCGGAGACTACGTAATTGCACTCTCTGTTGCCAAAGAGAACCTCATTGACGAGAAAACTCTATTTTACAGCCCTGTTGAGCTGCACAACCACTCAATGTCATCCCTCTTTCTGGCAACAATAGAGGCTACCGAAGAGGCTCTTATAAACTCGCTTTTTGCAGCGAAAACAACAAAGGGATTCAACGGCAGGGTAGTGGAGGAGCTGCCGAAAGAGATAGTGGTAAAAGAGATTAAAAGGGCTCTTACCAGAGGAAGTTATTAAAAGGGTATCTTCCTGCGTGAATCTCTGCGACCATTTTGTAGAGGTCGTTTCTTAGCTTATCTATATTGGTCTTTTGCTTGGCCGAGATAAAGATGCACGGTGCATGCTCTTTATTCATCCAACTGTTTTTAAGTTCGGCAAGACTGTAGTTTTCAGGCTTTTTTTGCCCAAAATCAAACTCATCCTGAGGAACATAGTTGTATGCGTCAATCTTGTTGAAAACAAGTAATACAGGTTTGTCCTTTGCACCAATCTCTATGAGAGTCTGTTCCACAACAGATATGTGCTCCTGAAAGTTGGGGTGTGAAATATCCACAACATGAAGAAGAATATCTGACTCCCTCACCTCGTCAAGGGTGCTTTTGAACGATTCAACAAGCTGATGGGGTAGTTTCCTGATAAAACCAACTGTATCACTAAGTAAAAACGGAACGTTCTCAATTACAACCTTTCTTACCGTAGTATCAAGTGTTGCAAAGAGTTTATTCTCTGCAAAAACCTCACTTTTAGCAAGCAGATTCATTAATGTACTCTTCCCGACATTGGTGTACCCCACGAGAGAAATTCTTACAAGACTGCCCCTATTTCCTCTTTGCGATGCCATCTGGCGGTCAATCTTCTTTAAGTGCTCCTTTAAACGACTTATCTTATCAAGAATTATTCGTCTGTCTGTCTCAATCTGGCTCTCACCGGGACCTCTCATACCAATACCTCCCCGCTGCCTCTCAAGGTGAGTCCACATACGTGTCAACCTAGGCAAAAGATACTGATACTGTGCAAGTTCTACCTGTGTCTTTGCATAGGCAGTCTTTGCTCTTTGTGCAAAAATATCAAGAATAAGGTTTGTTCTGTCAAGAATTCGGCACTCAAGTTCCCTCTCGATGTTTCTAAGCTGGGATGGCGAGAGTTCATCATCAAAAATGACAAGTTTAATCTCATTTTCGGTGATATACTGTTTTATTTCATCTATTTTTCCGCTCCCCAGATAGGTTTTAGGGTTTGGTTTATCCAGATTCTGGATAAATCTCTTCTGAGACTGAGCACCTGCAGTCTCTGCCAGAAATTCAAGCTCATCAAGGTACTCCCTGACTTTGCTCTCTTCATCGTTGTTGGACGATACTGCGACTAATACGGTTTTTTCCATTAATTATATAAAAAAGACTGCTTCTTGCGAGGCAGCCTTTATGTTTCAAAGTTTGTGTAATTAAACTTATCTGAGCTGGAATATCACAGGGAACTGGTAAACAACCCTTACAGGTTTGTTCCTTTGTCTTCCCGGAGTCCATTTTGGAGACATTGAAACTACACGAACAGCCTCTTTATCAAGTGACGGGTCAACACCCCTCAGGACTTTCACTTCGCTCACGCTACCATCTGTATTAACACGGAATGTAAGGTAAACACGACCTTGAACGCCGTTCTCCTTTGCTATTTCCGGATAAACCAATCTTTCAGCTACCCATCTTGTAAAATCGTTTTCGTCACCGCCCTGGAATTTAGGCTTCTCTTCAACCATTATAAACGGGAGTTCTTCCTCTTCAACTACCTCTTCTTTCCTGCCCTGAACATACTCCTTAATTTCAACACCAAGATTCTTGTTGTCTTCTGTGCTGATGATAAGATCTGTAGTAATCTTCATATCGTCGTCAACGATAACGATCTCGTCAGAAACAACTGGAATTTTTGGCATTTCCGGTGGTGGAGGCGGAGTTTCATTGGTAATTGGTATCATCTCTTCTTCAATGAGGGCAGCATTGTTATCCCCCAGTTCAGAGATGCTCTTCTCATAGGTTTTGTATTCAAACCCTCCTAAAACTAAAAGCAATGTAACTATCAGACCTATTTCTCTGAATAACAGCTTTTTGTTCTCGAGATTTGCCTTAGGTGTCTTTTTTACTTCCATAACTGTGTGTCTGTTCAGATTTAATTTGGATTGTAAAATTAAAAACAATTAATTATTTACCAAAAGTAATTGTTAATAAACTTGGCGTAAATAATCTTAAGTACTACATTATTAACACTATAGAGTTTTCTAAAAAGTGTTAAAAACTCGTGGAGCATATCGGAGTCGAACCGATGACCTCTTGCATGCCATGCAAGCGCTCTAGCCAGCTGAGCTAATACCCCCTAAAATTTTGCAGTGCAAAGATGCGAAAATATTTTGAAATCAAATAATATTCATATCGCTAAGAATCTTATTTGTAGACCTGACCGCGTCAGAACTTTTTCTAAAGAGCTCAAATTCATCCTCTGTCAAATCAAACTCAACAATCTTTTCCCATCCGTTTTTTCCAACCGATACCGGTACTCCAATGCAAATATCCTTCTGTCCGTATTCCCCGTCAAGATAAACACAACAAGGATATAGTTTCTTCTCGTCAAGAATAATTGCCTTTACCAGTACGGCTCCTGCAGCTCCGGGAGCATACCAGGCAGATGTTCCGAGCATTTTTGTCAAAGTAGCGCCTCCTACCATAGTATCTGCAATAACTTTGCCAAGCTTATCTGCTGAGAGGAGTTTATTTACAGGTATTCCCTTGTAGCTTGCATATCTGGCTAGAGGAATCATTGTTGTATCGCCGTGACCGCCTATAACCATTCCCTCTATATCGCTTGAAGGAACATCAAGTGCGATACTCAGGTAATCTGTAAAACGGCTGCTGTCAAGTATGCCGCCCATACCAATTATTCTGTTTTTAGGAAGACCGGTCTTTTTCAATGTCAGATAGGTCATGGTATCCATTGGATTTGAAATAACCACAACAATTGCATTGGGCGAATATTTAAGAGAGTTTTCAACTACATTGCTCACAATGTTTGCATTAGTCTCTATAAGCTCCTCTCTTGTCATTCCCGGCTTACGAGGTATTCCGGAGGTAACCACAATTACATCTGAATCGGCTGTTGCTTCATAATCCATTGTAACACCGCGCACTTTTGTATAGTATCGGTATAATTTAGCCGTCTGCATCATATCAGTTGCTTTTCCCTCAGCCAGACCCTCTTTGATATCCAGCAGCACTATTTCGGAGGCAAACTGCATGTTGGCCATTGCATTGGTGCAGGTAGCACCAACATTTCCCGCTCCGATTACCGTAATTTTTGACATAATTCAAAAGAATTTAAGTTTACTTTTATTTTGTAGTTTTGCAAAAAAATCAACAATGAATTCGATCGCCCAATTCCGCACATATCGTGCCAAAATGAACAAAGTTATACTTGATTCCGGCTCTCTTTTTTTCAAAAGATTTTTCAATCTTGACACAAGAACTTATGAAGAGGGAGCGCTCTCTGCACAAACCAAAGAGATACTGGGACTTGTCTCCTCTCTTGTACTCAGATGCGATGATTGTGTCAAATATCATATTGAAAAATGTTATGAACTTGGTGTTACCAGAGAGCAGGCCTTTGAGGTCTTTGCAGTGGCAAACCTTGTTGGCGGTTCAATTGTTATACCTCATACCAGAAGAGCCATTGAATATTGGGATCTCCTGGAAGAGAACAACAAAAGATAAATTTAAAACAAATTTTCAACAGAAGGGTTTACCCGATGATTAAATATTTTAAAGAGGATACCACTTTTAATTTCAGAAAAAAGCGGGAGAACAACAATTGGATTAAAAGTGTTGTTATTGAATTAGCTCAGGATGGCAAAAAGTTAAGAGTAGGAGATATTAATATTATTTTTTGCAGCGACAGCTACATTCTTGACATTAACAGACGATTTTTAAACCACGACTACTATACAGATATAATTACCTTCGATTACTGTGAAGGTAATATTCTAAGTGGTGATATAATTATTAGTATTGACTCTGTAAAAGAGAATGCCACTTTGTACAAAACTGAATTCGAAAATGAGCTGAACAGGGTTATAATACACGGAGTACTTCATTTGATGGGTTTTAAAGATAAAACATCAATTCAGAAAAAGAGAATGAGAGAGCTTGAAGAGAGGGCTCTTACCATGAAAGCAGTTATTTAATAAGAAGATGACAGGAGATAAATTTGATATTATAGTCATTGGTGCGGGCCATGCAGGGTGTGAAGCTGCTTATGCGGCAGCAAAGATGGGTTCGAAAGTGCTACTTTTGACAATGGATATGGGAAAAATTGCCCAGATGTCCTGTAATCCGGCAATCGGAGGGATTGCTAAAGGGCAGATAGTTAGAGAGATAGATGCCTTAGGCGGCTATACAGGGCTTATTACCGACGCATCAACCATACAATTCAGGATGCTCAACAGATCTAAGGGTCCTGCAATGTGGAGTCCACGTGCTCAATGTGACCGTCAGCACTTTTCTATGAACTGGAGATATGTTCTTGAGCATACTAAAAATCTCTTCATCTGGCAGGATACCGTTAATGAGTTTATATTCGATGGAGGAGATATTGCCGGTGTAAAAACCGAAATGGGTGCATCGTTTATGTCCAAAGCAGTAATTCTTACAGCTGGAACATTTCTTAACGGAAAGCTCTTTATCGGACAAAACAGTTCTGTTGGTGGCAGGATAGGGGAGATGCCATCTCTCCACTTGTCTGAGCAGCTCTTCTCGGCTGGATTTACTGTTGACAGAATGAAAACGGGTACACCCCCACGAATAGATGCAAGAAGCGTAAACCTTAAGGAGCTGCAGATACAGGAGGGTGACTCAACTCCGGAAAAGTTCTCATTCCTTAATATCCCATCTCCAATTCAGTATCACAAGAACCAACTCTCCTGCTACATGGTTCATACCAACAGCACGGTTCACGATATACTAAAGGAGGGATTTCAGTACTCACCGCTCTTCTCCGGAAAAATTTCAGGCATAGGTCCAAGATATTGCCCAAGCATAGAAGATAAACTGAGGACCTTCTCAGATAAAACAAGCCATCAGCTCTTTTTAGAACCGGAGGGGTGGAATACCAACGAATACTATCTTCAGGGGTTCTCTTCGTCACTTCCGCTTGAAGTTCAATATTCGGCTCTAAGAGCTATACCGGGGTTTGAGAACATTGTCATATACCGTCCGGCATATGCGGTAGAGTACGACTACTTCCCGCCAACGCAACTACACCACACACTGGAGACAAAGATAATTAACAACCTTTACTTTGCCGGACAGATCAACGGGACAACAGGGTATGAAGAGGCTGCGGCACAGGGTCTGATGGCAGGAATAAATGCACACCTGAAAATTCATGAAAAAGAGCCTCTGGTTTTAAAACGGGATCAGGCGTACATAGGTGTCTTAATTGATGACCTTGTAACAAAAGGGGTGGACGAACCGTACCGGATGTTTACATCACGTGCCGAGTATAGAATTTTACTTAGACAAGATAATGCAGATTTACGCTTAACAGAGATAGGCTTTAAGTCTGGTTTAGCCACAGAGGAGAGATATAAACTCATGTTAAAAAAATACTCCTCTGTAGAGAGTCTTACAAATTATATGCAAAATACATCTGTTTCACCTGATAAGATTAATCCATACCTCCAAGAGGTGGGATCAACCCCGGTTTCAAGTAAAAAGAGACTTGCTGATATATTAACCCGTCCACAGGCGAGTATCGAACCTCTTTTAAAGAGTGTTCCACGAGAAACTTTTTTCGACCATTTTAATCATCCACAATCAGTTACACCGCTTCCATACCAACCTGAAGTACCAAATGACGACAATATTTCAACAGAGATAGTACTAAAGGAGGTTTTAGAGTCTGTAGAGATACGTATAAAGTATAAAGGTTATATTGAAAGGGAGAAAAGGATAGCCGATAAAATTTTAAAATTGGAAGAGATTGCAATTCCTGACAAATTCGACTACTCGGCCCTTAAATCGATATCAACAGAGTCCAGACAAAAACTTGCCAAACATAGGCCAAAGACAATATCACAAGCATCACGCATACCCGGTGTCTCTCCTGCGGACATTTCGGTGCTTTTGGTCTATTTTGGAAGATAGTTTTTATAAAGATAAGCAACATATCTCATTGATAGATATTATAATAAAAGATGTTCCACGAGGAACATCTTTTTTTGATTTTGCAACTCTTCTTGAAAATTTTTATCTGCCAAGCGCTACTCCATTGGGAGAGACAATCTGAGTTTAGAGATAAATTTATTAAATCCCGGTTCGCTTTCGAACGATTTTATCATTCCGGATTTGATTTTCTTTGTGGGACATCTTTTAGAGATGGCCGGAGGTAGGTTTGAAAATCTGTAGATTTTAACTTTTTTGAAAAGAGAACNNAATGGGTAACAAATATAATAATATTGGTGTTTAGGGTTGTTGTCGTAATAATATATGGCAAGATAGCCGTTTTTGAATGCTAGTTCCCTGACTGCGTAAGATAAAATCTCTTTACTCCACAAAATAGATGTGTCGGATTGAAACTCTTCTCTCAATTGATAAAGAGTTGGTATATTATTATCTTTCAAAAGAGGAGAAGATAATTTTATAATTGGCTTTCTGTCGGATAGCAAAAAGCCATCGGAAGAGTAGTTATATCTGCCTTCAGGGTCTACATCGCTCACCTTTTCATACAATGTTACGTCAAAAGAGAGTCTTGAGTATAGGTCGTATAATGATTCTGTCGCCGGTTTTACGGCAATAAACGAGAGTTTTTCCTCCTTGGCATATCTGAACGCCTCTTCTGTCAGATATTTTGAATAGGAGTTACCACGGTGCTCAGAGAGTGTGCCCACTGCATACACATACCCTCCTTTGTATTGTTTGCCTTTATAAACTGTATAGCAGGGCAGGAGTGAGAGCGAAGCCACAGGATAGTCATAACAGTCCGGGACTAAAAGCCATGTTTTTGTATAGGGGAAGCAGTTTTTAATGAAGTTTTCGATATAGGATTCATCCTGTGTAAAACACTCACTCCAAATTTTTGAGATGGAGTGAGTGTCACTGGATGTTGCAAGATAAATTTGCATGATTAACCCTCGGTATTGAATATTTCGTTGATCTGGTTATGATATTTAGCCTTAATCTTACTGCGTTTTAACTTAAGAGTCTGCGATAGCATATCGTTAAGAGGGGTCCACTCGTCTGCAACAAGTTTTGCTCTCTTAATCTGTTCGTGAGCTGCAAGTTTTTTATTGATTACATCTATCTCTTTATTTACCTTGGCTATAACAGCGGGGTTTTGAATAAGGTCTGCATTGTCGGTGTAATGAATTTTGTTTTTTGCAGCCCAAAAATGGAGTCTGTTAAAGTCAGGAATTATGATGGCTGATGCGAACTTTTGATTTTCACCTATGACCATGCAATTCTCTATATAAGAGGACTCTTTTAGCATATTTTCAATTACTTGCGGTGCCACATATTTTCCTGCAGAGAGCTTGAATATCTCTTTTTTACGGTCTGTAATCTTCAGGAATATTTTGTCAACCATCACTCCAATATCTCCGGTATGAAGCCAGCCGTCGCTGTCGATAATCTCCTTTGTATATTCTGGATCTTTATAGTAACCCAGCATCACATGAGGACCACGGGTGAGAATTTCTCCATCTTCTGCTATCATCATCTCTGTCCCTTCCATGGCCTTTCCAACAGTTCCGATTTTAATAATCATTTCCCTTGGATTGTTAACAGCAATAACCGGAGATGTCTCAGTCATACCATAACCCTCAAATATATAGAGCTTTGCAGCTGTAAACAGGCGTATAATCTTAGCCTGAATTGATGATCCACCCGAAACTATAAGCATCTCTTTTCCACCCAGCTTCTCCCGCCATTTACTATAAACAAGTTTATCAGCAATCTTGTATTTAAGATTATAGAAGAAGCCCTGTTTATCATAATCAAATTTGCAGGCAATTGAAAAACACCACTTATAGATGATTTTCTTAACTCCCTTAAGATCTTTTCCTGCAGCCTCAAGCTTATTGAACATCATCTCAAGTACACGAGGAACAGAGCAGAATCCATCAGCTTTGCAATCAGCCAGATCCGAAGCAATCGTTGAGAGGCTCTCTGCATAATAGGTGCTTATTCCCATATACTGATAATCATAGTTCATACTCCTCTCATAAATATGACATAGAGGCAAAAAGCTAAGCATCTTATGCCTGTGATCTCTTATTTGTTGATTTGCGTGTCCTATAAAATTGAATGCCAGATTTTTATGTGAAAGCATAACCCCTTTTGGAGTACCTGTAGTACCAGAAGTGTAGATTATTGTAGCTAACTCGTTTTCGTCAATTACTCTTTTATTCTCCTCAATAACCTTCATCAACTCTCCCTCTCTCTCCTCTCCAAGTTTATATAGGGAGTCAATAGTCTGAATACCTTCATAAGGGTCTATTGTAAAGACCATTAGCTCTCTATCCAGTTTTGCAATGACGGGCAGAATCTTTTTTACTATTGCATCTCCGCCCAGAAAAATCGCTTTTGCATCTGAATGGTTAAGAATGTAGAGGTAGTCATCGTTACTCAGGGTTGAATATACCGGTACATGTACACAGTTTGCCAGTGTAAGACCCATGTCAATGAAGTTCCACTCAGGTCTGTTATTACTGATCGTAATTACCTTATCCTCTTTTTTAAAACCAAGAGCAAGGAATGCACAGGCAAGCAGGTGAGAGTGTCTGTAGTAACTGTCGGATGAATATTTTATCCATTTTCCGTTAACTCTTCTGCTTAGAATATCATCTTTCGGAAACTCCTTTATAAGCTTTTCCAAAAGGTCAAATGTTCTTTTTACTTCCATAGTTGTAGTGTTTAGGGTTAGAGAAGCTGTTTCAAATCATTTATAAATTTATCAATATCATCTTTTTGTGTATTCCAGGAGCACATCCACCTCACCTCGCCTGTATCTTCGTCCCAAACGTAAAAGAAGTGCTTTTTCATCAACTCCTCAGTCAACTCTTTATCAAGAATTGCAAATACTCCATTTGTTTCAACAGGACGGCTTATTTTAACCTGTGGAATCTCTTTAAGCTGTGACTCCATATATTTCGCCATTGAATTGGAGTGAGCTGCAAGTTTTATATTAAGCCCGTCTTTCAGAAATTCGGTGAACTGAGCAGCAATGAATCGGTTTTTAGAGAAGAGTTGTGCCGCCTGTTTTCTGTAATAGAGAAAATTTTGGGCGTGCTCTTTTTTGAAGAAGAGAACTGCCTCTCCAATGAGCATCCCGTTTTTTGTGCCGCCGAATGATAGAGCATCAACCCCAAGATCGGAGGTAAATTCGCTGATTTTAAGATTTAATGAGGCTGCAGCATTTGAAATTCTCGATCCGTCAACATGCAGGTAACCGCCATGTTCGTGCATCAGATCTGCCAGAGCCTTTATCTCCTGAGGAGTATAAAGAGTTCCTAACTCTGTGGGCTGGGAGACAGATAAAACTTTTGGCTGCGAATGGTGTTGGAAACCAAATCCTTTGAGCTCTTTTTTAACGGACTCTGCAGTTACTTTACCATCAGTTGGTGTTACCGGAACAAGTTTGCAACCTGTCAGCTTTTCCGGGGCACCGCACTCATCTACATTAATATGCGCTGATTCTGCACAAATTATTGAGTTAAAAGAGTTTGTGAGTGCTTTTAGTGCTAGAATGTTTGCTCCGGTTCCATTGAAAACGAAAAATACCTCGGTTTCCGGACCAAACTCTTTTTTAAAGAGTTCTTCTGCCTCTTTTGTGTGGGCATCTTCTCCGTATGCAATTGCAAAACCGGTATTAGCCTTTGCAATTGCCTCCATAATCTGAGGGGCTGCCCCTGAGTGGTTGTCACTTCCAAAACTGTGAATCATATCTTTGGAAAAAATTAAATATCGGTAAATTTATTAAAAAATAAAAACCTGCTGACAATTTTGACAGCAGGTTTTAACTTTATGTGAGCTATAGTCTGAAATATTGTTTAGATAATTGCAGCATAAGCATCGGCATCCATCAGCGAATCAAGTTCAGATGCATCGCTCATCTCAATTTTAACCATCCAGCCGTCACCATAAGGATCTTTGTTAACAGACTCAGGTGAGTTCTCAAGATTGGTGTTAATCTCAACAATTTTACCCGAAACAGGCATAAGTGCATCTGCAACTGTTTTCACAGCTTCGATGGCACCAAATACGTCAGACTTCGAAAGAGTCTCTCCCTCTGAAGGGATGTCAACAAACACAACATCACCAAGTTGACTTTGAGCAAAATCGGTAATACCAACTATTGCAATGTTACCTTCAACTTTTACCCACTCGTGATCGTGAGAATACTTAAGATTTGCAGGAATATTCATCTCTTTTATTTTAAATTTTTTTACAAATGTATGAAATTATAAGTTATTCTATAGTCTTTTTAGAGAAAGCTTGATAAGCTCCTCCAGGGTGTAAGCAGGATTCTCTTTTAGCAACAGGTCAAGAACCTTTTCTACATTGGCTTTTGAGAAACCAAGCAACACGAGTGCAGATGCCGCCTCTTCACGCTGCTTACCGGCTTGCGGAATAGTAAACGAACCGGAAAAGTCATCTCCGGAGCTTCTCTTAACCATCTTGTCTTTAAGTTCTATAAGCAACCTTTGTGCTGTCTTAAGGCCTATACCTTTAATACTCTTTAGTTTATTAACATCTCCTGAAATAATAGCGCCCCTGATTTCGTCAGATGAGAGCGAAGAGAGCATCATTCTGGCACTATTGGGACCAATACCCGAAACCTCGATTAGATTGCAAAATAGTGCGCGCTCATCCTTATCGTAAAAGCCGTAAAGTTGCTCAATATCTTCACGAATGTGGTGGTAAATATAGAGACGAGTACTTTCGGCCATTTTAAGCCTGGAGTATGTTTGTAACGAGATGAGTATTTTGTAGCCTATCTGATTGTTTTCCAGAACCACCTCGGTTGGAGTAAGCTCAGTAAGTTCTCCTTTAATATAATCGTACATATTGGGTGGATATAAACATTTGCTGCAAATTTATGTTTTTAAGGTATAAACGGCAACTTTGTTTTGCTAATTTTGCACCGACAATGGTCACTAAGTAAATGCCAAATGAATAAAACAGCAGATATTAACGATATCAGAAAACTCTTTCCTGCGCTTGAGCAGAGCGTAAACTCAAAGAAGCTTGTTTACCTGGACAACGGAGCAACCGCCCAAAAGCCACAGCAGGTAACAGATTTGGTAAATTTGATGAACTCCGGAATAAACGGAAATATTCACAGGGCAGTTCACGAGCTAAGTTCAAAAACTACCGAGCTTTATGAAAATTCTCGTGAAGAGGTAATGTTATTTTTAAATGCTGCTCACAGAGAAGAGATTATCTTCACCTCCGGCACAACTGCAGCAATCAATCTTGTAGCAGCAAGTTTTGGAGATAAGTTTCTCAAAAGAGGTGACGCTGTGCTGATATCTGAGGCAGAGCACCATTCAAACATAGTTCCGTGGCAGCTGATCTGTGAAAAAAAGGGAGCTCTTTTAAAAGTTTTACCGGTGGACGACTGCGGACACTGGAGAATGGATATGCTGGATGCACTTTTGGATGAAAATGTAAAAATTGTTTCGGTTTCACACGTCTCTAATGTGCTAGGACTGATTAACCCTGTTGAGGAGCTTATTTCAATGGCTCACTCAAGAGGGATTCCGGTTATGGTGGATGGGGCGCAAAGTGTTGTTCATCTGAATATTGATGTTCAAAAAATGGATTGTGACTTTTTTGTCTTCTCGGGCCATAAGTTGTATGGACCAACCGGAACTGGTGTGCTATATGGCAAGAGAGAACTTTTGGAAGAGATGCCTCCATGGATGGGTGGCGGTGATATGGTTGAGACTGTAACATTTGAAAAGACCACCTATGCACCTCTCCCTCTTAAGTTTGAAGCAGGAACTCCAAACTTTATCGGGGCCGCTGCACTAGCCAGGGCTGTTATGTTCGTAAACTCTCTTGATAAAGAGTTTACCCAAAAGCAGGAGCATGCTGTTGTAAATTTCATGGTTGAAGAGCTTTCCAAAATAGAGGGGTTAAAACTCTATGGAACTCAGGGCGACAGAATATCTCTCTTTTCATTCACTATTGATGGTGTTCATCCGGCTGATCTTGCGATGATTATGGATAAAATGGGTATTGCTCTCCGTTCAGGTCAGATGTGCGCAGAGCCGCTTATGAGACGATACGGAGTTGAGGCAATGCTCAGAGCCTCCTTTGCTGTTTACAACACGTTGGAAGAGGCTGAGTACTTCATCACTTCACTGAAAAGAGCTATTAAGATGCTTTCGTAGGGATTATTTAAATAAATTCAATTAAATAACTANNAATATAATTTAATATATAATGACAATTAAAGAGGTAGAGCAGCAAATTGTTGAGGAGTTCTCGATATTTACCGATTGGATGGATAAATATGAGTACCTTATTGAACTGGGGAAATCTCTTCCAATAATAAACGAGGGTCAAAAACTTGAAGGCAACCTGATAAAGGGATGTCAGTCAAGAGTTTGGTTAAATGCTGAGTTTAAAGACGGGAAGGTGTTTTTTACTGCCGACAGTGATGCTATAATCACCAAGGGGATAATCTCTCTGCTTGTAAGGGTATTTTCAGGGAGGAGTCCTAAGGAGATTATTGAAGCTGACCTCGATTTTATTAAGGAGATTGGCTTGCAGGAGAATCTTTCTCCAACAAGGGCAAATGGTCTGCTCTCTATGATAAAGCAGATTAAGATCTATGCGATGGCCTACTCCTCTTAAAAATTTTTAAAAGATGAGCGTAGAGAAGAATATTGTATTGGCACTAAAACAGGTTTACGATCCTGAAATACCTGTAAATGTTTATGATCTGGGTCTGATATACGAAATCAGAGTTGATGAAAACCACAAAGCATTCATCAAGATGACTTTGACTGCACCCAACTGTCCAATGGTTGACGAATTGCTTCAGGATGTTCACGATGCGGTATCTATGGTACCAACAATCGAAGATGTTGCTATTGAGTTAACATTTGACCCTCCATGGGACAAAAACAGGATGAGTGAAGAGGCTCTTTTTGAGCTGGGTATGTTATGATTGCCGTCCTATTGCTCGGGAGCAACAGGGGAGACAAGGTTTCACTTATCGAAAAGGCCTCTGGAATGGTTCAGGAACTTTCAAAGGGAGAGTCAAAACTCTCTTCACTATACGAAAGTGAACCCTGGGGCTTTGATACGGATGAGTGGTTTTTAAACAGGGCGGTGCTTATTGATACTAATCTTGACCCTTATGAACTTCTGAACAAAATTTTATTAATTGAGAAAGAGCTTGGAAGAGTCAGAGAAATCGGTATACCTGCCGAAAAGGTTTACAGTTCAAGAGAGATTGATATAGATATTATATTTTACAGCAATCTATTGATTGACAGTAAGTCACTTATTGTTCCACATCCGCGGATGCACCTGAGACGATTTGTACTTGAACCTGTTTGTGAGATTGCTCCGGACTATGTTCATCCCGGTCTGAGAGTGACAGTTAGGCAACTTCTGACCGAGTGTGAGGACACCTCTAAGGTGATTAAAAAGGGCTAAACAGATATTTTTGTTATCAGTTGTATGGCTTAAGAGATAAATGAAAGAATGAAAAACTCCTTTTTTACCGAATCTGTTGCCAACGCAATCCCCTCGTTTGACCTGCTTCATAACGAGATGCCGGTGATGTTTGCGTACAGGACAATGGAAGAGATATGGGAGGAGTCAGAAGGGGAGGCAGATGAACCTCACCGTCATAACTTTTACACCATTATATGGGTAAAGGAGGGTACGGGACTGCACAATATTGACTTTGTGGCACATGATATCGTTCCCGGCAGAGTTTTTTTCCTCTCTCCGGGCCAGGTTCACCAGGTTATCTCATATTCCGAGCCAATTGGAGTTGTACTGATGTTCACCGCTGACTTCTTATGCAAGCATAATCTGAATCACGATTTTATGCGTGCTCTCTCTCTTTTTGAGCCGGGCGAGAGTTCTGAACCCCTTGATATTCCTGAGGGTAGAGAGAAGATGATAGAGCTGGCTTCAAAGGAGATAATTTCTCTATTCAACAACGAATCAACAGGCTGTGAAGATGCGACAGGCACTGCCCAGTGCGAAAGATTCAGAAATGAGGCCGTTGCTTCATGGCTTAAAATTTTTCTAATTGAGTGCCATAAGTTTCTGCCTGCTGATAAAAACACTAATACTCAATTTACTCAGACCGGTAAATCTCTTCTTGCAGATTTTAAAGATCTTCTCGAAGAGAACTTTGGCAGATGGCATCAGGTTTCTCAATACTCATCAGCGCTGAATATAACTGCAGACTATCTTAACAATGTTGTAAAGGAGTCGGCCGGTGCAAATGCCAAAGAGATGATTCAGAAGAGGATTATCCTGGAGGCTAAAAGGCTGGGTGTTAATACCGGGCTCTCTTCCAAGGAGATAGCATATTCATTGGGCTTTAAGGATCCGGCACACTTCAGTAAGTTTTACAAAAGCGTTACGGGCGAAAACTTTACTGACTTCCGCTCCTCTGCGGATTTATACAACAGATAGCAGGAAATCTGCATTGACCTGCACCGGCCCATCATCTACCTTTGTGCAATAATATATTAAAGCACACAGAGATGAAAAATACTGATACAAAATACACTGTTATAAAGGCCTCTTCAAGAGGGGGAGCTAACCACGGATGGCTCAAAACAAAACACTCATTCTCCTTTGCAAACTACTATGATCCTGAGCGGATACATTTTGGTGCGCTGCGAGTTTTAAACGACGACTGGATTGCACCGTCAGAGGGGTTCGGCAAGCACCCTCACGATAACATGGAGATTATTACTATCCCGTTAAGCGGCCAACTCTCTCATGGCGACAGCATGGGCAACAGTTCCGTAATCACAGCCGGAGAGATTCAGGTTATGAGCGCGGGTACCGGCGTCTTTCACAGCGAGATGAACAATAACCCTGAGATTCCTGCGGAGATACTTCAGATATGGATATTTCCTGACAGAAAGAGCGTTGAGCCAAGATACGATCAGCGTAAGATTGATGTTTCCAAGATGAAGAACTCCCTTCTTAACATTATCAAACCTTTTGATGACAAAGGTCAAGATGGGATTCCGATTTATCAAAGCAGCTGGTTTTATATAAGCGAAACCGATAAGGGCAAGGAGCTGGAGTATAAAACAAATAAAGAGGGTAACGGAGTATATCTCTTTGTGATTGAGGGAGACATAACTGTTCTTGGGAATAATATATCCAAAAGAGATGCAATTGCTGTAACCGATACAATGTCCCTTAAAATTGAATCTAACAAAGATTCAAAGTTTCTTATAATAGAAGTTCCCATGAAGTGGTGAGATAAATAGGAGTAAATACAACAATATCACAAGTTAAATGTTAACAATGGGGAAACCCGAAATAAATAAACGATAAAGATGAAAATTATAGATAATCTCAAGTGGCGTTACGCTACAAAGAAATTTGACAATACAAAGAAGATTGACAATAAGAGTGTTGAACTGCTTAAAGAGGCTGTTAACCTCACAGCAACCTCATATGGCCTTCAGCCTTATAAAGTTCTCATAATCCAGAATCCGGAAATCCGCGAAAAACTAAAGGCTGCCGCTTGGGGACAACCACAGCTCACCGACGCATCTCACCTATTCCTGTTCTGTAATTTTACAGAGATGGGGCCGGACAAGGTAGACAACTATCTTGAGTTAAGGGCAAAGATCAACAATCTGAATGTTGCAGATTCTGCCGACTACGGAAACATGATGAAGGGACATATGGCCTCTTTGAACGAAGAGCAGGTTAAGACGTGGACATCAAAGCAGACTTATATTGCACTTGGCACCTTAATGGCTGCAGCCTCGGAGTTGGGAATAGATTCAGGACCGATGGAGGGGTTTGACAAAGAGAGCTTCGACAACATTCTAGGGCTGAAAGAGAGGGGACTTACAGCATCGGTAATGTGTGCATTGGGTTACAGATCGGAGGATGACCCCTTCCTGGCTTTCAAAAAGGTAAGAAAGCCACTGGAAGAGATGTACGAAATTGTGTGATCTTAAGAGATCTGCAGGATTTAATCAGAATAAATTTAACCGTCAGCTTTTTATTGAAGCTGGCGGTTAAATGTTTCTATACCAGTGTTGAGAAACGAGAGAAACTCCTCAACAGAGCTCTCTGCTATTGGTTTGCCCATAACATTCTCATTATGATCTACAATAACATAATAGGGCTGAGAGGCAACACCAAAGCGGCTAAGCTGATAGTCGCGGTATTTTCTGCCCAATGTGTTCTTTACTTTACCATCGATTACAGAGGTAACCTGCTCCTCTAACGGCAGCTCGGTACGGTCGTCAACGTAGAGGCTTACAAGAACAACTTTGTTGCGAAGAATATCAAGCACGGCAGGGTTACTCCACACCGTTGCCTCCATAACCTTGCAGGCACTGCATGTAACAGCTTTAAACGAGAGCAGAAGTGGTTTGTTTTGCTCTTTTGCACACTCTATGGCCTCCTTTATGTCGTAGTAACTGTTAAGGCCGTGAGGAGCTCTGTTTTTGCTTGTGGCGTATTTAGCCTCTGAGCATAATCCGGTGCTTGGCTCTGTTGACGAAACCTCTGTCCCGGTACCTGCACCAATGCCGGAGATAACTATTGTGCTCTGATCAGGAGGAGGCAGCAGACCAGAAAGAGAGGAGAGCGGTGCTCCAAAGAGACCCGGAACAAGATATACCGCGAAAGCAAATGAGGCAATTGCGGTTACAATTCTGCCAACTCCTACAGACTCTACTTTTGAGTCGTGAGATGTTGTGATTTTTCCAAGAAGATACATTCCGAGCAAAACTGCAATTACAATCCAGATAGAGATAAAGATTGCACGGTTGAGAATGCCCCAGCCGAAGTATGCATCAACGGTGTATAGGTATTTCATTGCAAATGCCATTAGAACAAAGGCAAAAACAACCTTCACAACATTAAGCCATCCTCCCGATTTTGGCATCTTCTTCATAAGTGAAGGGAAGAATGAGAATATTACGAATGGAAGCGAAAATGCGAATCCAAAGGCAAACATTCCCAGAATTGGCTTAAGAGCCAGTCCGCCGGTAACTGCAGCAGCCAGAATTGAGCCCACAAATGGGCCTGTGCACGAGAATGAGACAATAACCATGGCAAAAGCGACAAAGAATGAGGCGATATAGCCACCTTTATCTGCCTGTGCATCAGCTTTATTCGCAAGACCGGTAGGGAGCGTTATCTCAAATGCTCCCAGAAACGAGATTGCAAATGTTATAAACAGAGCTGCAAAGAGGAAATTGGGAATCCAGTGTGTCCCCATAAAATCGGTTGCATCTGTACTCTGGAAAAGAGCAACAACAACCCCGACCATAGTGTATATCAGTGTTACCGAAAGGCCGAAGATCAAACCCTTGATAATACCCGCTCTCTTTGAGCCTGAACCGCCGATAAAGAAACTCACCGTCATAGGGATCATAGGAAAAACGCAAGGAGTGAAAACTCCTCCCAGACCCGCAGCAAATGCAATCAGCAGAAAAACAAGCAAACCTTCTGTTGCCTGGCCCTTTACTCCTCCGCTAACATCATCATTACCGGATATTGCTATCATCTCCTCCTCAACAGCGTCGCCAACCTCACCGGCAGCAACATCAAAAACCACATCAATCTCGTCCATCAGACACTCCGAACCGTTACAGGTCTGGAAAGTGAGTATTCCCTCAACTTTAAAGCTTGCGGCATCTGTCCTTCTGATTGTCTGAACAAAAGAGGCCTTCTCTTCAAAAATCTGCACCTCAACACCAAAGGCATCGTCCATTTTGTTTTTGGCCTTCATGTTGTCACGAAGTTTTCCTACAGCAACAAAGCCATTGCTGCTTTTGATCTCGAATGTAGTTGGGAGCGGACCGTTTTGAATAACCTCGGAGTTGTACATATACCAGCCCTTTTCGATATCTGCATTGAAAATAAGGTCAATTGTGCCGTCACCGTTGTCTTTTTGCTGGTAACTCCATACTGCCGTTATCTGAGAGTTTGCGGCAGTAATCAGGAGCATAGAAAATAGTATCAGTATAAATCGTTTCATCTTGTGTTTGTTTTAGTCACTTTAGGGATTATTGACAGACAAAAGTATTAAATTTATATAAAAAGCACTAATTTCGCAGTTTATAAACAATGGTAATTATGACACAGGAGGAGTTATTCAAGAGTCTTATAGCACACGCAAAGGAGTATGGGTTCATTTTTCAGTCGAGCGAGGTTTATGACGGTTTAAGCGCTGTTTATGACTACGGTCAGATGGGGGTGGAACTCAAGAATAACATCAAGAGATACTGGTGGGATGCAATGGTTCGTCTTAACGAAAACATTGTGGGGATTGACTCTGCAATATTTATGCACCCCAGAATCTGGGAGGCTTCGGGCCACGTTGGTGCATTTAACGACCCTTTGATAGATAACAAGGATTCTAAAAAGAGATACAGGGCAGACGTTCTGCTCGAAGATTACATCGCAAAGATCGAGGAGAAGACAGAGAAGGAGGTTGAGAAGGGTAAAAAGAGGTTCGGGGAGTCATTTGATGAGGCTCAGTTCCGCGCTACCAATCCGAATGTCCTCAGAAACGTTACCAAGGCACAGGAGGTGACAACCAAGATGAACGAGGCGCTTAACAGCGGTGACCTTGAGGCGTTGAGGCAACTCATTATCGACTGTGAAATAGCTTGCCCGGTTTCGGGGTCAAGAAACTGGACAGAGGTAAGACAGTTCAATCTGATGTTCTCTACTCAAATGGGCAGCGTAAGCGAAGATGCAGGAACTATCTACCTGAGACCGGAAACAGCCCAGGGAATCTTTGTAAATTTCCTGAATGTACAAAAGACAGGCAGAATGAAGATTCCGTTTGGTATCGCTCAAATAGGTAAGGCATTCAGAAACGAGATTGTTGCTCGTCAGTTTATATTCAGAATGAGAGAGTTTGAACAGATGGAGATGCAGTTTTTTGTTCGTCCGGGCGAAGAGATTGCGTGGTTTGAGAAGTGGAAAGAGGCCCGACTCAAATGGCACAAAGCAATAGGGTTGGGTGATAACAAATACCGGTTCCACAACCACGAAAAGCTTGCTCACTATGCAAATGCTGCCGCTGATATCGAATTTGAATTTCCGTTTGGCTTTAAGGAGCTTGAGGGAATACACTCAAGAACCGATTTCGACCTCTCTCAGCACCAGAAGTTTTCAGGCAAAAAGATGCAGTACTTCGATCCTGAGACCAACGAGAGTTATGTGCCATATGTAATCGAGACCTCAATTGGTCTTGACAGAACATTCCTTGCAATTTACTCATCTTCATACTGCGAAGAGAAGCTGGAAAACGGAGAGGAGAGGGTAGTACTCAGGCTGCCTGCATTCCTTGCTCCGGTTAAACTGGCGATACTTCCGCTTGTGAAAAAAGATGGTCTTCCCGAGATGGCAAGAAAAATCATGGATGATCTGAAATATGATGTAAATTGCCAGTACGACGAGAAAGACAGCATCGGAAAGAGATACCGCCGCCAGGATGCGATAGGTACCCCATTCTGTATTACAATCGATCACCAGAGCCTCACAGACAACAGTGTAACCATCCGTTACCGTGATTCAATGGAGCAGGAGCGCGTTCCTGTTGAGAACCTACGTAAAATTGTTGAGGAGAAGGTGAGTATGAGAAAAATATTCGAAAAAATTTAATACCTCATAAACTATGTCAAATCTTTCAGTTAACTACCTTGGGCTGGCGCTTAAATCGCCAATCCTTGCGGCAAGTTCCGGACTTACAGCACAATTGGACAGGGTTGCAGAATTCGAGAGGGCAGGAGTAGGGGCGATTGTGGTGAAATCACTATTTGAGGAGCAGATTGTTAACGAGGCAGAGTTTCTTAACTCTCAGTCTCACGACTATCCGGAGTCGGCAGACTATCTGCATCACTATCTGCGTCAGAACTCTATTGACAGATATCTTAAGTTGATTGAAGATGTGAAGAGCACAGTTTCTGTACCGGTTATTGCCAGTATAAACTGTTTCTCAATGGGTGAGTGGACCTCTTTTGCGAAGGAGATCGAAAGCGCAGGAGCAGATGGTCTTGAGCTAAACATATACTCACTTCCGCTGAGCGTTCACAAAAGATCGGATGATATCGAAAAGGAGTATTTTAATGTTGTATCAAAAGTATCAAAGAGCATAAAGATACCGGTAGCAGTGAAAATCGGATCGAACTTTACCAATCTGCCGGCCTTTGTGAGCAATTTAAAGGCTCATGGCGCAAAGGGAGTTGTTATGTTCAACCGTTTTTACAGCCCGGATATTGACATTAAAAAGCTTAGAATATTTCCTGCAGACGCATTCTCATATCCGGAGGAGTATCTTAAGGAGCTGCGCTGGATGGGTATTGTATCGGCACTTGTTAATGGAATCGATCTCTCGGCCAGCACCGGTATTCACAACGGAACCATAGTGCTTAAACAGATACTTGCAGGAGCAACAACTGCTCAGATGTGTACATCGCTGTACAAGAAAGGAGCAGATGCAATCTCGAATGCCATAGCAGACCTTAACCTGTTTATGGATACTCAGGGCTTTAAAAATATCTCAGATTTTCGCGGCAAGTTAAACTATGCGAACATTGAGAATCCTGAAAAGTTTGAGAGAGTGCAGTTTATGAAGAGCTTTGGCAGCAAATAACTTAACTTTTTACCCTCCTCTTCATAATCATAAAGAGTACAAGATAGAGAATCGGCAGGTTTATCAAATTTAGCACCAGAAAGGCTATAAAGCCTTGACCGTAAATAAAGAGAATCACAAAAAGCTGAATAAGCAGATTGATAAAAAAGGCATAGCGCAAAGCGTCATGCCTTTTTTGCATTATTCCGCTGCTCTCATCCCTCTCTTTTGAAAACATTAGAAGAGCCAAACCTGTCAGATACAGAATAAGTATCAGTTCGTCGGCAAAATTTGTCCTGAAAAAGGCAAACATCTTAGTCTCAAAGAATGATGAGTGTACCGCAAAAACCGGCATCTCGAACCGGAAGCTGAACCCAAAGTAAAAGATTGTTAAAACGACTGCTGCCACAACCAAGACCAGCCCTAAATATTTGTAACGGTAATTTATCATAATAATTACATTATTTAACGGTATTTGTATTTATCTCCCGCATGAAGCAGCCAGTTAAGAATTCCAAAACGTCTTTTTTCTGCCTTCGGAAGATTCTCATAAATCTTCTCTGCAACAGGTTGCCAATTTCTAGCAAGATGTCTGGTTTTCTGTGCAAGTTCCTCTCCGCTTTCAGGATTGTTAAGGTGAGTTGATCTGACTGAGCTCTCTGAGGTAAGCTTAACTATCTCTTCCGGCAGGTCCATCATTGGACACGGAGTGAGGAAATTTTGCGAAAAGGGCTTTTTATTTCGGAATCTTTCAAGAAACGGAGAGTGTAAAGCCTCAAGGAGGGTTTTGTCATTGATGTTTGTGTCGGAATAGTGGCAGAAGGCACATGGCTCAACATCACCGTTTGCGTTTATATGCAAAAAGTCATTACCAGCACCAACACATCCAATTGATTTGTGACCGCTGTTTGCAAAATCAATCAAAAGAAAATTGTGTTTTTTATAATACTCGTCAGTCTTCTTCATCACGTACGCTCTCTGATCTGCTGTACAACAAAGAGATGTATCTGTATCACTTCCAATCGGCAGATAATTAAAGAGCCACGCAAACCATGCCCCCTTCTCTCTCATAAACCCAATAAACTCATCGCTGCAAATAACTTTATAGTTTTTAGAATGATAGCACACAGAGAATCCAAATCCGATATCCCTTGCCTTGAGCAGATCCATTGCCTTGATTACTTTATCGTAGGTTCCCGCACCTCTGCGAAAATCGGTATCATCCCGAAACCCTTCGATACTTATGAAGAGATTCAAATTGCCTAGTTCAACAAGTTTGTCTGCAAAGGCCTCGTCGACAAGAGTGCCGTTTGTAAACATCGAGAAGGTAAGATTTCTGTGTTTCGCTGCCAGTGCAACAATATCATCTTTACGCATAAGCGGCTCTCCTCCGGACATTAGGATATCCATAACCCCCAGATCTGCTGCCTCTGTGAATATTGAATCAAGCTTTTCAAATGAGATATTTGAGTGTTTCTCATAATCTGCTGCCCAGCAACCTTTACATTTAAGGTTGCAGTCGCTCGTGGGGTCTATAAGAAGATCCCGAGGGATTGCCACCTTATGCTTTTTCTGCATCCAAATCTCTCGGAGAAACTTATAATGACCGGGTATAGTAAGAAACGAATAGAGATTCTTAGCATTAAAGAATTTGTAACAGCGATAGACATACTCCTTGTGGTGAGGGAAAGGAGGGATGATTTTTCTCTCACCATTTATAGTCAGGTACTTCATTCACGAAAATTCTAGTTGTTTGCGCTGTTATAAATAGGGAATTGTGAGTAGCTTCCATCGTCAAAATCAAATCTGATAGCAACCATTCCCCATTTGTGATTTCCATAATAGGTGATTTTTTTAATACCGCCACGGTTAATATTCTCCTCTACTTTGATAACTTTTATCAACATTCCTCCCCAGCTGAAGTCATCAGTTGTAGATTTTGCTGTCACCTCCCGTTTTGTAGATGAGCCAAGTATATCGTATTTGTCACCTACGCTTGAGCTGTATTTGATTATGATTCCGGGATCAAAGCCGTATATGCTTTCTATACCCTCTGTTGTAGATTTGAATTTAACCCCTGTGACAGTTACTGTGTTGCCACTTACGGTTACACCGGGAAGATTGCTAAGAGTGTTTAGAATTGAAGAATTGGCAACGGTTGCAGAGCCTGTATAACTAGATACACCCCCGCTAAGTGATGTGACAGATGCCTGAATGTTGCTTACCCCGTTTATTTGGGCGCTGGAAGAAGTTACAGTAACTCCAACTTCACCGATAGCCGATTGTGAACCGCCTAGTTTCGACCCTGTGATTGCCTCCTCTATCAGGTCACAAGATGTGAGGAGCAGCGCAGAAAAAATGATTATTGATTTCAGAAGCCTTTTCATAGTTTTAAAGTTTAAGGGTTAACCAATTTGTAAGTAAAATTAGTTAACCCTTAGCCTCGTTTTATTTCAATGTGTCAATTTCTGGCGTATTTTACGAAATGGTGATAAGTAAAATCTCCGGGAGTCTTTACATAAGCTCGATTCCCGCCTTTTTGCACTCACTTTTAATCTCGTCTGTCCAGATACTGCACTGAATCTCTCCTATGTGGCATTTACGCAGTAAAAACATACATAACCTTGACTGACCTATACCTCCGCCAATTGTGTACGGGAGATTGCCTGCAAGCAGCTCCTTATGAAACCACATATCTTTTTTCCATTCCTGATTTCTGATCTTAAGCTGTTTTAACATGGCTGTTTTATCAACTCTTATTCCCATACTTGAGATTTCAAACGAGCTTTTCAGGACAGGATTCCAGAGAAGTAAATCGCCATTAAGGCCATAATATCCCGCTTCATTTTTTGTACTCCAATCGTCATAGTCCGCTGCCCTTCCGTCGTGCGGAGTGCCATCTGAGAGGTCGTGTCCTATTCCTATCACGAATACTGCCTTATGTTTTTTGGTAATTTCGTTCTCTCTCTCCTTGGGAGTTAACCCCGGATACAAATCCAGAAGCTCCTGGGCGTGAATAAAAAAGAGATCTTCGGGAAGTGACGGAACTATCTGCGGGTACTCTACATATATTCTGTTTTCTGTAACACGTATAGCTTCGTATATTCTTCTTACGGTACTTTTCAGAAATGATAGGTTCCGGTCCTCTTTGCTAATAACCTTCTCCCAGTCCCACTGGTCAACGTAAATGGAGTGAATATTGTCCATAACCTCATCGGGGCGGATAGCATTCATATCGGTATAAATTCCGCGATTATGATTCATCTTCATCTCCGAAAGCTTCACTCTCTTCCATTTTGCAAGCGACTGAACTACCTCTGCAGGTGATTCGTTGAGATCTTTGACAGGAAAAGAGACGGGTCTCTCTACTCCGTTAAGGTCATCATTGATACCGGTCCCCTTTAGCACCATTACCGGTGCGGTGACTCTGAGAAGAACCAGCTGGGCCGACAGGTTACTCTGAAACATGTCTTTAACCAGCTTAATACCCTTTTGGGTATTCTCTACATTTTCAAGGATATTTTTATACCCTTTTGGAATTAATACTGACATTGGTACAAATATATTTTGGGTTAGAATTTGAATGGAATCGTAAAGCTGAAACAGGCCCCCTTGCCCGGCTCACTCTCTACATTTATACTACCCCCCAGCAGTGTAACATTTGCTTTTGCTATTGCAAGACCAAGACCAACCCCCCCATAGCTTTTATTTAGAGCGGTCTCTCCCTGGATAAAGTAGTCGAAAATTCTTTCGTGCATCTCAGGAGCAATCCCTATACCGTTGTCTCTTACATAAAATCGTATGTTTCGGTCAATTTGTTCGCATCCGAATTCAATAACTCCTTCGGATGAGTATTTTATGGCATTGGTAATTAAGTTGTCGAATATCTGAAAAACCTTATCTCTGTCTGAATAGAGTATAATGTCACCC
The DNA here is from genome assembly GCA_002425935.1 of Bacteroidales bacterium UBA5548. Taxonomy (GTDB): domain Bacteria; phylum Bacteroidota; class Bacteroidia; order Bacteroidales; family UBA932; genus Bact-08. The sequence goes on along the minus strand of DINE01000011.1, from coordinate 25,852 downwards.
GAAACCTTTGTACAGTCCTTTTGAAGAAGCAGTCCCTTTGCCTGCGCTTTTGCTGAGTGATTGGTTTGTACGTTAGTCATTAGCTCCTGTAGCGAAAATGGAGACTCTGTAATATCTGCCTGACCAGCCTGAAGCTTGGCAACATTCATCAGATCGGCAAGCAGTTCCATCATCTTTTTCCCGTTAGAGTTGATAATCTCGGTATATTGACTGCGCTGTTCCGGGGTAATATCGGGATCGTGTAAAAGCTCAGAGAAGCCAATGATGCTGTTGAGCGGAGTTCTTGTTTCATGACTAATATTTGCCAAAAATCTTGTTTTAAGACAGTCAGCCTGTTCTGCCAGATCCTTTGCCTCTTTCAGCTCCTCTTTCTGCTTTTTATAGTTCTCAAAAAGTGTTGCAATCTGTGCAAATTCACCCGGAGCCTTTTTTAGCCGGTCAATATCCTGGACACTCTCTTTTTTAAGAATATTTTCAACCAGCTTTAATGGTTTTATAATCCAGACTCTGGTTGAATATCTGATTGTTATCCAAATAAATACAAGAGAGACGAACAATACAGCCATCATATAGACCGAACTGCTGCTGTATAACTTGAAAACCGGATTTTCTCTAATAAAGAGTGCGCCTCCGATCCGGCTGCCGTCATATCCCCTGAAGTCTATTTTACTGTGCAAAATGTGCTCTTTGTGGTAGTCATTGGAAGGATCTATTCCAAGTGTTATTTGTGAATTTGTCAGCTCCGAGAATTGCTTAACGGTCTCATCATTCCATAATTTGCCTACAAACAGATATCCGTAAGGGTTTGTCTCTGTTCTGTTTTGGTCGAAAGTGGGGTGGATGGATGCTGAGGCAATCTCCATATAACCCTCCGGAGTCTCAATGAAAAAATTTAAAATTCGCTTTTCTTTAAGTGCCATGAGGGAGTTTTCAGGAATAACCTCACTAAGCCTGTAGCTCTCACCTGAGCGTTCGTATAGCAAACTTCTTAGCGTATCATAAACTGCCACATAATCATAGTCGTATGAAGAGAGTATGGTATAAATGTTTTGATTAAACCACTGTTCGCTTCCACCTTTTGACATGACCTCTGAAAACTCGTCCCAGTAAGTGTAGTCAAAAGCAATTTGCCTTAGCCCTTTACTGTTTAGCTCAACAATAGATGTGATCTCTCTGTGGTACTGCTCGTCTGACTCATCGTGTATCAGACTGGCCTGTCGTCTTTGCAGCGTAAGCAATGTTGTAAACAGGAGCAAAAAAATTGCTCCGGTATAGGCAATCATTAAAAACATTCTGTTATTGATCCCGGGTCTCCCTTTCATAAATTAATCCTTCCTCTCTTGTTAATTTTCTTTTTGTGTGTAAATATTGATTGACCTATAACCCGAATGCCACCGAAAGGTAGGTCTTCTTCATGGCGGGATTAGATGTTATTGAAAAAGAGACAAAAGTTGAATACTTTCCAATGTCAAACAGATATCTGACATAGCTGCATCCAATATTTACAAATCCGTTCTCAGGAGCGTAGTACTCCCCTTTGAACTGATATCCTGCAACCAGCTTTATTTCGTTTTTGCCAAACTCCCTTACATATTCGGCCTCTCCATACAGACTCTTGGACGGATCGGCCCCGAAAAAGAGGGAGCTGATCAAAAAGTTAAGTCTGTTCTTTTCTCCTGTGGAGTACATAATCTGCCCTTCGAACATATGGGCGGTAGATGAAGAGTTGAAGTCAAAATAGGGAGTTTTAAGTGCTTTATCGTAGTACCAGTAGTCCCAGACCGCGATTGTGAACTTTCCCAGCTCCTTTGAGACATAAAAATCAAGTTCGGGATCGCCGCTGCCTGCTATCTTAAATGCACTCCATGCCCCCAGCGTAAATCCTCTCCAGGAAATCTCCGCTCCGGGCTGAACAGAGGGGGCGTGTCCGTAATCCTGTCCTCGCCAGAGATATCGGCTAGTTAACAGAGCATTTGCCGTGAACTCAACCTTATCTGAGTCATGTTCCTTGCCTTCCTGAGCAAACAGAGATACCGGTACCAGCAGCACTACAGAAGCAACTAAACAGAAGAGGTACCGGATCATATAAAAATATTAGCAGTTAGTTAAAATTTGGCGGATAAAGATATAAAAAAACTTATTTGGAATAACGAAACAGTTAGTGTTTTCAACACTTCAGGGCGTATAAAAAATTAATATAAAAACTGAAGAAAAAGTAAAAAACAAAAAAACCTGACAATCATTTTCTGATTGTCAGGTTAATACGTCGGGGTACTCCGACTCGAACGGAGGACCCCCTGCTCCCAAAGCAGGTGCGCTAGCCAACTGCGCCACACCCCGAATATTTTAAAGAACACCCAATGCGAATTGGGAGTGCAAAGATATATCTCTTTTCATTATCTGCAAAATTTTTCAATTAATTTTTATGATTTCCAGTTAAGTTGAACATAAAATTAAAGTAGTTTAAAATGAGATGAACTCTTTAAANNATGCGATTAATAAGGATTTATTGATTTTTTCAAATTTATTTTTACTTTTACCGAATTTTATGCATGTGCATAATAAGTTACAGTTACAGAATGATATAATTTTATAATAATTTATGATAAAAAGAGTTTTCAAATATTTATTACTAATCACGGTTGTTTTAACGGCAATCTCGTGCGTGAGACTTGATCCGCCTGACAGAGAGCCAAAGCAAAACAAACAACTTGAAGAGACTACAGTGCCCAACGATTTTAACTGGAGCACATCAAAAAAAGTTGAGCTGACAATAACAGGTCTTCCCACAGTGGTTGAGATTAAGAGCACACTTAAGATAACCCTGACCGACGGCACTACTCTTTACAGTGCTCTTCACAACATGAGTGACAACTTAAAAATTAACCTGACAGTACCGTCAGAAGCCGCTGCGATTGTTTTAAACTACGGGGACACAAAACAAAACCTCCCTATTGTAAACAACAAGGCTGAATTCTCGTTTATTCCGGTAGTTCAGGATGAGGAGGTTTAAAAGATAAGGTTATGAAAACAAAACTATTTTCAATACTTATAAGTCTCTCCCTGATACCTGCAATGTCATTTGCACAGGTTACACTGAATGCAGAGTCGGGCAACAGAGCAATTGAGGTGGGTAACTGCTGGCAGTTTGCGGGACAAACCTATACAAGTACTTCAAGTGAGGTACTTAGTGGCTCATTTTCACTTATCAGCGGTCAGATGAACAGCTTCTCTCTGACAAACTCCTTTATTAAGACACCTTGGATGAAGGTGGGTTCAGGGAATATCACATTCATTGCCAAAATCGGTAACCAGCCGAATACCGTCTCAAGAGGGGTAAGGGTATCTTATATCCCTTATAACGCCTCCTCTCCGGGGAATGGCTTTGAAGGGACGATGACCACTTTCTATACCAGAGATTTTAATGTTTCTGACCTTAATACCGTAACAGTAATTGCACCGATACCAACAGCCATCGCAAACTCCACAACTCTGTATAAGATTATGGTGAGTTTTGTTGGTCAGGGTGGTTCAGGCAAAATAATGTCGGATAACTATATTTTCCCGGGAACTTACTGGTCAAATCCTTCGAATTCATGTCAGCCACTTCCGGTGGTAGTTATCACCGATACCGATGGTGACGGAGTTCCTGATGCACAAGATGAGTATCCTACCGACCCTTACAGGGCTTATAACAGCTACTTCCCCGGCCAGACCAGCTTTGGTACACTTGCGTTTGAAGATAACTGGCCGATAAAAGGTGACTACGACTTTAACGATGTTGTTATTGCATACAACATTAAGACTGTAACAAACGCTGCGAATCAGGTTGTTGATCTTGTTACATCTTTCCGCCTTCTGGCATCGGGAGCAACGTATAATAATGGCTTTGGCTTTCAGCTGGATGGAATTCCCTCTAATAAGGTGTCTAAAGTGACAGGAAACAAACCCGGGTCACTTGCTATGGCCTCTAACGGAGTTGAAGCGGGGCAGTCGTTTGCCAATATTATTGTATTTAGTAGCTTCTTTGGAGAGATGATAAGGCCGGGTGTAGGCATTGGAGTAAATACAGACAAAGCGGGTCCGTATATCACACCTACCAATATGCAGGTAACTGTAAACTTCATCAACAACGGAGTTTTACCTCCGGGTGGAGCAGTGACTCTAAGTCAACTCAACTTCTCAAACCTCAATTTCTACATTTTTGCAAATGGAGACAGGGGAGCAGAGATCCACCTGCCTGACAGGATGCCTACAGAGCGTGTAAATCCGAGCCTCTTTGGAACAGGAGACGACACCTCTAATCCGGGAGCAGGAAGGACATATAAAACGTCTAATAACATGCCGTGGGCCATCAATATTGTACAGGGTTTCAGCCATACAGTAGAGAGGGCGGCAATCAACGAAGCTTACAACTATTTCGTAAACTGGGCATCGTCCGGAGGAACACAGTACGCCGACTGGTTCCTGAATCTTCCGGGTTACCGCAATGCGGAGCTTATTTACTAGATACAACATAACTTAACAGGAGCCATGATGCTCTGAAAATTCCTCAAAAGAGTCTGCAAATTTTAATGCAGGCTCTTTTTTCTATACTCTTTTGCATTAACTTCGTGACAATGATTTTTTATGTCATTCAGGTTAAATCTAACGGTATCTCTTATTATCGGAATTATTTTGATTTTAATTCCGGAAAAATCATATTCTCAAATCATTGCAAAGCAGGACATCAAGGCAGTAATATCCGGCACTCTCATTGATTCCGAAAGCAGGGCTCAATTGGCGGGAGCCTCTGTGAGAGTTTTTTCATCTGCTGCGGAGGTGTCAACAGTAAGTGACTCTGCCGGAAGGTTCAGGGTAGAGGTTCCTCCGGGCAGGTACTCAGTAAGTGTAGAGCATTCAGGCTATGTAGGCACTTTAATGGGAGATTTACTTGCAGGAAGCGGTAAGGAGGTTTTTGTTACTGTACTTATGGCTGAAAAATCGAGGCTTTTGTCTGGTGTGACTGTGAGTTCAGACAGAGGGAGAGGCAGGAATACAATGGCAACGGTGAGTGTAAAGCGACTTAGGAGTCAGGACGCCGCCAGATATGCTTCGGGATACTACGATCCGCTTAGGATGGTTACCTCAGTTGCCGGGGTTTCGTCAGGGAACGATGATGATAACAACCAGATAGTTGTAAGAGGAAACTCTCCAAAAGGGTTATTGTGGAGGCTTGAGGGAATTGAGATACCAAACCCCAACCATCTGGCGGCCGGTGAGGGGGCCTCCGGAGGGGCTTATTCGGCTATAACCACAAATATTCTTTCGGGATTTGATTTCTACACAGGAGCATTTCCCGCCGAATACGGGAATGCAACATCCGGTGTGATGGACCTCTCCCTTCGTAATGGTAATCCGGCTAAACGGGAGTTCTCTCTGGGAGCAGGAATTGTGGGTGCTGAAGCATCTGCAGAGGGTCCTCTCTCTTTAAGGAGGCCCGGTTCATGGTTTGTAAATGCCAGATATGCCAATTTCAACTTTCTAAAACGCTATGGAATAATCAACAGCGAAGATGTCAGCATAATTCCTGACTCCTTTGACTGGGGTTCAAAAATTTCTTATTCTGCAGGGAAGGCGGGTACATTCGAATTTTTTACAACAGGCGGAAAAAGTAAAGTAGGTGATCTGGCCTCCGACAACGCAGATTCTATTAAACTTGGTGCGGACAATGATGAATTTCTGGACAAACACCTCTTTGCTGTTGCAGGAATAAAGCACTCAATCACTTTACCTGGTGAAAAAACCTATATTCGATCAACACTGGGTTTAACCTGGCAAAAGAGCGAGTCTGATAATTACGTTGTTGATACACTGCTTGATAAGCGGCACAACTACTCGGAAAGTTTCTTCTACCCTTCACTTAGGGCTGCTTTTACGGTAAATCACAAGCTATCTGCTTCAAATGTTTTAAGAATTGGTTTTAATGCCAACATTATGCAAGGGGAGATGTTTTCCAGACGATACCTCTCAAAGGATGCATACGACACTCTGATTGATGTTAAAGGGAGTGGGTGGTATAACAGCTATTTTGCGCAGTGGAAGAAGAGCATCTCTGCCGGAACCGAACTGGTAGCCGGGGTTCACTTTTTTCATTCAGGGGTTACCGGAGAGTTTATTGCTGAGCCTAGGGCTGGGTTAAGAGTTTCAGCCGGAGGTGACTGGGTGCTTAGCTTTGGTTCCGGCATTCATTCAAAACTGGAACCTCTTTCAATTTACAACTACAGGGTGAGAACAGCTCCCGGAAAGCGCGAAATTGCAAATGAAAATCTTAAAGCAACCAGAGCCGCCCACTTTACAATGGGTCTCTCAGGCAGCGTAACTCACTCATTAAAAGTAACCACAGAGATTTACCACCAGTATCTTTTCAAGGTTCCGGTTGCCGCAGATAATGTCAGTAAGTACTCCATTCTGAATGCCGCATACGGCCTGCCGGACACTAGACTTGTTAACACCGGGACCGGCAGAAACAGTGGAGTTGAGCTTACTGTCGAAAAGGAGTTCTATAGAAACTCCTATTTTTTAGCCAGCTTCTCACTTTTTGACTCAAAATATAAGGCACCTGACGGCAGAACTTACAACACCTACTTTAACAACAGACGAATTTTCATGTTTACAGCGGGTCGGGAATTTAAAGCCGGAAAGGGTGGTCGAGATATTATAGGGCTGAACATAAGAGCACTCAACAGAGGAGGGTTCAGGTACACTCCAGTAAATACAGAGCTCTCGTTGTCCAGGAGAAGGGTGGTTTTTGATGTTCTGCGCACTTATGAGAAACAGCTGCCCGACTACTCAAGAGTAGATCTTGGAGCAAGCTACAGAGTCAACAGAAAGGGAAGCTCCTGGACGTTTCTTGCCGAGATTCAAAACCTTACAAACAGACACAATGTTGTAAGGCGTCGCTTCTCATATACTCAGGGCAAAATAGTCACCCGCGACTCCTACAGCGTGGGAATAGTACCCGTCTTTTCGGTAAGGGTTGATTTTTAGCACTTTTTAATATCAGCTTATGCAACGAAAGTTCACTTTTCTGCATCTTTAATGTAAATTCCCCTCGTACTAAGCCCTTAATTATTAATATTTAAATGACTCCATATGAAAAGAACATTTTTCACACTGTTGGCGATGCCTCTTATCTTAATCTTCATTGCAACATCCTGCAGTAAGGATGATACTTTGTTTGATGAGCTAAAGGGTACGTGGTCGGCGAGAGATTTCTACTCAACGGTAACTGCAACCAAGGATTTTTCTTTTCTAGATATGAGTACCCCCCAGGGATGGTCTGGAGAGGTTTTGGAGAACAATGTGGCTGTGCAAAACTGTGTAAACAGATTTTACGATAATAGCTCGCCCTATATTTTTGTAAACAAGGATATTATTATTTTACTCAGCTCAAAACGGCTGATTTATAAAAACTCTCAATTTGATATTGTTCTTGACTCACAGGAGGCTATTAACAATGGGAAATTGGAGGCAGAGTTCAGTTTTACATACGGTTCCAACCTTGTTAATCTCAAGGTTAACCTGACTGCCCCCACCAAAGAGGTTAAGGCAGGTGATACTTTCACGATATATGGGTCCAAGGAGAACCTGGCAGGAGTACCTCTTTCGGAGCTAAGGTTTATGTCTCCTACAGAGATAAAGGGAAAACTGACGGTTAATGATATTATTGACAACTTCAACGGAAGCTGGCAGGTAAATACAGACATCATCTCATTAAACATTAAGAGTGTTGCCGGACAGATTCAGTACAGGCAGGACTATAAGTTTCTTTTGACCGAAAGTAACCTGATACTAAGCACAGAGAGTGCATATCCTCAGTCGAGAATCTTTACCACAATACCCAATGAAAACATCACTAATGTGATGCATCACGCAAAGTATTCACACTAAAAGACTTTTGCCCCCCAGAAGTACATCATCAGAGTGCTGATAAGTGCTCCGGCCAGGTTAATGATTAGCCCGGTTGCTGCCATCTGCCTTACAGAAACCAAACCTGTACCAAAGATAATGGCGTTGGGCGGTGTTGCAACTGGCAGCATAAAGGCCATTGATGCGGAGAGTGTTGCGGGAATCATGAGCATCAAAGGGTTAATCCCTGTTGTAATTGCAATTCCTGCAAGAATCGGTAAAACCATCTCGGTGGTAGCAGTATTTGAAGTGAGTTCGGTCAATGAGGTTATTACAAGGCAAATAATGAGTATCACCAGAAGCGGATGTAAACTTGCAACTGCCGAAAGATGTTCTCCGAACCAAAGCGAAAGGCCGCTCTCTTTAAAGCCGGTGGCCAGCGCAAAACCTCCACCAAAAAGAAGCAGAATGTTCCATGGCAGCTTTGAAGCTGTGTTCCACTCAAGAATTGTGTCGCTTCTGACAGTTTTAGACGGCACAAAAAAGAGGATAAGAGCCATGAATATAGCAACTGTTCCGTCGTTTATGAAAGGGGCATTTGGAAAGAAATTGCTCCACCCCGGAATTTTAAAGACCCCAATGTCAATGTCTGCGCGGCTTATCCAAAGTACTGCGAGCAGCACAAATATTACGAATACAAAATTCTGCTCAAATGTCCTCCTCCCCATCTCTAAAAGTTGACTGTGAAAAGTGTTCTTCTCTACATCACGCCACTCGCTCTTTTTTGGGCGAAATAATGTGTAAAGCAGTGCCCAGATAAAGAGAAACATTAAGATTGAGACCGGAAGGGCAAACAGCATCCATTTGTAGAATGAGATCTCCGGGGCATCAGGAAAGTAGATGTGGAATATCCTCATAAAGGAGAGGTTGGGGGGTGTTCCCACAAGTGTTGCCATTCCTCCGACTGATGCGCTGTAAGCTATTCCAAGCAGAATTCCGACTGAGAATCTTGTTGAGCTTCGGTTGTTCATAAGGGTGGTGAGTTGTCTGATTATTGCCATGGCAATAGGGAGCATCATCATGGCCGTTGCGGTATTGGAGATCCACATCGAGAGGAAGAATGATGCGAGCATAAAGCCCAGCAGTATTCTTGCGGGGCTTGTTCCGGTAAAGCAGAGGATGTTGTATGCAATTCGTCTGTGAAGATCCCACTTCTCCATTGCCAGTGAGACCAGAAATCCTCCCATGAAAAGGAAGATTACATCGTTAAAATATGTTGCTGCAACGGCCCGCCCGTCCATAATTCCAAAGAGAGGGAATAGGGCAACAGGAATGAGCGAAGTGACGGCCAGGGGAACCGCCTCGGTAATCCAAAGTACAGCCATGAGCATTGCTACACCAAGTGTGTATGCGACTTTTGGGTTTTCCGGAGCAATATCTGCAAAGAGTATTACATAGATAATTGCAAGGGGGGTAATCACAAAGCTGACCAGCCTTCTGAATCCAAATTGCCGCACGAAGCTCATATAGTTATAGTTTTGATGTGAATTTACACAAAAAATTACACCGCAAAACGCCAGATAAGCTTGGCCAGAATGGTGGTTCGGGTGAGTTTAAAACTGTTATTGGCGGTGTCGATATGCTGGTTTACCACAAAGTAGAAGAAGCTGCCTATCTTGGGAATCCAGTTGATTCGGCCATTCAGCACAACCTCCTTGTCTTCGTTGTTCCACTGTGCAAAGAGAGAGGTGTTAAGTTTTGGGTTAAAGGCGTAATTGATTCTTCCTCCGAACTCATTCACCTTAAAGTACCCCTCGGGCATATCCAGATTATTCCTGCTCCAGTCTGCACTCAGACTCAGGTGCCTGTTAATGCTCAGGTTAAGATACATCTCGATGTTTGATCGGCTGCCTGTGTAAAACGAACCCTTTTCGTACTCTATGCCTGCGTTAACCGGACGGCCATCAAATGAATGAAATTCAGCACTAAAGTTGTTGTCGTTATACTGTCCCCTTGGTATCACTACGCCATCAATAAGGTCAAACTCCTCATGTGGATTATCCTGTTGAAACTCGTAATTAAAACCAATATAATCGCCACTTTGGAAATTGATGCCAAGAGGCCGGAATTCGGCAGAGATTGTCTCTGTTAGCCCGGTTTTATCATTTATAAAGTACTGCATTTCAAAAATTCTAAAAGAGAATGAGCGGATTAATCCGTCCAGCTTTTTTACTCTTGGCCGGTAATCCAGCTGAGAGTAAAGTCTTTTAAAGTTTGTACGGTTAACAAAGCCCAGTGATGGTCTGAAGTTCTCCTGAATTGTGTTGTACCCTACATTAAAATTTATTTTGTCGTTTGGATAGAAAAGGAATATATGATAGGTTGCATTGTCATGGTTTTTTGACTCACCACCTTTAATGTTCTCCTGTGTAAAGGCGGCAGAGAAACCTGTCATCAGGTTTTTGTTTTTTAGAAATTTAGTGGTGTTATAAGTGAAGTCGGCACCATACATTGCACTGTATGAGCCATTACTGAACTTTTGTGTTGATATAAAGCCAATACTAGACTCCTCAAATATATCCTGTTTTATCCTCAATACAGAGGAGTTGGCACTTGATTCTCCCTTAAGTGCTCCTGTTTGAAGGGTCATTATCCCTATGCTTGTTTTATTGATTTTACCAAACAACCTCCCTCCTCCAATTACCGGAACAATTGACTCTCCGGAGATACCAATCCTTCTGCTGTAAAAAAGGCGGGCAGAAGAGACATTCATATCAAAGTAGCTCTTGCCCTCGAGAAAAAACTGCCTCTTTTCGGGGTAGTAGATAGAGAACCGGGAGAGATTTACCTCTCTTCTGTCCGATTCTACTTGTGCAAAATCGGTATTTAAAGTAAAATTGAGCTTCATCGTGGGGCTGATATCGTAATTGACCTCACCACCTACTTTATAGGTTGCCTCGGGCTTGCCATTCAACCACTCCGCCCCTCCACTTATGTATGGCAGAATCTCAACTCTCTCTTTTTGCTTTATATTTTCGAGTCCTTCCAGTTTGCCGCTATGTGCAATATTGTCTATATCTAGCTGTCGGGACCATCCTTGCCATCTAACCTGTTCATTTTTACGCCTGATGTTTCTCTCGAAGTTGACAGCCCAGGTCTGAATCTCTTCATTTTTAAACTTTAATGTAGAGAAAGGTATCGCGAACTCTGCATACCAGCCATTTTGGTCCCGCCTAACTCTCACATCCCAAACTCCGTTCCAGTCGGTATTATTACCACCTCCATTTCCCAGCCACACATCTGCCATTGCTCCGTTAGGGTTTGTAATAAAGAGATACCCGTTTCGGTTGTCGTTAAAGGGGCTTATCATTATCTCTATATTGTCGTCACTACCCCAGTCAAAGTCACGATTCATCTTTTTTGCAGAGATTTTTTCGGATTGAGAGTCGTAGCACCATATACCAAAGTAGATGGTGTGTTGGTCGTAGAGTATTGCAACTTTTGTGTTTTCGCTGGGAGTTGACCCCTCCTTTGGCTCTCTTTGGGTGAAGTTGGTTACCGGCTGTGCATTTTGCCAGACAGCCTTTGTAAGATCTCCATCTATACGTATCGGGTTTTCAATCTTAACTGCTTTAATAACATTTGACTGTGAAGCTGTTCCCGCCGACTGTGCACTCAATTGAACAGTTAATGAAAAAAGCATAGACACTACTGTCAAAAACCTTCCTAAACCTCTGCCTGATAATAAATACATATAGTTTAAAATTTTGCAACCCAAAGATAACAAAACAAAATTTTCTCCGCGCCAGTTTTGCTCGACTAAAGCGGAAATAATCCTCTAGGGATGAAATTTCCCTAAAATTGGTGTGAAGATTAACCTTAAAAAATGCACATTCAACAACATCAGAAACGAGCAATTAAAATTTATATCTACCTTTTGCGACAATTTCTATAAACACTTCAATCATGAAAGGTAAGCTACTCGCTTTTTTGATATTCGTACTACCTGTAACGGGATTCACACAACATAAAACAATTTTACCAACATCAGATTTTACCGCAAATTTTTGCAAATTCCCATTTGCATGGAGTGCTGTACAAAACATTTCCCGAGATTTGAACTCTTCTGTAACACTAATAGCAGAGGATAAACTCAAAATTGAATCAGTAGTAANNAGAAATTAAGTTTTATACTAATGGAGCTGATGTGAACGTAATAACTTTAAATCAGTTTTTTGATGTTACTCAAAGTAATGGAAATGATATTTTTGTTCTTGCAGAAGAGATTAAAGAGTCAGACTACGATCGCTTTTTAAGAACAGTTAAAAGTTACAGCAATATTTCAGTAATAATTTCTGCCTATTACGGCGCAATGAATCCCGAAAGAGATTATTCTAACTGGCGGAGTTTCGTTAAAAAGGCCTCTGATGCAGGATGCGTAATTACAGGCTCACATGGAGATATGTACCAATTGGGAGACATCTCGTTTTGGGAGAGTGTTCCGGTTGATATATATGCTGTCTTGGGTCGAAAGATAGATGGATTTCAGCCAATGATGCCTGATTATAAAATTAAAGCCAGCATAGAGGGTTCTGCGTTCACTGTCGCCGCTGCCGTATCTCTTATCAAACTGTCAAACCCAAAATTAAACAATTTTGAGTTGAAGCGTTTTCTCAAAGAAAAAGGTAAGCAGGTTTACTGGTCAACGATCCACGTGCCTGAAGGTAAAGATGGGATAAGACTATTAATACCGCATTTTGAAAAAAATTATTTGGGAAAATACGAGGATGAGCGAATTAAGGTTATTAAAAGAGAGCAGTTTAGTGCCCCAACTATAGATATGGCCTCTTTTTTTGATATTCCGGATAACGGATATGCATCATGGTGCAGGGATGTTTTAAATATCTCTGAATTAAACAAAAAAGCAACGGGAAAAGGTGTGACGGTTGCCATACTGGACCATACATTTAATAAAAACAGCCCATTCTTAAAGGAGAGAATTACATCCCCTGTAAGTTTTATTGAAGGAGAACCGGCTCTTTCTGAGGCCTCTGACCATGGTACCTACATGGCCGAAGATCTGGTTATGGTTGCTCCGGATGTGAAGATAATGCCTATAGTCATAGCCAGAGGGAGTTTTAACGGAGACCCCGGACTTATGATTAAGGCAATAAATTATGCAATAGAAAACGGGGCAAATATTATAAGTTGCAGTCAGCCGGCAATAAAGGGAGATCAAACTGCTCTCGACAGTACTATAAGATATGCAACAAGCAGAGGCGTGAGTATAGTTTATATAAATTACAAAGGGGGTAATAAAGAGGTTGTTGTGCCTGGTATCGTTGAGTTTGATGCATACAGTAGAAATGAAGATAGAGTCAATATTATTGGCACAAACTTTTACAGCAGAGAGACTCCAGTTTCATGGGGAGTTTCGCACTCTGCTCCAATAATTTCGGGAGTAATTGCAATAATTAAGGAGGCAAAGCCCGGAATAAATCCTAATGAGATAACGCAGCTCTTATTAAAAACAGCAAACAAAAGACCACACAGAGTGCTTGTCGGCGAAGACCTCTAACAAAAATCTCCGCGCCACTTTTGTTCAACCTGTTGTTATTTAGGTGTTTGCAAAACAGACTTCAACGAGATCAAAGGTATTCTCGTTGAAGTCTGTTTTTCAAGTGGCTGCTATGCAGCTATATACGCAAAAGTGGCGCGGAGATTTACAGGTTCATAACTTTGGCCCAGGCGGCGGCGAAGTCGTTGATGAATTTTTCTTGTCCGTCGGCGCTGCCGTAAACCTCGGCAAGTGCACGTAACTCTGCGTGTGAACCAAAGATGAGGTCAACCCGAGTTGCGGTCCATTTAGTCTTTCCGGTTTTACGGTCTCGGCCTTCAAAAAGGTCTCTCTCTTCGCTAACAGGAGTCCATACGGTTCCCATGTCAAGCAGGTTAGTGAAAAAGTCGTTTGAAAGTACACCCGGTCTGGTTGTGAACACACCGTGTTTAGATGAGTTGAAGTTGGCATTCAACACTCTCATTCCTCCCACAAGTACTGTCATTTCAGGGGCAGTAAGTGTGAGGAGCTGTGCTTTGTCAACAAGCAACTCCTCTGCCGAGGCCTTAAATTTCATTTTAAGATAGTTGCGGAAGCCGTCGGCCAGAGGTTCAAGTACTGCAAATGAATCAACATCGGTCTGCTCCTGAGTTGCGTCTGTTCTGCCAGGAGTAAACGGTATTGAAATTTCAAAGCCGGCCTCTTTAGCTGCTTTTTCTACAGCGGTACAACCTGCCAGAACAATCAGATCTGCAAGCGATACTTTTTTCACTTCACTTTGCGCCTTATCTCCTCCGCCTTGCGCCCTATTAAACTCCATCTGAATTGTCTCAAGCTTGGCTAAGATTTTAGCCAGCTCTGCAGGGTTGTTTACCTCCCAGTGTCGCTGTGGCTCCAGGCGTATTCTTGCCCCGTTTGATCCTCCCCGCATATCTGAGCCTCTAAAAGTGGAGGCCGATGCCCAGGCTGTAGATACAAGTTGAGAAACAGTGAGCCCGGAGTTGAGAATTTTGGCTTTAAGTTCTTTAATCTCCTTCTCTTGAATCATCAGATAGTCCGCTTTTGGAACGGGATCCTGCCAGATTAGCTCTTCTGCCGGAACCTCAGGCCCCAGGTAGCGGCTTCGAGGACCCATATCCCGGTGAGTCAGCTTAAACCATGCACGGGCAAATGCCTCGGCAAACTCAAGCGGATGCTCATAAAAGTGCCTTGATATCTTCTCATAAGCGGGGTCAACCTTTAGAGAGAGATCTGTAGTGAGCATAGTTGGGTAGTGCCTTTTGGTTTTGTCATGAGCGTCGGGCATTATTTTTCCTGCCTTTTTTGCCTCCCATTGATATGCGCCTGCAGGGCTCTTTGTCAACTCCCATTCAAAATTGAAGAGGTTGTCAAAGAAATAGTAACTCCACTTAACGGGCGTCTGTGTCCAGATTACTTCAAGACCACTCGTGATAGTATCTCCACCCTTGCCTGACCCAAAGCTGTTATGCCATCCAAGACCCTGGCTCTCCAGCCCTGCTGCTTCCGGTTCCGGCCCCACATGGCTGGCGCTTGCCGCACCGTGTGTTTTGCCGAAAGTGTGACCACCGGCAATAAGTGCCACTGTTTCGTAATCATTCATAGCCATCCGGGCAAATGTGTTACGAATATCTTTGGCAGCAGCAAGCGGGTCCGGAACACCATCAGGCCCCTCGGGATTAACATAAATCAGCCCCATCTGAATAGCCGCCAAAGGATTTGCAACCTCCTCTTTATCAAGTTTGCGCTCATCATTCGCCAACCATTTGGTCTCAGAGCCCCAATATACATCCTCATCGGCCTGCCACACATCCGCTCTACCTCCGGCAAATCCGAATGTTTTAAATCCCATCGACTCAAGGGCCACATTACCTGCCAGAATCATTAAGTCTGCCCAGGAGATTTTTTTTCCGTATTTCTGTTTAATTGGCCAAAGAAGTCTCCTTGCCTTGTCCAAACTAACATTGTCCGGCCAGCTGTTAAGGGGAGCAAAGCGTTGCTGACCTCTGCCGCCGCCACCACGACCGTCAATGGTTCGGTAGGTTCCTGCACTGTGCCACGCCATTCTTATGAAGAGCGGGCCGTAGTGGCCGTAATCGGCGGGCCACCAATCCTGTGAGTCGGTCATCTGCTTATGCAGATCAGCCTTTAGAGCTTTAAAATCCAGACTATTGAACTCTTTTTTATAGTCGAACTCCTTTCCCATCGGGTCTGTCAGTTCTGAATGTTGACGAAGTATATTAAGATTGAGTTTGTTTGGCCACCAGTCGCGGTTTTGAGTGCCGCCCGCCCCAATTGAGTGTTTGCCGGTAGCTCCGGTAACGGGGCATTTGCTTACATTTTTAGGGTTATTTTCCATGATTTTGGTATTTGAATTTCCTTAAATATACCAAAAAATAATTTCTCCGCGCCACTTTTGTTCAACCATCAGATTATAAGCCCATTCCAAAACAGACTTCAACGAGATCAAAGGTATTCTCGTTGAAGTCTGTTTTTCAAGTGTCTGCTAAACAGCTACATAAGCAAAAGTGGCGCGGAGATTTATTTTAGCTCCACCTCGTCAATTTGGTTTAGTGTGTCGGGATTGTAAACCTTCATTGTGATTTTTGGGCCGTCCACGTAAAAGAGGCAGATGGCATTTTCTACGCTAAATGACCGGGTGTGGCTGCTCCACGGCAAAACCTCCTGCCCATAGTAAGGAGCTCCGGCTGCACCGTTGTTTATCTGGTAGATAGGGCGGGTGACATTCAGCTTTTTATGCGGATAATTTTCTGGGTAGATAGGCATATCTGAGGTTAGTTTGAGCCAGTTGTAGTTATGTTCGTCTCCGGTTAGCATTCCAACCACTTTGGAGCTCCCGTTAATTAAGATGTCCAGAAACTCATCGCGCCTCTGGATAATTCCATTATCTACAGGCTTCCCGGCAATGTAAGGCCTCCTGGTGTTATCTCCTCTGTACCACATATCATCACCACTGTGACCTCCGTTTGGAAAGGCAGGTGTGTGCTGAGTAACAAAGATGTGGTCAATGTTTTTGTCCTTCTCTAACTTTGTAATAACCTTGCGCAGCCACTCAATCTGATTATCCATAAGATAACCGTGCAGCCCTCCTCCCAGTGCAGGATTGCTGTTTACAGACGGAGCAAACCAGTAATCACTGTTGAGTACAATCATGGCCAAATTGCCATAGGTATAGTAGTAAACATTCTCTTTGTACGAAGGGAAGTCGATATTATCTGGGTCCGGATCAAACTTGTTGTTATCTTCGCTAAGTGGTCCGTTTTCCGGATTAATAAACTCCTCGGCATAGAGCGCCTCAGCAGAGTGAGTCTCATAAGGGAAGGCGTCTATAAACCCAACCCTACGCCCGTTTTCGTCTGTGAACAGATGCCCCAGCAATTCGTGATTTCCCATAGTTGTGTAGAATGGCATATAGTGCCAGAAAGGCTCCACAGACTTTTTCCAGCTGTAGTACTGCAGGCGTTGCTCCTCTTTATCTGTCAAATACCCGTTTATCATATCTCCGGTAAACTGGATAAAGCTTGCACCCTTCATATATGCCAGAGCCGCTATCTTTTTCATTATATATGAGTTTGCACCCATAAAACCTCTCTCCCCTCCGCCAGTAGCCGAACGACTGTCACTAGAGTAACCGAAAACGAATGGCTTTCTGCTCCCTTTGCCCGGAGCAGTATTAAAGCTGTACTTCTGAGAAAGAACTCCGTAATTTACCTTATAGTCGTACTTTTTATCAGGCGACAACCCCTCTACATTCCACTGATGGAAAAGAGACTCCTTTTCGCCCTCCAGTATCTTTCCGTTGATCTCCAGGACGGCCTTTACGGGATGAGTTGTTTTAAACCATATAATAGCCGAATTGTCTGTTATCGAGTTTACAAATGGACCTTCTAAAATTGCCGGAGCAACCTCAAACGGCCCGGAGCCTTTGAGAGCAATCTCTCCGTCGAACATCATCACTCCGCGCTCATCGGCCACTCTGTAACCGATGGTCAGGTAGCCATTATCTTTCCAGTCAACAAAATCGTATGGATATTTGAAATCGTCCTTAATATTTATTTCAACCTTCCCATTTTCTATCCTGACAGCTCTTCTGTAAACCGGAAGCGGGTGAGGGGCTTTTCCGTAAGGGATGAGGCCGTACGTGACGGTTCCCTTGAAATCGCCAAAATCTATTATAACTCCGGTCTCTGTGCCGGTTGTTTTTCCAAGGAATTTTTCAATAGAATATGTGTTACCGGCCTCACGGGCGTTATATTTTTTCCCGTCAACTTCCAACGTGAGTTTGCCGTTGAGATCATAGGAGAGATTCAGGTGAGATGCAGGAATCCGGGGCTGAGTTTCCGGGATTCGGGTTTGCTGTGCCACCAGTGTTGTGGCGCACATTAACGAGATTATTGTAAATATTTTAGTTTTCATTAGAATTTTGTTTAGTGGGAATATGTAAAACCCGGTGTTTAGCGATGTAATTTACGCAAAAAAAATATCTCCGCGCCACTTTTGTGCAACAACTTGTTTATGTGTGCATTGTAAAAAGGACTTTGCCGAAAATTCATATGAATCAAGCAAAGTCCGTATTCTAAGTTATTGTATTTCTACAAAATACACTAAACTGGCGCTGAGATCACTCCTCAAGCAGGTCTTTGTAAAAACTGTTGTTGACGGCCTCTACGGCAGCAGGGTAGTCGCTTTCGTTTATCTGAATGGTAACGCACTCTGCGGGGTTAAAGCCGGAGTAAACATTCATAATAGAGGAGGCAGGATTGTCTGAAATTAGCAGGCAGTAAATGTTTGACTCTTCGAGAATACTTTGTATATCTTTTGCTACAAACATATCATCTACTTGCAGCAGGGTGGTGAGGTTGTGATTCATTTGCAGTTAAATAAATTTTTGCATCCATATTATATCAAACAGAACATCATTTTTCCTTATTATCTTTTGGAACCTTCCACACTCTTTAAATCCTTGTTTTAAATGGAATTTTATACTGCTATTATTAAGTGAGGAGATATGAGCCAAAATTACATTGATATCTCTTTTTTTAGCCTCAACTTCTAGTTTTTTTAAAGCAATCTCCCCAAGTCCCTTTCCGGTAAAGTCTTTTGAAATGAAATATGTAATTTGTGCAGTCCCTTTAAAGGTAGGCAGTGGGTTGTATGCACTTAGATAACAAAACCCAACAATATCTCCTTCGAAGTTGATTGCATATGCAGGATATCCTTTGGTGATTTCAAGAAACTTATCAAAAAAATCATACCCGAATGGTTTTTCAGGATATGCCGCATAACCATTCTCAATGTAATAATTATAAATATTCATAACAGGAACCCTGTGACTAACACTTAATTCCTCAAAATTGAGATTCATGATATTATCTTTTTATCTACAATGCAAATCTATAAATTCTGGACTCATCGCCCCACGGGTGATAGCCTTGTCCGATGTATTTGAACCCGAACTTTTCGTAATAGCCAATGTGATCGGTACACAGGTAAAGGTACTTAAACCCGGCCTCTCTGGCGTCTGCCTTGGCTTTATCAATAAGCAAAGAGCCGTAATTGTTGCCTCTGTGCTCCTCCTCAATATAAACGGCAGCTACCCACGGCCAGAGATCCATCCGGCTGATGAAATCATTGGTAATGAGCCCTGCACAGCCAATTATCTGGCCGTCTTTTTCCAATAAATACCACTGTGGCAGGGGAGCAGGTGAACCAATAGAGTGACTAATGCAATCTTCATAAATTATTGGAAACACACTCTTCCACTTGCTTTGAAAATACTTGATTGCCTGGTCTTTAATCTCTGGGGTTTCCCGTACTGATATTACTTTCATAGCGCATAAGTTATAAATTCTTTTTAAGGTAGATCATATCTACAAGCTGGATATCGCCTTCGAACATGGGGTGGGGGTAGTTGTCTGTGAAGAAGTTTTTAATGCGATGAGACTCTTTAAATCCGAAGCTTTCGTAAAAGGCGAGGATTGATGGGACTTCGCCTGTGCCAACAAGCATGTATTTATACTTGTTTTTGTAAAGTTCTGATACATATTTTATTAATGCAGATCCGTAGCCTTTGCCCTGATATTGGGGGTGTGTTGCAATGTTTTTGAGTTCGCATGTTTGGTTGTCTATAGAGGTAACTACGCAGACGCTTTTTAAATCGCCGTCATACAGGGCAAACAGATCTCCCTTATGCAGGTATTTGTCAATCATCTCCTCTGACTCATCTGCAAGGAGGAGTAGGTCGAGGTGTTGTTTTTTGTTGGAGTGGATTTGCTGGATGATCATAGGTGGTTATTCTGTTTTTATCTGAGGTTTTGCAAAGTTATGAGATTACAGCCTTTACTCTCATAGTAATTAAACATTTCGTCAATCTTTCTCTTATCATAACTTGTAATGCAATCTTTCAGGACATTAACCTTGTAATTTGCCTTGGTCATATTGAAACAGGTCGATTTGACACAGGCAACTGCATCTGCTCCTGTTATATAGAATTCATCAATTTTGTTTTTGGTTATGAAAACTGCGAAATCTTCACTGGTTAATGCGTTTCCTTTGGTTTTTGTGAAGATATTTTTTGATGCGATTTTCATATCCGGAACCAATTCTGCCCCGCGGGTATTGGGTTTAAAGGTTCTTGTGCCGTCTGATAGATTTTCGTGCCTTATGTAAACTACGTGAACACCATTATTAACCGCCCAATCTATTGCGCTATTTATATTGCCGATAATCTCTTTGTAATTCTTTGTGATGTCGTTTTGGATGTCGATTACTACTAGTGATTTGGTCATGGGGTTAATGTTGAGGTGATTATGGATGGAGTGATATTCGATTGTTTCGGGAGGTTATAAAGTTCATTACATTTTCTTTATAAGCCAAATTAATTAAGTCGGATACAACTTTTATTGTCTTAAGGTTGAAGTGCGCTTCGTTAGGCAAAGTGCTACCAAAGAGATGCTTACATTAATTGAGTAGGGTGGGACTTGCACTATCCGGATCTCCACTAAAACATCATCTTCACAACTATGTGAATTACAATTTAAACGGTCTTTGTTTTATATTCCGCTATCAAGCAAGGTTATCTTAAATGTTACATATCCGTTATCGGGGCAAGCCAATTTAGTTTTGCTCTTTGAGTTTGCTTCAAAGTTAAATCTAGCGCCACAATTGAGGGCTGTTTGCATTGGAAAGATTATCATGTAAGCGCCTCCACAAAAGCCATTATCGGGGGTGTTTAGGCCCTCTGCATAGAACTTGTCGCCTACCTGATAACCGCAAGAGCAGTATCCGGTAACTTTTTCAACTTCAATTTCAAATTGGTTCATAGATGGTTGGAGTGATTTGTTTTCGTTTTTATCCATTCGTCATGTAACTGTCCCCATTTTGTACTTGAGCTTCCAAGTCTATCTGCTTGCCGCGGGTGACAGAGAGCTATTATATTATAAATTCTGTTGTTTATTTTTATTTCTCGTCCTTTTCCGTACTCTTCTGCTGTGTCACCAAATTGAGAAAGGGATTTAAATTTGTTGTCGTGGAAGTTTAAGAACCATTTAATTGGCAAGTCACCAAGCAAAATTAGTTTTTGAGCTTTAGACTGCTCGAGTTCTTCTAGGATTTCTTCTCGTCGCTTATTGTCGTTCAATTCGTTCTTATCAAATATTGGAATTGTAGCTTTTGAAAGGTTATAGATTTCAACCAATTCTTTTGTGTAATGCTTTTCAATTGCATTCCGTTGATTTTCATTTACTCGGGAGTATGGCAATATATCACATAACCAAGTATTTCCCCTGGTTAGATTCAACGGTTTCAGAAATTTATCGTCAAGAGCACGTCCTGAGGGTCCATTTAGCTTTTTGTCTGTTGGTAAGGTTAGTTTTCCGAGTTCGCAGGGGATGTGGATTCTGTTTATTATTTCTTCTGCATTTTCGCCTCTCCAAAAGATTTCAGGTTCACTAGCAACGGCAAGTGCAGATACTTTTTGTTTTCCGTTCTTGTCCGTCCAACGAGCGTGAACAGCGCTGGCATAAACACCAAGAACAAAAGCTTCTTTTGGACTTTTGTCTTTTTGTTCTACCTTTTTCAATGGCTGTCCAAATGGGAAATAAAATTGGGTTTCCATGGTTTTGAGTTTGAGGTTAGTGAGGTTCTTCAAGGAAATGATTGTGGAGTTATATTTTTGACTTATAAAATGTTACTAATTGGCATTATTTATTGGGCTCTTTCAAGATCCCCACAAACTCACCAACAACTCTCATTTGAGCTGCGTTTTCTTTGGTGATAATTATGTTTTGGTAAGAGCTATCATAAGAGTTTGGGCGCAAAACGATAGATGTATGTTCCCAATATTCCTCCGTCACAATTTTTTCGCTGGTATATGTCTTGATCGTAAAGGCCGAATTGAAGTCTGGGTCTTGTAGATCTCTATTTTCAACCAGTACTATTTTCCCGTTTTTGCTACCTCCCGAATAGGGTTTGAATAAACAAATTGAGCCGTTTGGAATGACTCTGTTCATTGATTCACCAATTATCTTACACGCAAAATAGTCTCTATTTGAACCGTTTTCAGGACCTTCAATGAGAGTATAATCTCTATCGGATTGCATTTCACTAAATGTACTAGCGGCAGCATAGAAATTGTAGAATGGAATTGTGTTTCGCAACTCTTTTTCTTGTTCTATGGTTTGCTTAACTGGTATCACGCTATCTTTTAATTCTGACTCGGTTTTATTAACCTTGACCTTTTCATGTAAATAATTATACATTGTTGGTGTAACTGGGTTAGCCAAGTTGAATCGAATTTTCACTACAGAGAGTTGTTTCCCTTGATCGTTTGGTATGGTGGTTTGTTGCACTTGCCCTAATTCAGGAGTCACGTCTCCCATATAATAAAAGTCCATTCCTTCATCATTGTTTTTCTTTATAAACAAAGGAAGTCGAATGGGGCCGTTGTGTCCTAAAATGGACTGGACATCGCTGCTATTTAATGTTCGATTAGACTTCGACATCCAGTCAAATTCTTTATTGTTTACGAACTCATCCTCATATTTGGTTGATTCTGAAATATGATCTTCCTTATGATAAGTCACAAAAATGGGACAATGCGCATTGTCTGGGCTCACAAGGTAGCCACCTACATTTTGAGCAACAGGATTTTCTGATACATTCAAAATTCTGAACACATCTTTTCGCGAATACTTTCTATATAGCACAAATCCGTTTTGCCAATTTTCAGCGTCAAACAATCTGTCAAATTCATAGATCGAATATTCTGTTGAATCAAGTAGATAGCGTTTGAATTCAGCTTGATTCAAGTGACTAATGAATTTGCTTGAAAAGACAAAATTCCCTTGGTCAATACTGATAATATCTATGTTGTAGATCTCTTTTGCAGAGAGCATCTTGCCGCCTTTCTTCTCACGAACAAACTCAAAATTGAGGTTGGTAATACAGGATTTTATAGTGTTATCGGAAATTGCATAATGATACTTGGCAAGCACGAAGTCTCTCAATTTTTTCACCGTGAGTTCGCCCGTATCAATGAGAAACTTTAGGATGATGCTCTCTTCTACTCTTTTTGAATTATTTATTTCTTTTGAAAAAAGCTCAAGCAATTTTATCTGTTTCTCTGATAATGAAATGTTTTCTGCTCTTTCGACTTTTTGAACAAAATTGTAGTAAGAGTCGGCATAATCCACAAATAAGAAAGGATCTCGTGAACCGTGTTCAATAAAATCCATCATCATTGGTATTCTTCCTAACTTGAATTTTAAAAGGTTATAATCTTTTTTCAAGTCAGCAAACAACTGCATATTGGCAGAATCAATGGATTGAAAGATTCGCTCTTTAGTGATTTCATCAAAATTAATGGTAGAGGCACCCGGGATCATCCGACTACCCTCCGTGATTAGCTTCCTCAAAGAATCTTTGTTGTAAGACGTATCACCATACAAGGCAATCGGTATAAGGAAGTTGTTTTCATAATTACCTATGAAGTCAATCACAGTCAAATAGTGCTTTCCATCAACCTTTCTTAAACCTCTTCCCAACTGTTGAATGAAAATTATAGCTGATTCAGTTGGACGAAGCAAAATGATCTGATTGATTTTAGGAATATCAATCCCTTCGTTGAAAATGTCAACTGTGAGTATGTAGTCAAGTTTTTCGGTTAGGTTATCGGTTTCTAATTTTTCAATTGCATTGGCTCTTTCTTCTTCAGAATTATCCCCAGTGAGAGCTACAGTTTTAAATCCTTTAGAATTGAACAACACCGACAGTTCAATCGCTTCATTTTTTCTGGAACAAAATATTAAACCTCGTGTTATACCATTATCACTTCCATAAAATTTAGCTTTTTCAATGATTCGCTCAACACGTTCGTTTGCTACCAAATACCTAAAATCAGATTTGTTGTCCACTTGGATATTCTCAACCGATAAGTCGGCAACTCCAAAGTAATGAAATGAGCTGAGCATTTCCTCCTCCATTGCCTTACTCAATCGTATTTCGTAGGCGATATTGTGATCAAAAAGACGAAATATGTCATTTCCATCTGTTCGCTCAGGTGTAGCGGTCATTCCTAGGAGAAACTTTGGTTCAAAATGCTCAATAAGTCTTAAATAAGATTCTGCGCCTGACCTATGTGTTTCATCAATTATGATGTAATCAAAGTGGTTTTTAGAAAAGTTGTCTAAATGATTTGCTTTCGAAATAGTTTGAATAGTGGAAAAGAGAAAATCACAATCCAATTCTCTTTGGTCTCCAGAATAGATGCCCATTGTTTTCTCATTTCCAAAGACTCTTTTAAACGTGTTAAGTGCATCTTTAGCAATGGTTAAGCGATGAACGACAAACAACAACTTATTTGGATTAAAAGCGAATGCATCAAATGCAGACAAATAAGTCTTACCTGTTCCTGTTGCCGAAATTATCAAAGCTTTATTTTTTCCATCAGCTCTCAATTCTTGAAGATTCTCTAATGCTTCTATTTGCATAGAATTTGGAGTTATCAACTGTTGAGAAATAATAGGGTTTTCAAAGTCTATTTTTCGGGTTTGAAAAAGTTGATTCTGGTAGATCTCTTCATAAGACGATATGTACTCAGATGTTACGGGCGTTCCTTTTTCAAAATCAGACTTAAATTCACGAAGTACTTTTTCAACAATACCACTTTCATCTAATGCAGAGACTTTGATGTTCCACTCCTTGTTAGTGCACAAGGCTTGTGCTGTAAGGTTACTGCTTCCAACGATTAAGTTGTAATGTTCTTTGTTCCTAAAGATGTATCCTTTAGTATGGGTGTTTCCTGTTGTCGCAATTCTTAGATCGATATTTTTAAACTGAAGAAGTCTTTTCAGCGCCTCTGGTTGAGTAAAGTTCAAATACTGAGAAACAAGCATTTCACCTTTAACACCGCGAACCTCGAGTTCTTTAAGCTTATTGATAATCGCAGCTACACCGCTGGTTGTCACAAATGCAACAGAAATAAAAAACAGATTGCAATGTTCTAACTCATGAAGAATAGTTGAAAGCACCTTTTTTGGTGGATTCTTTTGATTCACGAGCAACTCTGGTTGATAGTCAAGATTAGATAAAATGGATTTATCTACATAACCTGTCTGTAAACTCTTTGTAAAACTTTGGATTAGGTTATTCATTTAAAATCAATTTATCGACAATTGGAATATCAGCTGCTGCCCAATCGAGTGCAGTGAGCTCGTTAATTTTCAACCATTTTTGATCTATATGCTCATTAAGGGTGAGTTCTTTTGAATTAGCTTCACATAAATAACTGTGCATAGTTAATTCAAAATCTGGATATTCATGAACAACAGTTAGAAAGAAGGACTTGATCTTTGTTGATAGATTCAACTCCTCCAATAACTCGCGATGCAGTGCTGCTTCTTTTGTTTCGCCCTTTTCGATTTTCCCTCCGGGAAATTCGAATTTCTCTGAAATATAATGGAGATTATTTTTTGGTCTTTGAACACATAGAACTAGATCTTTCCAAAAAATTACACCTGCAACGACTTCGATTTTTTTCATAAATAATTTGTTCTATTGTATTTGTTGGTAAGGGTTTACGTGTATGAGTTGTGACCAAACACAGGGTGCTTTCCCGTCAAGATAGGATGAACTTTATGCGTGGTAGAATGCCTGAGTCCGCTACAAACCGCGCCATTACTTATACACGATGTTGGTGGTCGTTTTTTCTTTTTTAAATTTTATTGGATTATAATTTTTAATCTTGGGTTGAACAATATTGTAGCTGAAAAATAAAATTTCTTTTCCAACCCTGCTTTTGTATGCTGTATGTTTAAAAGAAAATTCTTTTTTAGGACAATCTGAATATAATCTTTTTATTTCCGAAAC
>DINE01000032.1 GCA_002425935.1 Bacteroidales bacterium UBA5548 | reverse complement strand
GTAATCGGATATCTTTCATATATCTTTCAACT
Organism: Bacteroidales bacterium UBA5548; assembly: GCA_002425935.1. Classification (GTDB taxonomy): domain Bacteria; phylum Bacteroidota; class Bacteroidia; order Bacteroidales; family UBA932; genus Bact-08. The sequence continues at coordinate 37,464 of DINE01000032.1, read as the reverse complement.
CCCTATTTGATTGTATATTTGACAACAAACCCGGCCGGTTAAGGTGACCGGTTAATTTTTATTTTAAAAAATCTACATGGCAAAATCACAGGTAACATTCAACAAAAGAGAGAAAGAGAAGAAAAGAATCAGCAAAAGAATTGAAAAACAGCAAAAGAAAGAGGAGAGAAAAGCAAACGCAACGGGAGGCTTACTCGAAGATATGCTGGCCTTTGTTGACGAAAACGGAGTTATTACAAATACTCCTCCCGATCCGGCAAAAAAACACAAGGTAGATGCCGCTTCGATAGAGGTCTCAATACCAAGAAGAGAGCACGAAGAGGTAGAGGCTGTCAGAACAGGAAAGGTAGAGTTCTACAATAGTCAGAAAGGTTTTGGCTTTATCAAGGAGACAAGTACACAGGAGAAGTTCTTTGTCCACGCAAACGGTCTTCTGGAACCAATTGCCGAGAATAATGCTGTATCTTTCGAAGTAGAGAGAGGCCAGAGAGGAATGAACGCATTTAATGTTAGAAAAATTAAGTAATTCTTCGCTAAATTTGTCTGTATAACGGTTAATGCAGACAGTATGGTTAAAATCACAACCGCAACCGAAGCCCATATTGCAATAATACAAGAGATTGCACATAAAACCTGGCCAGTTACATTCAGAGATATTCTGTCAACTGAACAGATTAGTTATATGCTTGATATGATGTACAGCCAAGAGGCTTTACTGGACCAGACTTTGGTGATGAGACACAAATTTCTCCTTGCCTCATTTTCTGATAATTTCACAAAAGAGACATACATTGGATATGCATCCTGCAGAGTAAATCAATCAGATTCAGGAAAGACAAAAATCCATAAAATATATATCCTGCCTCAATTTCAGGGGAGGGGTGCCGGACTTGCATTGATAAAAGAGATTGAGCTTATAGCTTTGGAATCAGGCGATAAAGCACTTTTTCTGAATGTTAATAAGAGCAATCCTGCCATAGAATTTTACCAAAAACTGGGTTTCAGGATTGTTAAAGAAGAGACAATACCTATTGGGAACGGTTTTTTCATGGATGACTATGTAATGGAAAAGGCTCTTTTTTAATCTTGTTTGTCGATTAAATTGCTTAACTTTAGTCGGGGAACATCAAAAACTATGAACTATCAGACATATAAACAGGATTTTCTGTCGGCAATTCTCGCAGGAGACCGGAACAAAGGGTCTGCCATAGTCAGCGAACTGACAGGTGCAGGCCACACTATCAAGGATATATACGAAAAAATTGTTCGTGAATCTTTGTATAAAGTTGGAGAGATGTGGGAGAGTGGTCAGATTAGCGTAGCCACCGAACACCTTGCCTCTGCAATCGTGGAGTCTGTCCTCAATGAGCAGTACTCTAAACTGCTGTCACAAATGAAGACCGAAAAGACGGTAGTGGCGGCCTCTGTAGAAAACGAAGTGCATCAGATAGGTTTAAAGATGGTCTCCGATATCTTTGAGATGTGGGGGTTTAATGTCCACTATCTGGGTGCAAATAATCCGCTTTATGACCTTTTAAATTTTCTTGACACCGTAAAACCGGATATTCTTGCTGTATCTGTAAGCATAAGTTATCATCTTAAATCACTTGAGAAACTTATAGAAGAGATTAATCACAGAAACCCGGACATTATGATTATGGCAGGCGGTCAGGGGCTGAGGTTTAACTACAAAGATTTTATTAAAAAATACCCTAATATTATTTATCTGCCCGATCTTTATGCTTTGGAAGATTTTCTGAGAAAAACTAAGAGTTGATCCTTGTATGAAGAGTCCGGCTGAAAATACAAAATTTGAGATTGAAAACTGGAAAGAAGAAATCTCTTCCAGTATTACAGAGAGTAATACTCTGTGCATTGCTCTTTTCAATCCGGATGGAGAACTTTTATACGCAAACAACGCTATAAGACTATTATTTAAAGGTGATAATCCTGCAGAAAGCATACTAAATCCTCCATTCAGAACATTCTCCGAAAATCAGTGCCGGGATTGCTGTGTCTACCATGGATATATCACATTCGGCAATTTCTCTTCTGTAAATACCTCAATAATGGCAAGAGTTTACAGTAAGAACAACAAAATAATGATTATCGGTGGCGTTGACTCAGAACAGCTCCTTAGTCAAAACCTGATAATGCACAACCTAAATCGTGAAATTGGTGATCTCCAGAGACAGTTAATAAAAGAGAAGAGGACCCTTGAAGAGACACTCATTAAGCTGAACAGTACCGTAAAGGAACTTAACGAAGCCAATGCAACTAAAGATAAATTTTTCTCAATTATAGCTCACGATTTAAAGAACCCTTTCACAACCATTATCGGCTTTTCTGAATATCTTAAAACCAATCTCAGAGATATAGAGCTTAGCGAGATTGAAGAGATAATTGAGATGATGAACACATCGGGTCATACAACATATAAATTGCTGGAAGATCTGCTTATGTGGTCAAGATCACATCTTGGCAAAATGCCATTTTCGCCCGAATGTACCTCATTAGCAGATCTATGGGAAGAAGTTTCCGGACCATTGATTTTGAGTGCAGAGAATAAGGAGATTACCCTTAACTTTTATGGCGGTAATACCCCCTCTCTGTTTTGCGACAAAAATATGGTTAAAACAGTTATCAGAAACCTTGTCTCCAACGCTGTTAAATTTTCGTACAGAGGCGGATCCGTTAATATTACAGCTGAAGTTGGTAAAAAATTTGCAACAATTTCAATTTCAGACAAAGGAGTCGGAATAGCTCCCGAAATGCTGGAAAAAATCTGGGTTGTAGGGTCACATCACTCATCTTCAGGTACAGAGAGCGAATCCGGTACAGGCTTAGGCCTTGTTATCTGCAAAGAGTTTGTTCAGGCACACGGAGGCACAATATGGGCAGAGAGTAAGCCGGGAGAGGGCAGCAGCTTCTATTTCACTATTCCACTTGATTGCAGTTCTTAAAAATAAAATTTCAAAATCATGAAAAAGAGTATAAAAAACACAGTCGCATTTCTGTTGTTTGCTTGTATAACAATCACATCAGCAGCACAAAACAAAGATAAAACCTATGATGCAGAACTGGCCCGGAAGCTTGGCGCCGACGATTACGGTATGAAAAGCTATGTTTTTGTAATTCTTAAAACTGGAGCCAACCTGATAGCCGACAAAAAAGTACTTGACTCACTTTTTGCGGGTCATATGAACAATATGACAATACTCTCTAACGAAGGTAAGCTGGTTGTAGCGGGTCCCTTTCAGAAAAATCCGGATAATTACCGCGGATTGTTTATCCTCAATACAGCTGATACTACTGAGGCAAGAAAAATGGTCTCGACAGATCCTGCTGTAAAAGCCGGTGTGCTGGAAGCCATCCTGTACAGATGGTACGGTTCGGCAGCCTTACCTGTATATCTTGAAACACACTCAAAAATTGAAAAGTCACTTATTAAATAAAAAAACCCGGATATTTCCGGGTTTTTCAGTGATTAGAAAAGAGTTATATAATATTACTTTTCAGTGATAAATTGCTACGCTAATTTGACGTTTACTGCATTTAAACCTCTTTTTCCTTGTTCCAGATCAAAAGTAACCTGGTCGTTGTCTTTGATTTTTGATTTTAGGCCGGTTACGTGTACAAAATAATCCGTTCCTGAATTTTCGTCTTTAATAAAACCAAAACCTTTGGTCTCATCGAAGAATTTTACTGTTCCTTTATTCATGTTGTTTTAAAAAAATGTGGCTCAAAGGTATGTAATAATTACCAATAAAAGCAAATTATTTTTCAGAATCCTTCATTTCCTCCATTAAAAGTTTAATTGTCTCTTTCACTGTAAGAATATTTTCCGCCTTATAAGCGTTGCTGCCACAAAAGGCATACCCTCTGTTGAAATTACCCCTGAAAGCATTATAAAGAGCGACAATTATGCAATAAGGGCTCTTTGTGTAATCACATGTTTTTATACAGTGGAAACTGCATTTCGTAGGTTTTTCCAGCCCATTTTTAACCCTGTCAAGAAATTTTGAAGTGATAGCTCTTCCTGGCAATCCGACAGGACTCTTTATTATTTCAATATCCTCCTGCTTAGCTTTAATATAACTGTTTTTAAACCCAAGAGACGCATCACACTCTTCTGTTGTAACAAAACGAGTCCCCATCTGAACAGCAGAGGCCCCAAGAGAGAGTACCCTTTGAATATCTTTTCCCGTGTAAACTCCTCCACCTGCAATTACAGGAATATTTCTGTTATGTTCTATCTCAAATTTTTTAATTTGGCTTACGAGCTCGGGAAGAATCTCTTCCAGTGAGAAATGCTCATCCTCTATCTGATCTGATTTAAAACCCAGATGGCCGCCTGCCTTTGGCCCCTCCAGGACAATCGCATCAGGAACATAATTATAGTTTTTAATCCATTTTTCACAAATAAGCACAGCAGCACGAGCAGAAGAGACAATAGGTACAAGCTTAGTTGTGCTCCCCTTTTTAAGAAACGAGGGGAGGTCAAGCGGAAGTCCCGCACCTGCAAAAATTATATCAGCTTTGGCTGCTATTGCTGTTTTAACCATATCAGAGAAGTTTGTAAGGGCAACCATAATATTCACACCAATTACCCCTTTTGCCTTCTCTCTGGCTTTTTTTATCTCTTCCCTGAGTCCAAGAATTGAAGCTTCAAAAAAGTCACTTGACTTCTCCTTATACAACAAACCAATTCCCGCACACGAAATCACACCTACTCCACCCTCGTTTGCAACTGCTGCAGCGAGACCCGACATTGATATTCCTACTCCCATTCCGCCCTGAACAATAGGTACAGACATCTTTAAATTTCCAATTGAAAAACCACTCATCCTTTTTTATTGGAAAAGTAATAATTATTTACTTATAAACTGTAAATATATTTTTTGGCAAAATTTATAAGCATAATGCATTAAATAAGTGGTACATATAAAAAATAAATAATTACACCCATTAGATGTAATTATTGTATAAGATTACAGATTGTAAAATTTTAATTTGAAAAAATAACAGGTTTGTATTCAATGTCAAAACTGAACCTACTACCCTTTCCCGGCTCAGATTCCAGCTCAATACCATTACCCATCAGCTCACAATACGCTTTTACGATAGAGAGGCCAATCCCTGCGCCTTCGTAAGGCCGAGTAAGGCTTTGGTCAGCCTGGGCAAAGCGTAGAAAAATAATCTCCCTGCGCTCCGGAGGTATTCCTATACCTGAGTCCTCTACATAAACTACAACTCTTGAATCTTCAAGTCTGTAACCAATTTTTACAAAGCCGCTGAAAGTAAACTTAATCGCATTTTTCACAAGGTTATTCATGATGGATATAAGTTTGTTTCTGTCAGCTGTAATAAACGCCTGATTGTTATCAAGTCCTCTTTCCGAAATAAGCTTAATTCCCCTTTCTGCTGCTTCTGCTGTGTACTTATTAATGAAATAATCAAGTATTTCATTGAGGTTTACATTTGTCTCTTCAAGTTTTATCTGGCCGGCTTCAATTTTTGAAACTTCGATTATGTCATTCAGGGTTGACAAAATCCTGTCACTGCTTTTTCTAAGCTGCTCGATATATGTCTGTTGTTCGTCAATATTTATATCCTTGCTCTGAAGAAGTTCAAGGAATCCGGTAATTGAGTTCATTGGAGTTCTTATCTCGTGGCTAAGATTCGTGAGGAACGAAGACTTAAGATTGTCGCTCTCTTCTGCCCTTTTTCTGGCTATTACAAGCTCCTCTTTGTTTTTCTTATCCTGAGTAATCTCTCTTGCACTTCCCACAATTCCAACCATTTTACCATCGCTGTCAAAAATAGGCGCTTTGTTAACATCCATTACAAAGTATTCACCTTTCAGATACCCCTCCTCTTCAAACCTTGCCGGCTCTCCGGTATTAATAATCTGTTCGTCGGAGTTATTGCAGGTTGAGCCAAAAGTGTACCACCTCTTATGTTTTGGATTTAATGAAATCTCCCTCTCAGCAAAAAAACTATCAACTTTACCTATTGGCTCATTTGTGTCTTTGGCAAAGAGAAATTTATCACACATTGCCTTATTAACAAAAATATATCGTTTCTCAAGATCTTTTGCCCACAACATATCCTGCATATTATCAGACATTAGCCTAAAGAGATTATATAGTTGTTTATAATTTTCGTTACTGATTTTAATCTATNNGTTTGTTATATCTCTGATCGTTATTAGTTTACTCCCCGGATAACTCTTAAGATTCTGCTTTAGTATCATGAATGACCTGACACCAAGTTTCCCCTGAACATCAATTCTGGACTCATTGTGGCCGCCTAAAATTGCAGTGATAAAACTTGTCTCTTTAAAATGTGACTCATCTATCCTCGAACCAATTATATTGTTATGGTCTATATCCATGAATAAGCGAGCTGTACTATTAATGTCTTGTATCCTGTTATAGGTATCAAGTACAATAATTCCCTCTCCAAGGGTCTCAAAAAGAGTCTCTCTGGCAACAGGAATCAAGTCAAGAAATCTGTTTCTCGAAATTGCCACAGCGATTAAAATCCCGCTAAAGACCATACTGTGAGGTACCAGATCGAACCCCGGAACAGGGTTCTTTGCTGTTATATAAAAGATGCTGGCAATCCAGGGGCAAAGCGATGCAGCCAACAGATAGATTCCCTGATTGCGAAATGTTGACATTCTTTCAAAGATAAATGTGAGCAGATATGCCGATGCAATTATCAGGAGAATGTAATTAAAAAGTACGTTCCCAATCCAGAAAGCTATACCGTGGTAATACTGTGTAAGGTTTGTTGTGGGAGAGATTGGAGCATAACCTGTCCAAACCAGGCTGTGATACTCATTTGTGAGGGTTAGAATAAATGTAACAACGGGTATGAACCATAAAACCATTCTGTACTTTGGCGCAAGATATTTATCCTTTCCAACAAATTTCAGTACAAGAATCAGGTAAAGCACCGGAGTGGAGAGTGCACCTATATAGGCAACCTTTGACCAAAAAATCTTGAGTTCTATTGTGGTGGAGGCGGTTTCAAAGATCACAAAAAAGGCCCATAACCCGGCAAATAGCATAAGTTTTGCCAACTCTGTCGCTCCCCTCTCGTTTCTTCTTCTCCAGGCAATAAACGATACTGCAAATGCAACCAGACTGGAAAAGAAGAAAAGGAGAGAAATTATGGTAAAATAGTAATTCATCTTACTAACAAACAAGCATTGCAGATAAAAAGTTTAAATTCAGTTTATTTCATAAATTCAACGCGGGAATAGTTTAAGCCGTAATATTCATACCTCCTGGCTAGTTTTCTGAGCCTATCCAAAAACTCTGCATAGCTGCGTTCTGCTTTTGGGCTCCATACAACTTCGGCAAGCGCAGCAGCTCGCGGATAAACCATATACTCTACGTGGTCGCTCGTTTTCATATATTCAGTCCAGACATTACCCTGCGCACCCATTATGTAGGCGGACTCTTCAACAGACAAAGAGTCAGGTACGGGTTCATATGAATAAATCTTGTCAAGAGGCGTAAAGCCTCCTATTGCAAGAGGCTCAGTTTTAGGGTCAGCCTGGTAATGGTCAAGGTAGCAGTGAGAACCCGGCGACATTACAACATTATGTTTCTGCTTTGCCGCTTCAATTCCTCCGGCCTCCCCTCTCCAGGACATTACTGCTGCATTAGGAGCTAGACCTCCCTCCAGTATTTCGTCCCAACCAATAAGTTTTCGCCCTTTTGAGTTGAGATACCTCTCCATTCTCTGAATAAAGTAGCTTTGCAGTTCATGCTCGTCTTTAAGACCCTCGTCTTTAATTCTCTGCTGACATAGAGGACACTCTTTCCATTTTGTCTTAGGACACTCGTCTCCTCCGATATGTATATATTCAGAAGGGAACAGCTCCAGTACCTCAGCAAGAACATTCTCAAGAAATTCAAATGTACTCTCTTTACCGGCACACATAACATCGTGAAATACACCCCATTTTGTTGCTACTTCATAAGGCCCGCCTGTACAGCCGAGGTGAGGATAAGAGGCTAATGCTGCCAGTGCATGACCGGGCATCTCGATTTCCGGAACAACTGTTATATGCCTCTCTGCAGCATATTTAACTATCTCTTTTATATCCTCCTGTGTATAAAACCCACCGTGAGGAGTACCGTCATACTCCTTTGAAGACCTTCCGTGCCCTACAATTGTCTCTTTTCTTTTTGAACCAACTTCGGTAAGCAAAGGGTACTTTTTAATCTCAATTCTCCACCCCTGATCCTCTGTAAGGTGAAAGTGGAAGGTGTTGAGTTTATGCATTGCCATAAAATCGAGATATTTGAATATAAACTCCTTAGGCATGAAGTGGCGGCATACATCAAGGTGGAGACCTCTCCACGAAAACCTTGGATAGTCCTCCACAACTGCAAAAGGAATCTCAATGCTCTCATATGCTCCACTCTCGGCTGGCATCATCTGAATAAGTGACTGAACACCGTAGAAAAGCCCGCTTAGCTCTTTGGCCTCTAAAACAACTCCTCTTTTATTAACTTTCAGTTTATAACCCTCATTGTGCACTTTTGCATCTGGATTAAGCTTAAGAAACACCGAACCTTTAGACTGTTTTGCTGAATAAGTGGCAGCACTTCCCTCAATTTTGTAATAATCTGAAAGATGGTTAGTTAATGTTTCAATTAATAAGCTCCCCATCTCAAAGTCAAAATTGTATAGTACCGGTGTAGCAGAACTTAATGTGAAAAACCCCTCGAATGTTTTTGCAGATACAGGTTTTGGAATAATATCAAGCGGCTCTCCCTCGTTCGCCTTACATCCAAGCAAGCTGAAGAGTGAAAATAGACATAATGGCATAAATTTCAGGTATTTCATAGTTATAGTTTTATATTTTTACAATTTAAATTTACTTACAATTTATAAAAATAAATCATACGAGAATTAATTTAACTTATTTTTTACTATATTTCGTCGACTTAATCAAAACATTATGAAAAAGATTACTCTTTTGACTCTACTTTTTGGTATTACACTTTTCGCAAATGCTCAGGCAGTTGCAGAAAAAGGAGACAACCTCTATCAATCTGCCTACCAGACAGATTCAGAAGTAAAACAACAGATGAACCTCTTCAAGGTGAATCTTACTGCGCTTCCTATCAGAAACTTCTCATTTCAGTATGAGAGAGTGCTCACAAAAAAACTGTCTGTTGCACTATCCTATAAAACAATGCCTTCGGGGAACATTCCTTTTAAAAACAGTATCATAAGCATGTCGGATAACGACCCTGATGTTGAGGATATGTTAAACCAACTTACAATGTCTCATTCGGCAATTACCCCTGAGTTGAGATGGTACGTGGGCAAAAAAGGCTTCGGAAGAGGTTTCTATATTGCTCCTTTCTACCGCTATGCAAAATTCAACGCAGAAAACCTTAGCGTAACTTACGAAGAGGGTGGCCCAACACCTACCGAAAACACCATAACCCTCGCGGGTTCAAACACCGCAAATACATTCGGACTGATGTTCGGAGCACAGTGGGCATTAAGCAAACACCTTGTGCTTGACTGGTGGATTCTGGGGCCTCACGTTGGTAACAGCAAGGGTGAGCTGATTGGCAACTCTGCTTCACCAATGTCTGCAGAAGCGCAGAATGAGATCAGAGATGCGCTGGAAAGCATTGATATTCCACTGATTGAAGNNTAACAGCAAACAGAGCCGCCGTAGCTTTTGACGGCTTATGGGGCGGTCTGAGGGCAGGTATTTCATTCGGATTTAAATTCTGATAACACCCCCACAAACATATCTTAAATAATCAAACAGGGAGCTTATTTTGAGCTCCCTTTGTTTTTGAGTATATTTTAGTTGTCAATTGAGCATTTAAAAATCAATTTCTGCACAAAAAATTGTATTTTTACATAACTGAAATTTTAACACCTTATTAAATTATTGTTTATGAACTATGTGCCTAAAAGTGCAGTAGAAATGGTGGCTGTAGGTTTGCTCCCTCACCCTGTACTTGAAATTGAAGAGCTCAGCAGCGGGCTTATAAACAATTCCTGGAAGGTCACTACAAAAGACCCCAAACATCCAAATTATCTTCTTCAGAAGATCAATCACCACGTATTCAGAGATGTAGAGAGTCTCCAGTATAATACCNNAAAACTGGTAACCGACTTTATCAGGAATAAAGTAACTCTAAAGGGCATACATGACATAGACAGACATGTGCTTACACCAATCCCAATCGGTAAAGGTGAAAATACAAAGCTATACTACTGGGACAGCAACGGGGATTACTGGAGAATTTTTCTCTTTATAGAGGATAGCCACTCCTACGACAAGATGGAGAACCCGGCAATGGCAGAGGTGGCAGGAAAGGCTTTCGGGCAGTTCCATAAATATCTCAAGGATTTTCCCGGAAAGAGGTTGTGCGAGGTAATTCCAAACTTTCATAACACTCCGGTCAGAATAGAGAACCTTCGCAGAAGAGTTGCAATAAACCCTGCAGGGAGGCTAAAGGATGTAAATAAAGAGGTTGACTTCCTGCTAAACAAAAGCCACGACTTTCTTATGATAGCAGATATGGGTGAAAAGGGAATAATCCCAACACGGGTTGTACACCAGGACACCAAATTCAACAATATTCTGTTTGACAAAAACGATGATGTTCTGTGCGTTGTCGATCTTGATACTGTTATGCCCGGGTACATATGCTACGATGTTGGAGACGCAATAAGAAGCGGAGCAAACACCGGAAAAGAGGATGACCAGAACCTTGCCAATGTCGATCTTGACATGGATATAGCAAAAGCCTTTATAAAAGGATTCCTTGATAAAACCCGAATGTTCCTGAAAAAATCTGAGGTTGAAACGCTTGCGTTCGGAGCAAAGCTACTCACCTACGAGCAGGCTGTACGCTTTCTTGACGACTATCTTGATGGCGACAACTACTACAAGACAGATTATCCTGAACACAATCTTGTTAGAGCTAGAGCACAGATTAAACTCCTTAAGAGCATAGAGAAGCACTATCAGGAGCTTGACGATTATGCCAGAAAGTGCGGGGTAATCAAATATTGAAATGAAAGACCCACAAGATGATTGAGGTCAAAAATCTGGAGTTTACCTACAGAAACACAAAGAAACAGGCAATTCGTAATATCTCCTTCGACATCAAGAGAGGGGAGATATACGGATTTCTTGGTCCCAGCGGAGCCGGGAAGACAACAACACAAAGGCTCATCATAGGGCTTTTACGTAACTACAACGGAAACATTAAGGTGCTAGGTAAAGAGAGGAGTACTTGGGGAAAGGAGTTTTACGAGCAGGTTGGAGTAGCATTTGACTTTCCGAACCTTTACCTTAAACTTACTCCGGTCGAGAACCTTAAGTTAATAGGTGCCTATTACAAAAACGGCACCTCTGACATTCACTCCCTGCTTGACAGAGTCGGGCTATTGGCCGACAAAGACAAGAGAGTTGAGAGCTTTTCAAAAGGGATGAAGATGAGACTCAATTTTGTCCGTTCAATAATGCACAGTCCCGATCTTATGTTTTTTGACGAGCCCACATCGGGGTTAGACCCGGTTAATGCTCATATAATAAAGGATATAATTCTTGAACAAAAGGCAGCGGGTAAAACAATATTTCTCACCACGCACAATATGACAGTGGCAGAGCAGCTATGCGACAGGGTCTCGTTTATTGTTGACGGAGATATTGTTGTAACAGGCTCTCCGGGTGAACTTATGATTGAACACGGCAAAAGAGTTCTCAAAATAAGCTACATTAATGAAAACAGTGAGCATTCAAAAGAGTTTGACTTAAACGGTATTGGAGAAAACGAACAGTTTCTGAACATAATACGCGAGAATCAGGTTAAGACAATCCACACCTGCGAAGCTACACTTGAAGATATCTTCATTAAACTAACGGGCAAAAACCTGCAATGAGATTATTAAATGCAGTCTGGATAGATATTCGATTTCAGGTAAAACAGGGCTTCTATCTGGTGTATGTGATTATTACGGTCATGTATTTGATTATTCTGTCATTTTTACCCGAAAAAATATTGGAAACAGCACTCCCTCTTGTTGTATTTTCAGACCCATCAGTTCTGGGACTCTTCTTTATAGGCGGAATAATTCTGCTCGAAAAATCTCAGGGAGTGATGCAGGCACTGATTGTAACACCTCTCAGAACAGGGGAGTATATACTTGCAAAGTGTATCTCACTCTCATTTGTTTCGCTTCTGGCTGCATTTGCAATCACCGAACTGAGTCCTGTAACAGGAGCTGACAGATTGTTGGTTGCACTGTCTGTTGTACTCACATCATCACTGTTTACTTTAAGCGGAATTATGATAAATGCAGGCTGTAACAATGTAAATCAGTATATGTTAAAGACAATTCCCTATATGCTGCTGTTTGTACTGCCCTGCTTTTCATTGCTTGGTTTTACCGGCTCATATCTGTACACAGCCGTTCCAAGTGTTGCAGCTCTCAGGTTAATGCTGGGCGCCTACAACGGAATTTACTGGTATGAAGCTTTAGGTCTAACCCTTTATCTGCTGGTTATGAACTACATCTTTTTCAAATATGCAATCCGTATTTTTGAAAACAAAACCATATACAGAGAGAATGCTTAATCTGGTACATATTAAAAATGACCTCAGACAGATATTGAGAGACCCGGTAATGGGAATACTGCTATTTGCCCCGGTTCTGCTTATCGGAGTATTCAAGGTAATGGTAATATTTCTGATTCCGTTCTTAAACTCAGAGCTGAATTTCGACTTCACCCCTTACTATATTTACCTTCTGGCCGGAGTACTTATTGTTATATCCGGAATGTTGGGCATAGTAACCGGATTTATGATGCTTGACGATAAAGATGGTAATATTGCGGAGTTAATGTCAGTTACCCCTTTGGGAAGAGGAGGTTACCTGGCAAACAGAGTCTCTCTCGCCTCTTTTCTTACATTTATATACTCGGCATTAACAATATATGTGCTTAATATTGTTAAGGTTAAAGTATATTCAGCACTGCTGCTTTCCATTCTGTGCGCAGTTTATGCTGCAATTATCGGTCTTCTTATCTTTTTCGGGGCCGATGATAAAGTTAAAGGACTAACATTTGCAAAGGGGCTGAATGTACTGGGAATATTCGCTTTCAGTGACCTTTTTGCCCTTAAATGGTTTTCAGCAATCTCAGTTATATTTCCAACCTACTGGATTACATCTGTTCTAAAGAGTCAAAATGCATATTTGGTATTAATTATTGGTACCTCGGTACATTTAATTTGGCTGTTATACCTCATTTACCGATTCTTGTCCAAAAAATAAATAACTCACCTTATGAAATCAACATCAGAGAGCATTGCATCGTCAATGGATTGTGAAGATATCGATCTGGTAAACTACCTCCCTTACATTTTACAAGATTTGAAATCTATCGGCGCAGATCCCGGTGTAATTGCGAATCTGGTTAAGAAGAATATGAAGAACTACCCTTCACTTAAAGTTCTTGATCTGGGTTGCGGAAAAGGGACAGTATCAACTGAGCTGGCAAAGGAGTTAAACTGCTTTTGTCACGGAATAGATGCTGTAGAGGGGTTCATAAAAGAGGCTGCTCTTTTCGCCACAGAAAGTGGAGTTGAAGATAACTGTATCTTCGAGACTGCTGACATAAGGACAAAAGTGGCAGAACTTAGAGGTTACGACGTGATTCTTTTTGCATCAACCGGCCCTCTTTTCGGAGATTACGAATCATCTATCAAAGGGGTGTTGCCTGCTCTGGCAAAAGATGGGATAATAATAATGGATGACTGGTACAAAAACGATAATGATAAGTTTGAACACCCCAGACTTGTTACCAAAACAGAGATACTCAGACAGGCCACATCTGCCGGTGCAGAGCTAATCGATGAGTTTGTTCATGAGCAGAGCGCAGAGGTTGGAGATGGTTACAGTCAGGAGTATGAAAATCTGAAGAAGAGGTGTCTGGAACTTTCAGAGATGCATCCCGAAAAGAGGGAGATGTTTATGAGATATGTTAGTAAACAAAGCGAAGAGTACGATGTTTTAAGAAATAAAGTTATATGCTCTGCAATGGTTTTTAAAAAGATAATTCAATGAATAACCATCCCGTAAAAGTATTTCGAGGTACATACCTCCAGTGCGAAATGGTAAGAAGCCTCCTCGAAAATGCCGGAATAGAGTCATATCTAAAAGATGAACTTCTTGGCACAATAGCACCTTGGTGGGCTGAACCGGGGGGAGCAGGTGCCGTTAAAGTTTTTGTTAATTCAGAAGATGAAGAACAAGCAAGAGTTGTTGTTCAGGATTATGAAAACAATATTAACAAACAACTCCCTGAAGAGAATTAATGTCCAATTAGGAAAACAACTCTTTATTAAAGCAATTTGAGTGCTATTGCTGCACAAGCCTCAGCATCTGCAAGCGCATTATGGTGATTCTCCAGAGTAAAACCACAGTAAGCCGAAACAGTATTCAGCTTGTGATTAACAAGCAGTTTACCTAGCCTCTTTCTTGATGCCTGAAGAGTGCAATAAAATTCATAATCAGGATAATCCATACTGTAAGTTCTGAATGCAGCCTTCAGACAGGCCTCATCAAAGCTTTTATTATGGGCAACCAGCGGTAAACCCTCAATTAGCGGCTCAATCTCTGCCCAAACCTTAGAAAAAACCCTTGCCTCCTCTGTATCCTCCCGCGTCAGACCATGAACACAGCTGTTACCGTAATTGTAGTAATTCGGTTCAGGCTGAACAAGACTGTAAAACCTCTCCGCAACTTCACCACCACGTACAATAACCAAACCTACACTGCAGATGCTTGACAGGTTTTCGTTGGCTGTCTCAAAGTCTATTGCCGCAAAATCTCTCATTTTTTATTCTATTATCATGAAAATAAATGCAAATATGCATCAATTTTAAAAAGATTTGTAGATTTACACCGTTTTTCACAACACAGTCACCACTTCTGCACAACTTAAACTATTTCATATGAAGATACTTGCAATCGAAAAGGAGATTGAAGGCACCAATTGGGAACATGCAAAAGAGACCCTTAGAGCTGAGGCAGAGGCAGTCTACGAACTTATAAAGAAAAATATTATCAGAGAGATCTATTTCGACGACCTTCACAACGCAGTTATGATTCTCGAGTGTAAAGACAAACAGGAGGCAAAAGAGATACTGGGAAGGCTGCCGATTGTAAAACAGGGGTTGTCACTGTTTAAAGTGAGTACCCTGCAACCATACTCTGGTCTGGAGAGGCTTTTTGAATCTGCAAAGTAATTTATTGATATAAAGTACTAAAGTTTAATTTACTGCATTTCCGGCACTCCGGAAGTGTTATGTTTTTAATTCTATTCAATATGTCAGACAAATCAAAAGAGCTGTCAGCCTCAATCAGGCTTATTAACAACAGACTAAACTTCGAAGGTTCTGTAGATGGCAACATACCGGTATCTATTGACTACACCCCTCCGCTTGGTGACAATCTTGGTTACACCTCCCTTGAACTGCTTCTGCTGAGCATCTCGTCATGCCTTGGAACCTCTTTGCTGACCTTTCTGCGAAAGATGGGCAAGAGTATTGTCAATTTCAAGATCGATTCACACGGAATCCGAAGAGCAGACCATCCAACTGCATTCAGCAAAATCAATCTTAAAATCGAGATCCACTCCCCCGATGTAACCGATCTTGATATGAAAAAGATAATACAGCTTTCAGAGGAGACCTACTGCCCGGTTTACGCAATGGTCAAAGGTAATGTAGATATAGAGACCACTTTTGAGGTTATTAGAACCGAGTAGAACTGTTTTTTAAACAGTTTCATATATTAATACCTAAAGTCTGATCAATTAGAACTTTAAATATCAGATTCAGATTAAACATTAAAGATGAATTATATGCAAAACTTATCTAAAAATAGCAAAGCACTACATATCCTGCTTGGGGTGCTGTTGGCTTTCGGGGCTTTGAATGCGTTTGGAGGCGGCTGGTACGGAATGAGTGGTGCAGAGGGTGTTCCGGTTGAGTGGCTTGAGGGGAGTCCGTTTGAGTCCTACTTCCTGCCGAGTCTGATTCTCTTTGTGGTTGTAGGAGGGTCGTTTCTTACAGCTTCTATTCTAAATTTCAGATATAGCCGCCTCTCACGTGTTGTCTCGTTTGCTTCGACAGGTGTGGTCTTTATCTGGCTCACAACGCAAGTGATTATTATTGGCTATGTCTCATGGATGCAGCCTGCAACGGCAGTTTTTGGGGCATGTCTCTTAATGCTAACGGCATTTTTAAAAAAAGATAGATCATGAACACAACAATTTCTGAAGAGCAATGCTGCCCAAAATTTATTCCCGAAGATTGGGACAGCATAACATTTAACTGGAGTGAAAAAAAGTTCGTAAAAACCAGGGTATTTACCTTTATGTACATACCTATTGGATTTGTTAAGGTTATTACAAAAGCTTATATAAAAATAACCGAAGCAGGAGCAGAGACAGATAATTGGATGTGTCTCTCAGACCACACCTCTTTGTGGAATATGGATTTGTACATTGCCGTAAACAAAGAGGTTCCCGGAGCAGAGAATTTAAACCTGAGCGGCTCATTCTACTGTAAGGTATATGAAGGGAGCTACAATGATACAGGTAAATGGCACAAAGATTTTAAGGAGGTCCTGCAGTCAAAAGGTAAAAAGGCCGTAAAAACATACGAATGGTACACAACCTGCCCCAAATGTGCTAAAAAGTACGGTAAAAATTACGTCGCCCTCTTTGCCAAAATCTCTTAGTCCTTGAATATAAAGAAGACCGCCAGCACCAGAAAGACAAAGGCGATAAAATGATTTAGCTTAAAGCTCTCCTGCTTAAAGAAAATCAGGGAAAATACAACAAACACCAGCAGCGTAACTACCTCCTGGATAACTTTTAATTGCACCAGCGAGAATGGACCGCCAAACTCTCTGTAACCAATCCTGTTTGCCGGCACCTGAAAAATATATTCAAAAAGTGCTATCCCCCAGCTTATTAGTATAATTCCAAAGAGACCCCACTTTCCCAGTTTACTCTCAATATTAAAGCGTAAATGGCCATACCACGCCATTGTCATAAAACTGTTTGAGACAATCAGCAACAGAATGCTCAGCAATCCTCTGTTCATAAACCTTTTGAATTTGCGCAGGCAAAAGTACTCAAAAAATCATATCTTTGTCTTAAACAAAATTGCAAAATATTACAAACAATGAAGTACTTAAAAATTATGCTATTTGCATCGGCTATCGGGCTCCTTGCGGGCTCATGTCAAACAGGCAGCAAGGGTGTTCAGGAGGAGAAGTTCAGATACCTGGCAGATGAGTTTGCCGACCTGAGAGTTATAAGATACCGCATTCCGGGCTGGGACTCTCTCACATTCAATCAGAAAGAGTATATTTATCACCTTAGTGAGGCAGCCAAAACAGGCAGAGATATATTCTGGGATCAAAACTTTAAACACGGTTTAAAAATCCGTAAGGTACTAGAGACTATCTTTGACAACTACGCAGGCGAAAAAGAGAGCAGCGACTACGCAGAGTTTCTCGTTTATGCTAAAAGAGTATTCTTCAGCAACGGTATTCACCACCACTACGCCGAGGATAAATTCATCCCGGGTTGCAGCGAAGAGTACTTCAAGGGGCTGATGACAGCCAGCGGTCAGGAAGAGCTTATTGCAGAGATCATCCCAATGCTTTACGACCCGGCACTCTACCCACAGAGAAAGAACATCTCGGGAGAGGGCGACCTCCTTTTGGGAAGCTCAGTTAACTTCTACGAAGGGGTGAGCCGTAAAGAGGCCGAGGCATTCTACGCAAAGATGGAAGATCCTAAAGACCCTCGACCTATATCATACGGTCTAAACTCAAGACTTGTTAAAAAAGATGGAAAAGTTTACGAAGAGGTTTATAAAGTCGGAGGACTTTACGGAGCAGCTATCGAAAAGATAATATACCATCTTGAGAAGGCATCTGTTGCAGCAGAGAACGACACACAGAGAAACTACATTGCACTCCTTATTGAGTATTACAAAACAGGAGACCTCCGCACATGGGATCTGTACAATGTAGCCTGGGTAGAGGACACACAAAGTCAGGTAGATTTTATTAACGGCTTTATCGAGACCTACAACGACCCTCTTGGAATGAAAGCTACCTGGGAGGCTGTGGTTAACTTCAAAGACCTTGAGGCCTCAAAAAGGACAGAAATCATTAGCCAGAACGCGCAATGGTTCGAGGATAACTCTCCTATTGACCCTCAGTACAAGAAAAAAGAGGTAAAAGGGGTATCTGCAAAAGTGATTACAGTTGCTCAGCTAGGCGGAGACTGCCACCCTACCTCACCACTCGGAATCAACCTCCCTAATGCAGACTGGATTCGTAAGGAACACGGCTCAAAATCAGTAACAATTGCAAACATCAGTGAAGCATACAATATGGCTGCAGAAGAGGCGCCAAAGAGTATGACCACCGAATTCTCTTGGGACGAAAATGAGATAGCACTTCTCAAAGAGTACGGAGCACACACAGGTAACCTCCACACCGATCTGCACGAATGTCTTGGACACGGTTCAGGTCAGATGCGCGAAGGAACCTCTTCTAACGCACTTAAGGAGTTCAGTTCACCACTTGAAGAGGCACGCGCCGACATCTTTGCCCTCTACTACCTCGCAGACCCTAAGCTTGTAGAGCTTGGCGTTCTTCCTAACGAAGAGGCATACAAAGCATCATACATTTCATATATCCGCAACGGTATCTTCACACAGTTCGTCAGAATTGACCTTGGTAAAAACGTAACTCAGGCACACATGCAGGGTCGCAAACTAATTGCCGAGTGGTGCTTCGAAAACGGAAAGGCCGACAATGTAATTGAGAAGAGAGTACGCGACGGTAAAACCTACTTCGTAATCAACGACTTTGTAAAACTTCGCCAGCTTTTTGCAACACTTCTTAAAGAGCTTCAGCGAATTAAATCAGAAGGCGACTACGAAGCCGGCAAAAAACTTATAGCCACCTACGCTGTAAATATTGACCCTGAACTACATAAGGAGCTTAAGGAGAGATATGCAGCACTTAACCTCAAGCCATACGGCGGATTCATCAACCCAGATATCATTCCGGTTGAGAAAGATGGTAAAGTTATTGACTACAAAGTAGAATACCCGGCCGACTTCCTGCAGCAGATGCTCGAATACGGCAAAAAGTACTCAACCCTCTAGGGTCGGGTACATCACACGTATCGCACGCAAAACAAAGGGCTGCCATTTTCAGGCAGCCCTTTTTTGCACAATCTCCGCGCCACTTTCAAAAAACATTTCATCCCTGGGAATTCTTTCCTTATACCTCATTTACAACCATTTAGCCGTAATCGCATTTCACCCTCAAAGCATTGATAATCAGCGCGAAGGAAAGAATTCCCAGAGATTTTTGCGCACAATCTCCGCGCCACTTTTGTTCAACCCATTGTATTTGAGTTGTTTGCAAAAAAGACTTCAGCGAGATTAATGGTGCTTTCGTTAAAGTCTATTTTGTATGTGATTGTATATTAAGTGGTTGAGCAAAAGTGGCGCGGAGATTAAAATTTCATCCGTGGGAATTCTTTCCTTATGCCTCATTTACAGCAAATTAGCACTAATCACGCTTTATAGTCAAAGCATTGATAATCAGCGAAAAGGAAAGAATTCCCAGGGATTGCGGCAAAAAGTACTCAACCCTCTAGGGTCGGGTACATCACACGCAAAACAAAGGGCTGCCATTTTCAGGCAGCCCTTTTCGTTTATTTTAGGTATTTTTTGCTTAAGTCAATTTCTCACACACTTGAAATACAAGCACATAAACAAAAGTGGCGCGGAGATTTACACGCACTCAGGGTCCTCTTCGTCAATTTTGCCCGACCAGAGGTATTTGTTGGTCTCTTTGACCAAAACTCTGGAGAGCAGAAGAAGCGCTATAAGGTTA
Source organism: Bacteroidales bacterium UBA5548 (assembly GCA_002425935.1). GTDB lineage: Bacteria > Bacteroidota > Bacteroidia > Bacteroidales > UBA932 > Bact-08. The sequence continues at coordinate 17,454 of DINE01000032.1, read as the reverse complement.
GGAATTGCCATTAACGCATTCATACTGTCTGCAATACCCCAAACAAGGGCAAGGTTAAGCACCGATCCTGCGAAGACAGCGGCAATCCAGAAGAGTCTGTAGAAGATAATCAGCTTTTTGCCACCCAGATACTCCACAGCCTTCTCCCCGTAATACGACCATCCGAGAATAGTAGAGAAAGCAAATGTTATAATACCAACTGTAAGGATAATAGAACCTACGTAAGGTATCTTGGAGAATGCCGCCTTTGTAAGGGCAGCTCCCTGAGTGTGGTCAATGTCGGGGTGCGCAATTACCGAACTGACAAGCACAAGGCCTGTAAGCGCACAAACAACAACAGTGTCCCAGAATGTTCCGGTCGAAGAGACAAGCGCCTGCCTTACAGGGTTGCGAGTCTGTGCAGCAGCGGCCACTATCGGAGCAGAACCCAGACCCGACTCATTTGAGAAGAGGCCTCTTGCGATACCAAACCTGGCTGCCATCATAATAGTTGTACCAACAAAACCTCCTCCGGCAGCTTTTGCCGAGAAAGCCGAATCAACTATCAAATCAATCGCCTGGAGAACATAGGCCGAATTAACGTAAAGAATTACCATACAGCCTAGTATATAAAAAAGTGCCATAAACGGCACCAAAGTGCCACAAACTTTTGCAATGCCCTTAACCCCGAAAAGGATTACTAGAGCAGTTGCAAAGCTCAGCAACAAACCTGTTACATATGGTGAAACCGAATAGGTCTCGTTAACCAGCAGAGCAATTGAATTGGCCTGAACTGTGTTTCCGATTCCAAAGGCGGCAATCGCTGTAAAAATACAAAACAAAACAGCCATCCACTTGAGCTTCAAACCCCTCTCCAAAGCATACATAGGACCACCCAGCATAGTACCGTCGGCGGTCTTAACCCGGTACTTAATAGCAAGCAACCCCTCGGAGTACTTGGTAGCAATACCGAATACACCAGTTACCCAGCACCAGAAAACGGCACCCGGCCCGCCAAGTGCCACTGCGGTAGCCACCCCCACGATGTTTCCGGTTCCAATGGTTGCGGCAAGGGAGGTTGCAAGAGCACCAAACTGGCTCACATCTCCGCTCCCGGATTTGTCTTTTACCACTGAAAGCCTGATCGCTTTAAAAATTTTCCGCTGAGGAAATTTAAGAATAACTGTTAGATAAAGGTGTGTACCAAGAAGCAGAATGATCATCGGCCAACCCCACAAAATCGCGCTCACCTGCTCTACGATCGCAGAGAAGTTTTCCATAATTGAAGTTTAAAGTTTGTGTTTAAGTAAGTATCTTTGCAAAGTTAGAAAAATGAACGAACCTCGCAAGTTTATTTGCATTCAGACGGTTTCAAAATCTTCTTTTAGAAAACGGCAGAAAATTAAATGCAAGTAAGTTTGCAAAAAAACAGAAACCAAGATTTGAAAAAACAGTTATACGTAGTGTTGGCAACAATTTGTGTGGGGCTGGGGGCATTGGGGATTTTCGTACCTCTTTTACCTACAACACCATTTTTACTTCTGGCAACCTACCTCTACATGAAGTCGTCGCGAACCAGACTCAAGTGGCTGCTGCGGCACAAGCATCTGGGCCCGTACATCAGTTCGTACCTTTCCAGGGAAGGAATTCCAATGAAACTGAAAATAAGAACCATCACCCTTCTATGGGCGACTATGATTACCACAATGATTTTTGCCACAGACAAGATATTTGTCAGAGTTATGCTTGGCGTCATTGCCACAGCTGTTACAACTCACCTTCTGATGAAAAAAACCCGCAAGAAGAGCACATAAAGAAATTCAATGCCAATAAAAAAAAGGGAGGCAGTTGCCTGCCTCCCTGCTCCATAATAGATCCAAACCTACCATCTGTCATCTGATCACCTAACCTAAACCACACCTTTGGTCTGTAATTACAGAGCTTTTAAATTCTCAACACATTTCTACAGAAGCGCCTTCACTGCAGCAATTGCCATGTCGTAGTCCGGTTCGATTGTGATGTCTTTGGTTATCTCTACGTACTTAACTACCCCGGACTTACCGATTACCACTACTCCCCGTGCCAACAGTTGGTTCTCTTTTACAAGAAAACCGTATTCCAGACCAAACTTCGAATGTTTGTAATCTGAAAGAGTGTGGATGTTATTAATACCTTCAGCTGCACAGAAGCGACCCAAAGCAAACGGAAGATCTTTTGATATTGTGAGTATCACAACATCATCTGATAGTTCGGTTGCCTTTTTGTTAAAAGCTCTTGTCTGGTTTGCACACACCGGAGTGTCAATAGACGGGAAGACGCTAACGACAATTATCTTTCCGCGAAAGTCAGATAATTTAACATCTTTAAGCGCCAGATCCGATGCTACTATTTCTGGAGCAACGTCACCAACTTTTACGGGATTTCCAAGTAGTGTTACAGGGTTTCCCTTTACCGCAAAAACATTTTTTCTTTCAATGGTTGTCAGGTCAATCATAATGCCATCATTTAAGGTGTTTCTTAATTTAAGTCGCTTTTTATATAGAACACAATTTACGAAAAATTGTTTAATTTTGTTTAAAAATATACTTAAAATGACCAGAAATTCAAGGTTTAAAGCATCACTGATACTGATATCTTTTTTAATCGCCTCATTTATACCGGTATCATGTCAGAAAGATGATAACCCAAATCCTGACCCAAATGATCAGACAGATCCACTCGCAGCCATTAAATCATATACTTATGCATTAATGAACGACATCTACTACTGGTATAAGGATGTTCCCAAAAACATTAACGCAAAACCTATCAAAACTGTTCAGGCATATTTTGATACCCTGCTTGTAGCGCAGGACAGATGGTCATGGATGATGACAGGGCAGGAGTATCTGAATTCAGAGGCAGGAGTATCTGAATCATACGGCATAAGCCTTGGCCAGCCGATAGACCACTACAACGACTACGGAGTTAGAGTAAGATATGTACACCCCAACACTCCGATGTCGGAAAACAATGTGAAGAGAGGGTACCAACTTACACACCTTAACGGAACTGCAGTGAGTACTCTCATCTCAAACGGAACATTCAACTCAGTATACGGGCAAAAGACCAATCAGTTCACCTTTAAAAAGCACGACGGCCAGTCATACACCTTTACAGCCACTGCAAGGGTAATAAATACAAGGTCTTACCTAGCCAAAATGGTCTTTACAGCACAGGATGAGCCGGGGCTGCCACACAATGTAGGCTACTTCAACTACCTCTCATTCAAGGCCACTATGCTCAACGACATTGACGAAGCAATGGCAATGTTCAAAGCCGCAAACATTAAGGAGCTGATTCTTGACCTGAGATATAACGGAGGAGGAGACTCAAGGGCAACATCTCTGCTGGCTAACTATATAGCACCTCTTTCTGCAGACAACAAGCTTCTGGCAAGAAGAGAGCACAACGACAGATACCGTTCATGGGACTTCGACTCAGAGACACAGACAGTTGTCAAAAGAATTGCGGGGTCACTGGATCTGAACAGAGTTTACATCCTAACAACAAAGGGATCGGCCTCTGCAAGCGAAGTGCTTCTAAACGGGCTTAAACCATTAATGAGCGTTGTACACATTGGCTCTACAACCTACGGAAAACCTAACGGAATGTACGTTTTGCCATATCCCGAGGGAAACTACACAAGCCCTCAGTATGTATTCCTGCCAATCTGCTTTTTTAGCGTTAACAGCGTAGGTTACGGCCACTATCTTGATGGCCTTATCCCTGACCACTACCGTCCCGATGACCTTTATCACGACTTTGGGTTAGAAGATGACTGGATTAAAGCAACGCTTCAGTACGTTAAAACAGGTACATTCCCAGCACTGCCGCCAAAACCACAGACAGCCTTCCCTGCTGCAGAGGGCATGAAGCTTAAGGTTGAGGAGGAGAGTGCCGACTGGGGAGTTTACAAGGCAACAACTCCTGCAAAGTAAATATTTGTAAAAACATTTAGTGCTTTCGAAGGCTTGCAATGCCGTAAATGGCTTGATTTGCTTTCNNGAAGGCTTGATTTAATCTTAAAGGCTTGTCTTTGATTTCAAATCTTATTAGTGCTTTCGAAGGCTTGTAATGCCGTAATGGCTTGATTTGCTTTCGAAGGCTTAAAGTTGTGATCAGGTTGGGTTTTACAAGGAGGTTTTTAAGGTCTGATCAATAAGATGCCGATTATAATGTTGTTATTGGTTTTGTTGGGGAGTACTGATGTTAAAAGCCGTTCAGTTCAAGGAAGAGGGTTGGCAGCAGTAACAGGAATCCAACAATAATCAGCAGCAGAATAAAAGGGAGAATCAGTTTGAACCATTTGCCGTAAGGGACTCTGGCAATGGTGAGAACCGCTATCAGAATGCCAGATGTGGGGGTAATCATATTTGTAAAGCCGTCACCAAACTGAAAGGCAAGAACGGTTGCCTGCCTCGAAACCCCAATCAGATCTGAAAAGGGAGCCATAATTGGCATTGTGATTGCCGCTTTGGCACTTGCAGATGGAATTACAATATTGATCATTGTCTGAATCATATACATAACTCCAAGAGAAGCACTCTTTCCGGCATCGGCCATTGCACCCGACATCTTGTAAAGCAGTGTATCCACAACCTTGCCATCTTCCAGAATCACTATAATACCAGCAGCCAGACCAACCACAAGAGCAGCAGAGAGAATATCCTTTGCCCCCTCGGTTAGTTTTCCCACAATCTCGTTGGCAGAGTAACCGGCAGCAATCCCGCTCAGTATTCCCAAAGCAAGGAATAGAGCCGAAATTTCGCCGATATACCACCCGTAGCCCATTACACCTATCACAAGGAAAATAATTGTAAAAAAGAGCAGGTAGAGCACAAAGAAGTGGACAGATTTTCTGAGAGCTTTGAATCCGGCCAGTGCGAAAAGAAGTGTCACTGCAGGTATCAGGAACGGAAGGTCAAAAACAGAACTACCAATCTTTATGGTTGTATGCCAGTGAAATACCGAAAAGAGCACAAGAACAGCGAGAGTGGCAAAGTAGCTGAACCATGCACCTGCAGGGGTGTGATACTCAATCTCTTCACCATCCTGTTGCGCAATTTTTTCACGCCAGTAAGAGTCCTCGTTGTAGAGAGGAGACTTATGCGGGTCTCTTTTAACCCTGTTCGCATACCACAAAACAAGCGATATTGTAATAACGTTAAGTACAAGCCAGCAGAAGAAGCGGTACTCTATACCCGAAAATATTGGCAAACCGGCGATATCCTGAGCAATACCAATTGTGAAAGGATTCAGAATTGCACCTGCAAACCCCACATGCGCAGCCACATATACCATCGCCAGACCAGTAATGGAGTCGTACCCCATAGAGACAGCAAGCGGAATAATTATAATCGTAAAGGCAATAGTCTCTTCACTCATACCGAATATAGCACCGAACATACTAAACATGAGCATAATGAGCACAATCACAACATTATTTATACCAACAGCCTTTAAAAACCTGTGCTTCTCAAGGCCGCGGGTAAAGCTTAAAAAGGAGTAGATACCCGCATCAATTGCCTTGCAGGAGTTGACAACCCAAAAAGCAGCGCCAATCACCAGAATAAATACGATAATGCCCGCCTGACGGGTAAAACCCTTGTAAAAAGCGGTAAGAATCTGCCAGCTCTGAGGTTGGCTCTGAGTATAGCTGAACTCAAGAGTCTCTTTATTATACTCTCCGCCCGGAACTATAAAGGTCACAAGCGCGCTCACCACGATAAGAGCGAAAATAATTACAAATGTGTGTGGTATTTTAAACTTCTTCTTCTCCATAGGGTGCCAAAATTAAAATAAAATGCAACAGATTAAAAATATTTAGTAATAATATTAAATTTGCAACAAACCTTATGATAAATGAAAAACTTAAAACTAACCCTTCTGGCATTGTCACTTCTGCTGGCACTGCCTCTCTCCCTGATTTCTCAGGATAAAAGCGTTACAGAAAAAATTATTGAGATCGGGACTACCGACAACAGAACAATGAACCATCTTGATGTGCTAACCAACAGGATCGGAGGCAGGCTTATAGGATCTGATGCATATGAGAATGCCACATACTGGGCTGCAGGGCTTTTTGAGAAATGGGGTCTTGAGGTTCAGGTGATTGAGGTAGGTGAGATGCCTGTAGGCTTTAACAGAGGGCCGTGGTTTGGAAGAATGTTGAGCGAAGACGGAATGGTACTCCACTTTGCAACTCCTTCATATACATCCGGAACAAAGGGGGCGCAGAGAGGCCATGTAGTGATGGAGCCAAAGACACGTGCCGATTTTGAGAGGATGAAGGGTAAACTCAAGGGGGCCTGGGTTCTTATCTCAGGCGAGAGCGACGGGTTTCCGATAGACTACTCTGAGTATGCAGATACACTCAGGTCGCAGATTATTAAAGAGAATGATAAAATTGGCAGGTACAACGACTCTGTAACCCGCATCAACAGAGCAAATCCGGGCAACCCAAGAATAGAACTTAAAAAGTACAGAGACGCCCCTGCACTGTTTTACAAAGAGATGAGAGAGGCGGGAATTCTGGGAATAATTCAGTCATCTACAGTACCCATAAGAGCGCTATACGATCGCAAGAACGTGAACTACATGGACTTTGACAACCTCCCAACATGCCCCGATATTAAGCTTAACGAACATCAGTACAAAATAATCGAACAGAAAGTTAAAGAGAGACAATATTTCCAGCTGGAGTTTGATATAAGGAATCACTTTAAGCCCGGCCCGGTTAAATACCACAATGTTATTGGCATTATTCGCGGGACAGAGTTTCCTGACCAGCTTGTTATGTCGGGCGGCCATCTTGACGCGTTTGATGTGGCAACAGGCGGAGTTGACTGCGGAACAGGCGTTGCTCCGAATCTTGAGGCAGCACGACTCATCATGGAGGCGGGCGGAAAGCCAAGAAGGTCAATCGCATTCTGTCTTTGGGCAGGTGAAGAGTTTGGTCTGCTGGGCTCTAAACACTGGGTAGAGACCAACAAAGACAAACTGGACAAAGTGTCAAACTACTTTAACCGCGACGGAGGCCCGACCATTGCAAACAGCCTTACCGTGCCGCCCGCAATGTACGACGATTTTGTAAAGGCAACAGAGCACCTGAACAAAATCAACCCGGAGTTCCCGTTCACACTTAGCAAGCGTGTTGGAGAGGCAAGACCAAAACCAACCACAGCCGGCGGTTCGGACCATGCCTACTTTGCAATAAACGGAGTCCCAACAATCAGCTTCGGAACCGCCGACCCTAAAGGCTACGACTTCAACTACGGGGAGATATGGCATACCGAAAGAGACACCTACAATATGAGTATTCCTGAATATATGGAGCACACCTCAGTTGTAATGGCAATTGTGCTTTACAATCTTGCAAATCAGGACAATTTACTCTCAAGAGAAGATCTGTACAAAGCACCGGAGCCGGTTAAAGAGCAACCAGCCTCACGCCGCAGAAAATAAAAGTATTACGCTTATTCAACGCAGTAAATACAACTCTGAAAAATAAAACAAGAAAATCCTAACTACAGGATAAGAGACGAATAAATAAGAGAAGAAAAATTGAGCTGGTTTAACATTGTTAAATCAGCTCAATATCTTCAGATGCTATCCAGCCCTGACGGCCGTCGGCAAGCTCAATTCTGCGCCATTTGCCAAAACCCTCTATAATAGTAGCCTTTGTACCCTCATGCAGAATAAACAGAGTGGTACCCGACATATCGGGCGAACTTCTTACAGTGCTTACAGGCATCATTATAACAGCCTCGTCAACCTTATGATATGCGTTACGCTGGTTCCATGCAAAAAGGGTAACACCAATGCCAATCAGCAGAGAGAGCATTGAGGCAAAAAACGACAATTTGCGGGCCCTTGGAGAGGGACCATACCTGAAGTTTAGCAGCAAAAGCGCTACAAGAACAAACAACACAAGCGAAATTGTTACCCAGGTATCGGAAGAGAGTTTGTAGTTAATATCTCTTATCCACGTCTTTAGGATAAATTCGGGCAACTCCTCAATCTTGTCAACCGTAAACTGCTTAGCGTGCCTGAGGTTATTTTGAATGTCACCCTCCGATGGGTTCAGACGAAGAGCCCTCTCGTAATAGAGTATAGACTTACCTCTGTTGCCAAGTTTAAAGTGGCTGTTTGCAATGTTATAGAAGAGGGGCCACGAAGCGTAACCGCGTTTTTCGATCTCGGTGTAATAGTTGAGCGAACTCTCATATTTGCCCTGTGTAAAACTCTCGTTGCCCAAATCCCAAAGTTCCTGTGATGGCATGCCTGCAATTGAGGCGGCATCTTCACTCTCCCGAGTCTGAACTGAGCTCTGTTCAGTCTGCTGCGACTCCGCCTGAGCAAAGAGTGACACGGCAGATAATATAATGATTACAAATAGAGTATATATCTTTTTCATAACTAAACCTCCATCTCTGAAATAAGTCTTATTGCCCTTTGGTAGTTCTCCTCCATTCCGGTACCTCCCGGGTCAGGTGCATATCGGGCATATTCGCACTGCTCAATTATCGATAAGAGCTCTGTAATGCGGCTCTCCTGAACCTTTTTACTCTCAAGATGGGCCTTAATCTTATCTCTTGACATATCGGCAAGCGAAAGGTTGAGTTTATCGGAGGTGTACCCCAGAATAGCCCTGTGAAGCTCTTCGTAAAACGCAGTGTAGAGGCCCTGTTTAAGAAGCGACTCGGCATTTTTCAATCTGGCTCTTGCAACCTTGTTAGCCCTGCGGTTCTTCACTCCCGCAACGTCTCTGTTGCGCTCTACCCTCTTTGAAAGAATCTTCTCTGCAACAAAGAAGAGCGCGATAATCATTGCCAGCATTATAAAGTAGCCGGCAGAACCAAACAGGAAGAGATTACCCCTCTTTAGCCCCGGTGCCTTTGTATAGATAAAGCGTATATCGTCGGCAATGCTTCTTACAGCCTGCCTGTTTACCCCGGTCTGCACAACACCCGAAGAGGCAGTACCGCCGGCATCACGACCAACCTTAATATTAAAGTCACCCGACTTTTGGGTTACATACCTTCTGTTGGCAATATCATAATACGAAAACTCAAACCCCGGAATTGTGTATTCACCCGGGCCACGTGCGATAACCGGATACTCAAACTGCTTATTCCCCGAAATTTTAACATCATACACCTCGAAACTTGCAGGAAACTCAATCTTAGGAGCCTCAATCAGGTTAATGTTTCCGGTTCCGGTAATATTAATGATAAGCGAAAAGGCCTCATTGGCATTTACGCTGTCACGAGAAAGCTTAGCGTTCATATTGAAATTACCTACAGCCCCAGTAAACGAAGCAGGAGCACCTGCAGGCAGCGGATCGACCACTACCCGTACCGTAGGCGCAGTAACACGCTTTCTGACAGTCTGGTATGAATCAAAGAAATCGTCAAAAATGCTTCTTGGAGCAGCAGCCGCGGTTGATCTCACCTGAACCTGACAAATAAGCTCAGCTGTCTCAATCGGAAGTGTTCCGCTCTGCTGAGGCATAAGCATATACCTCCTCAAAAGTGCTGCGTTGTAAATTTTACCGTCTATACTCTCCCTTACAAATTCGATACTCTGGGGAGTCTCAATCTCCTGACTCCAGAAACCGTTAAAAGAGGGAAACTTGACATCTTCGAAACCCGCAATCGGAACACGGGTATAGAGTTTTATTGTGGCAACAAGCTGCTCGCCCTTAACCACTCTGCTCTTTGAGAGCGAGACTCTGAGAAAGACATCGTCATTGGAGATTGAAGGCGAAGATTTGCCATCGTCCTTTTTGGCAGCAGCGTCACCCTTTACAACCTCTACGGCAACAGGCTGTGAAGAGTAGCTTTTGCCTCCCACAACTACCGATGCTGGTGGAATTGTGAACTTTCCGGTGCTCTTTGCCTGAAGTATATAGGTGTAACTAACCTGAAAACTCTCGGTCCTCTTGCCGTTTACAATCTGAGTGCTGCTCATTGTAGAGGACGAAGGCCCCGCAAGCACATCAAATCCCGAAATAGCAGGCGGGTTAAACGATTCGGGCTGTGCATTAACATTAAACACAAGCCTGAATGTTTCGTCTGCCTCCACAACACGGGGAACATCAACAGTAACCGTTGTCTGGGCCTGGAGCCTGAATCCGGCCGACAGCATCAAAGCGGTTATGAACAGTATCCTTTTTAAGTATCTCATATAATTGCGGTATTTACCAGTTTTTCTCCTTTTGTCTTCCCTGAAGAACTTTTGCCTTCTCTTTATTTACCTTCTCCTGTGTCTCACGCTCCTTGTTCTGTATCGCCTGCAGCATTTGCTGGGCTGCCTGCGGGGTTATTGAAGGAGGTGGCTGTTGCTGATCTTTTTTATCCTGATCCTGATTTTGGTCTTTGTTATCCTGATTCTGCTGATCTTTGTTTTGATCGTCTTTATTGTCTTTGTTGTCTTTGTTATCTTGGTTTTGTTGCTGTTTATCCTGCTCATTTTTAAGCATTTTCTGAGCATAAGCCAGATTAGACCTTGTCTCATCATCGTCAGGGTTGAGTCTCAAAGAGCTTTTGTAGTACTCAACAGCCTCGGAGTACTTCTTCTGATCAAGAGCGTAGTTTCCAAGATTGTGGAACACCTTTGGAGCAACTCCCGCATCGGGAAGCGAATCTTTTATTGCAGTAACCAGCTTCTCTGCCTCGGCTGAGTTTCCCCTTTTGTGAAGCACATTACCCAGGTTGTAAATAGCGTGTACCGAACCCGGATTCTGCTCCAGAGCCCTTCGGTAATCAATCTCTGCCCTTTCAAGGTTCCCTTTGGAGTATGCCCTGTTACCCGAACGGATCTCACCTCTTTCGGGCTGAGCCGCCAGTGTTACGGCGGCAAAGGTAAACAGCATAATCAAACAATACTTCATCATAATACCCCTATTTAAAGAAATTTTTACCCCTTCTCTCTGTAATTAAAAACTCCAGCAAAAAGAAGAAGAGTGCAATTCCAAGAAAATACATATACTGCTCGTCAAAATCTTCGAAAACAACAGATTTAAAGGTCTGTTTATCCATATCTTTTATCTGATTTACAATCGCTTCCAGACCAAAATCACTATTACCGGCCTGCACATAAGTTCCACCACCCGCCTCTGCAACACTAAGCAGAATCTTCTCATCCAATCGTGTAACCACTATGTTTCCGTCCTTGTCTTTTAGCAACTCTCCGTTAGGCATCGGAATCGGTTTTCCTTCTGCAGAGCCAATGCCCAAAGTGTAGATGTTCACACCAAGCTCTCTGGCGGTCTTTGCGGCTGCAACAGGGTCATCTTCATGATCTTCACCATCTGTGATAATAATAAGTGCCCTGCTTGTATTTGAGCTCTCGACACTAAAACTTTTCACTGCCAGATTAATAGCATCGGAGAGCGAGGTACCCTGAACGGGAACCGAGCCGGTGTTGATGCTGTTGAGGAAAATCTTGGCAGAGACATAATCTGTTGTGATAGGTAGCTGAACAAATGCCTGCCCCGCAAAGACGATAAGCCCGATGCGGTCTTCCTGCAACTTATCTGTGAGACGCGAAATCGCCAGTTTGGCCCTCTCCAGACGGTTTGGCGAATAGTCCTGAGCAAGCATCGAATTGGAGACATCCAGTGCAATCATAATCTCGACACCCTTACCCTCCATCTCCTTTATTCTTGCTCCAAGCTGAGGCCTTGAGAGCGCAATGGCAAAAAAGAAGATAGCGATGCTCAGAATGGAGAGCTTAATCCAGCCCCTCGAACGCGAAGCACGAGGCATAAGGGCCTCAAGAATGGCCTTGTCGCCAAACTTCTCAATCCTCTTTCTCCTGATTCTCCTGTTAATCGCATGAAAAACAAAGAGAAAAGGAATTATCAATACCAGTAATAAATACTCTATCTGTGCAAACTGTACCATCTCTTAACCTCTATGGAATTCTTCTAATCACAAACAATCTCAAAAACAGTTCAAGCCCAAGAGCAATCAAAGCAATAAGGGCATACTTCATAAAGAGCTCTTTATAAACAGGGAACGAATCTACAATTGTACGCGTAGTCTCCATCCTGTTAATCTCGCTGTATATCTCAAGCATCTTTGTGTTGTCGGTTGCGCGGAAGTAGCGACCTCCGGTCTGATCGGCAATCTGTTTAAGCAGCTCCTCATCAATCTCAACCTGAACCTGCTGAATCTGAACACCAAACGGAGTCATAACCGGGTACGGCGCAACACCCATCGCCCCTACACCAATAGTATAAACCCTTACACCATAAGTCTTGGCAATCTCGGTAGCCATAAGCGGAGCAATCTCCCCCCTGTTGTTCACCCCGTCTGTAAGCAGGATAATCACCCTGCTCTTTGCCGGAGAGTCCTTTAAACGGGCAATTGCAGTGGCAAGACCATTACCAATGGCAGTACCATCTTCTATAAGCCCGGTCTCAACCTCCTTCATAAGGTTTATAAGTGTAGCTCTGTCGGTAGTGAGCGGACACTGAGTGAAGCTCTCACCCGCAAAGACCACTATACCCATTCTGTCGCTCGGCCTCTGTGCAATAAACTCAATAGCAATATCTTTTGCAGCACTAATCCTGTCGGGGTTAAAATCTCTTGCCAGCATACTGGTTGAGACGTCAAGTGCAAAGACAATATCAATACCCTCGGTGTTGACCTTCTCGAAATCGTCAGACGACCGCGGCCGTGCAAGGGCCACAATCATTGCGGCAAAAGCAACAAAGCGCAAAATGTAGGGAACGTGTCTGAAATACCTCTTAAACCTGCCACCCGGGCCGCTCCACGGCATCACAGAAGAAACGGTAAGCGCCGGCGACTGACCCCTTATCTCCCTCCATATATAGAGAGCAATAATGGGGATAAGCAGAAGCTCCAGCCAAAGAATCTTAGGATACTCAAAAAACATCTCTAACCCCTCCTCTCTTTTTGTTGATCCTCTGACTCCTGCTCAACCTCCTGAAGGTAAGTCGAATTCACAAACCTCACAGCTGCAGGCACCGAACTCTCGCACTCCTGCTCAAGGGCAGTGTACTTTGCAAATTTCACAAGATCTGAAACATTAAGCAGCTCTGCAAGCTCTTTGTAAATCTTTGGCTCCATGTTGACACACGAAAGATCCTCGAGAATCTCTGCCGAGGTCTGCTCCATTGCCTGAATACCGTATCTGTTTTCGATATACTCCCTCAGGGCATCTGTAAGCTCTGTGTAGAACTGCTTCTGGTTAGATACCCACAACTTTTCGTTGCGTATCTTCTCAAGCTGCCTCAGGGCAACAATATGCGGAGGGTCAACAACTACCGGCCTTCCGAACATATCACGGTTGTTGAGCTTATTCTTTATAACTCTGTAAATCAAATAGGCCACCGCTATTACCACAAGGGCAATTCCTGCCCAGGGCAGAGCCTCCTTAACGGTAAATGGGTAGTTCATCTGATCTTTAACATCAAACGGCTTGTAACTGGTGGTATCTATCTGAATAGTAGTCACTTCAAGGTTACCTCCGTCGTACCAAAGTGTGTCTGTAGAACCGTCGGCCTTTATCCTCAGTGCGTGAAACCTTGGCAAAGCGTACGACCCGCTGTCAAAAGAGGTGATCATAACTCTGCTTTCAAGGTTTACCAGACCATCCTTAATATTAAGAGTATCGGTCTTTGGGGTGCCAATCATCTCCACACCCTGCATTATAGGGTTGTCGGGAGTGGCAAAGTGATATTTATCACCCTGGTTAACGGTTGCCTTGAACCTGAGTGTGGCCTGCTTTCCTATTAAAAGTGTATCCTTAAACTCTGTCATACTCTACCTCGATTTAAAGAGGGTCATTAGACCCTTTACATAGTCCTGGTGTGTCCCAATCGAGACATTGTCAACCTTATATCTCCTTAACATCTGCATTGTCTTGTCAAGAACAGTTTTGTTCCAGTTGTTAAAGTGTTCGCGAACCTTGGCGCTTGAGGTGTCTGCCCACTGCTCACGGCCTGTCTCGGAATCTGCCAGCCTTATAAGCCCTACATCCGGTAACTCCCGTTCGCGCGGGTCGTAGATATTCACCACGCACAAATCGTGACGGCCGGCGGCAATCTTAATGGCATCCTCGTACCTAGGTTTAAGATCTTTGCCAACATCAATCATATCTGAGAGCAAAAATGCAGTGCAGCGCTTCTTGATAGCATTCGTGAGAAATCTTAAGGCCTCGGCAATATCGGTACCCCTCTCCTGCGGTTCAAACTCTATCAGCTCACGGATAATCCTTAACAGATGGCTCCTCCCCTTCTTTGGCGGAATAAACTTCTCTACCTTGGAACCAAAAAAGAGAGCACCCACCTTATCGTTGTTGGCCGAGGCCGAAAACGAAAGAACCGCCGCAATCTCTGTCATGAGCTCCTTCTTGGTCTTAACTGCAGAGCCAAAGAGGCGCGAACCGCTCACATCTATCAGCAAAACCACGGTGAGCTCCCTCTCCTCCTCAAAGACCTTTATGTATGGGGCATTCAGGCGGGCGGTAACGTTCCAGTCCATATTGCGCACATCGTCGCCGTACTGGTATTCACGCACCTCGCTAAAGGCCATACCCCTGCCCTTGAAGGCAGAGTGGTACTCCCCGGCAAAGATCTGCCGCGAAAGACCCCTGGTCTTGATCTCAATTTTGCGTACCTTTTTAAGTAACTCTTTGGACATAATCTGTAACAGTTTCTAAAGGTTACGGAACCTCAATTGCGTTCATTATGTTGGTGATGATGCTTTCAGTTGTGATATTTTCGGCCTCCGCCTCGTAGGTGAGCCCAATCCTGTGTCTTAGAACCTCGTAACAAACCGCTCTCACATCTTCCGGAATCACATAGCCGCGGCGCTTAATAAAGGCATACGCCTTGGCAGCCATTGCAAGCGAGATACTTGCACGAGGGGATGCCCCGTATGAGATAAGATCCTTAAGGTTAGCAAGGTTGTAATCTTCAGGTGTTCTTGTGGCGTAAACAATGTCAACTATATACTTTTCGATCTTCTCGTCCATATAGACTTCGCGCACAACCTCCCTTGCACGGATAATATCTTCTGGCTTTAGAACAGCATTTGCCTTAGGGAATGTACCGCTGTTGTTCATCCTGATAATGAGCTTCTCCTCCTCCTTTTTAGGGTAGGTAACAACCACCTTTAACATAAAACGGTCTACCTGTGCCTCCGGAAGCGGATATGTACCCTCCTGCTCTATTGGGTTTTGGGTTGCCATTACAAGAAACGGCTCAGGGAGTTTGAAAGTGGCATCACCTATTGTCACCTGACGCTCCTGCATGGCCTCCAAAAGTGCCGACTGTACCTTTGCAGGTGAACGGTTAATCTCGTCTGCGAGAATGAAGTTGGCAAATATCGGCCCCTTTCTTATGTTAAACTGCTCGCTCTTTTGGCTGTAGATTTGCGTACCAATAAGGTCGGCAGGCAAAAGGTCCGGGGTGAACTGAATACGGCTGAATTTTGCGTCAACAATAGAGGCCAGAGTGTTAATTGCAAGGGTTTTTGCAAGGCCCGGCACACCTTCCAGAAGAATGTGTCCATTGGCAAGAAGTCCAATCATAAGATTCTCTACCAGATGCTTTTGACCTACAATCACCTTGTTCATCTCCATAGTGATAATATCAACAAAGGCGCTCTCTTTCTGAATTCTTTCGTTTAGCTCTTTGATATTTACGGTTTCCATATCGTTTGATTTTGTATTTTTGTATCTGTGTAACTTACAAATTTAGCACATTTAGTTAACAATGCGTTTCTTTATTTCACTATCATATAACGGGGCTGCATTTTGCGGGTGGCAGAGGCAAAACAACGGACCTTCTGTACAGGAGCATCTGGAGAGCGCCTTTTCGGTCTATCTTAGAGAGAAGATAGAGATAACCGGGGCGGGCAGAACAGATACAGGAGTTCACGCCGTTAACTACATTGCGCATTTTGACTCCGGCAACACCAGCCTTGCAAAAGAACAGCAATTGTTACTTTACAAAATAAATGCCATTTTGCCCGCCGGCATTGTGGTGACTGACATTTGTGCAGTTGCACCTGACGCTCATGCCAGATTTGACGCCCTGAGCCGCACCTACACATATTATGTTCACACGGTAAAAGAGCCCTTTCTGACAGATCTGTCATATTTCTTCCCCTACGACCTGGATATAGAGAGTATGAACAGGGCGGCCGCTCTTATGATTGGTGAGATGGACTTTACCTCAATGGCTAAATTGCACTCCGACGTTAAAACCAACATCTGCACCGTAACAGAGGCGCACTGGACCCCCGGTTCGCCCATGAACAACATCACCCCCGCAGGACTTGCCAACTCTTACTGCTTTACCATTACCGCCAACCGCTTTCTGCGAAACATGGTACGCGCAATAGTGGGCTCACTCCTGGAAGTAGGCCGCAGCCGCCGCCAACCCGAATGGATCACCCAACTGCTGGCCCAAAAGGACCGCGCCGCCGCCGGAAACTCCGTTCCCGCCCACCCTTTGTGCCTCACAAAAATCGAATATCCCTACCCCATTTTCACCAAAACCCAATAACCACGGGCAATTCCCAACACTCCAACACATTAGATAAAAATAAATTTGGAATATTTTTAAAAAAATATTACATTCACATCGCTTTGTGCAAGTTAGATTACGGCATATCTTAGCAGTTCTGCACCAGATGCCGATTTCAGGAGATTTAAGCAAAATACAGCTCTATTTGTGCCGCAAGATTGTGGGGCAAGATTTCAAAAGAATAATGTAGTTTGGTGATAAAATAATTGTCACAATGTATAAATATTCCTTTTGTACTGTTTGGATAGTCATGCCTTTTTGAATAATTTTTACTTTGCAATTATGGTTTATGTAATTTATATAAATACCTTGTTTTATTGCAGTTAGCACTGATAAAGTATAGCTTTCTAATGTATGTTTTACTCATCGGCTGTTTCAATCAAATTGATTTTTATGAATAAAAATGAATTAAAAGTAATATCCTAATTTAAGTCTAACAAGNNGTAGTTATAATATTATCATTTTAACCTCTAAAAATTTATTATCATGGGACTTCTTAGTAACATTCTTGGCACTAATTCTGCCCCGTCAAGTCTTAATCAACAAGAGTCATTTATTGGACTAATTTTATCAGTCGTTGCGGCTGACGGTCACATTTCTGACGAAGAAATTAGTGATTTTAATTCATTCACTAACAAAGCAAAACTTTTGAAAAACATGTCAGGTAATCAGTTTAATGCTACTATAGACAAGCTTTTTAAAATTCTCAAACGCGATGGTATTGAAACACTTATCCAACTTTGCGTGGAAGGGTTGCCAGAAAACTATCGTGAAGGAGTATTCGCAATATGTTGCGATTTAATTTTTTCCGACGGAAGTATTGAGAAAGAAGAAGAAGAACTATTAGACAATCTTAAAGTTAAACT
>DINE01000022.1 GCA_002425935.1 Bacteroidales bacterium UBA5548 | reverse complement strand
AAGTGAAAAAAACATAGAAAATGATAAAATGAATGTTACTATATTTTGATATTAATACCTTATTCGTAACTTTGCATCATTATCGTAAGATAAATCAAATCGGTCTTTTTATGGAGAGCAGGAAAAAATCAAAAAAAGAGATAACAATTATAAGAACAGGAAGAGAGCTGTTCTGGAAGTTCGGTTTTAAAAAGGTGTCGGTAGAGGAGATATGTGCAAAGGCAGATGTGAGCAAAATGACCTTTTACCGAATCTTTCCAAACAAAACAGAGCTTGCAAAAAAGATAATGGATGAGCTGATGGATGACGGCATGGTGAAATTCCGCGAGATACTCACCGCAGATTGCCCTGCATCAGAAAAAATGCAACGAATTATAGCTCTTAAGGCCGAGGGAACAAGGGAGATGAGTCAGGTCTTTGTTGAGGACGTTTACAGTGATCCGGGATCTGAACTGCAGTTATATGTAATGAACCGAAGCAAAGAGGCATGGGATGGTGTGATAGATGAGTTCAAAGAGGCACAGAAGAGGGGTGTTTTCAGAGATGATTTTAAACCTGAACTTTTACTCTCTCTTAGCAAAAATATGACGGCAGTACTCAATGACCCATACCTTACAGGCCTGTATAAAAACCCTCAGGAACTTATACTCGAACTTACCCGGATTATGGCATACGGAATAGCTCCGCAAAATTTGTAACTCATTATATGAAAAGGTTCGTATTTAAAATCAAATATTTAGCAACAGTATCAGTTTTGGTACTTTTGTCGGGCAGCTCCTTTTCACAGTCAGCAAAACCTGATCAGAGTGAGATATCGTTTAAGGGTCAGCTAAGCAGCAGTATTAATGCTCAGACCGAGGGTATCTTCTCTCTGGGAGGGAGATATATTCCACAATTTAATTATAGCGGGGGAAACAGGTTTTCAGGAGAAAACAATATCAGATTTGATGCAGAAATTGCAGCTAATCTGTTTGGAAACGGGGTGTTTGGCAATGGTATGGAGAGCAGCTGGAGCGGCGATATAAAACTCTACAGAGGGTGGGCAAAAGTTGCAACAAACAGGTCAGAATTAAGGGTTGGACTTCAAAAGATAAACTTTGGATCGGCTACAATATTGAGGCCACTTATGTGGTTCGACAGCATGGACCCGAGAGACCCGCTCCAGCTCACCGAGGGTGTGTGGGGTGGTTTAGGCAGATACTACTTTAGTGACAACTCAAACCTCTGGCTATGGGTTCTTTACGGAAATAATAAAACAAGGGCTTATGATATAGGTGTAACAACTAAGGAGAGACCCGAATTCGGGGGAAGATTTCAGAAATCGCTAAAATCTGGGGAGGCCGCAATCTCGTTCCATCACAGGAAATCCAACCTATTACCATCCGCAGAGGGCTTCAGTTTATTGCCTCAGCTTTGGCAGGTACCGGAAAACCGTTTGGGAGTTGATGCTAAGATTGATGTGAAGATAGGTTTATGGTTTGAGCTTTCGTGGATAAACAAAGGGGCCGATGCGGGAGTTTTAACAAACCAGCATCTGTTTAACATTGGCACTGACTACACCTTTGGGATAGGAAATGGTTTAAATCTTATTTTCGAACACCTTCTAATGTCCTTTGACAGACAAGCGTTCAAATTCTCTAACAGAGCAAATATCTCTGCACTTTCGGCAAACTACCCGCTCACTATGTCAGATAATTTAAATCTTATAATATACTACGACTGGGAAAACGGCGGAGTTTACAATTTTGTCAACTGGAAGCATAATTTCAGAGATTTTTCATTGAATGTTATGGGGTACGCAAATCCGGATAACTTCTCAATTCCGCTTACGGCAAAAGGGACATCACTGTACAGTGGTAACGGGTTACAAATAATGCTGATATACACACACAGGCACTCAACTAAAAAAAGTAATACAAAGAGATTAAATTCAATAACACATGAACAATAACATCGTTAATCTGGAGAATGTGGTCAAAAGGTTTCCTGCAGGTAAAACAGAATTTACCGCTTTAAACAAGATAAATCTCACATTCGGTGAAGGAGAGTTTGCAGGTCTGGTTGGTCCGAGCGGTTCGGGCAAGACAACTCTGCTGAATATTATCGGTTCGCTGGATATCCCAACCGAAGGCGAAGCAATTGTACTGAATAAAAACATAGGACAACTCTCTCATAAAGAGGCGGCTGCCTTAAGAAATTACGGTATTGGTTTTATTTTCCAGACCTATAACCTGTTACCAGTTTATTCAGTTTTTGATAATGTTGAATTTGCATTGCTTTTACAAAAGATGCCTGCCGAAAAAAGAAGAAAGGCTGTAATGGAGGCGCTTGAGTGGGTTGGGCTCGCAGAGAGAGCGCACTCAAAACCCTCTACTCTCTCAGGAGGAGAGTGTCAAAGAGTTGCAATAGCAAGAGCAATGGTAAAAAAGCCTAAAATTGTGCTTGCAGATGAACCTTCAGCAAACCTTGACTCCAAAAATTCCCACCATATTGTGCAAACAATGAAACATCTTAACCGCGAACTCAAGACCACATTTATCTTTTCTACACACGACGAAAAGGTGATGCAGTACCTGGACAGAATAATATACCTCAAAGACGGTATGGTAGAGCGAGACGAAAAAGTAAACAAACCGTAATAACTGAATTATGCTTGAATTTAAACTGGCAATTAAAAATTTGCTCGGTTCCGGACTCAGAACATGGCTCAATGTTACCGTCCTCTCAATTGCATTTGTTATAATTATCTTCTATAACGGAATGCTTGACGGATGGAATATGCAGGCATCCAACGATACACGGGCATGGGAGACGGGAGGGGGACAGTACTGGCATCCCGAATATAATCCTTATGATCCATTTACGTTTGCTGACTCACACTCTCAGCCACCGGAGGCTGTTGAGAAGCTAAAGGAGAAGGGTCTTATGACACCGGTGCTGATTACTCAGGCAACAGCATACCCTTCTGGCAGACTGGTTAACATATTACTTAAAGGAGTAGATCCTGAGCAAAAAATTGTTGCAATTCCCTCGCATATGCTCAAAGAGATAAGCGAAGACCCAGAGTACATCCCTGCAATAATAGGCAAAAGAATGGCTCAGAGCCTGAGAATTAACGAGGGAGACAGAATGTTGGTAAGATGGCGGGATGCAAATGGAACGTTTGATGCAAGAGAGGTAACCATAGCGGCAATATTTCAGACGACCGTACCCTCCATTGATGCCGGACAGGTATGGATTCCGCTAGAGAAGCTTCAGGATCTGACCAGAATGTACGGAGAGGCAACCTATGCAATTGTATCACCTCAATCAACTTCAAATCCGGTTGGCGGGGAGTGGATCTTCAAGGATGATAAGGCCCTTTTAAAAGATCTGGCCGATATTATGGCAGCGAAAAAGGGGAGCTCAAGAGTAATCTCATCACTACTTCTTGCAATTGCCCTGCTTGCAATATTTGATACTCAGATTCTCTCAATATTTAGAAGACAAAAGGAGATAGGTACATATATAGCATTAGGTATGACTAGATTAAGAGTAGTATATCTATTTACAATAGAGGGTACAACACACTCACTACTCGCAATTCTTACAGGAATGGCATGGGGAATGCCTCTGCTCTTCTGGATACAGAAAACAGGGATACCTATGCCTGCTAATGCCGATCAGGCAGGTGTATCAATTGCAGATAAAATAACACCATATTACGGCGCCGGTATGATAATGGCCACTGTCTTACTTGTAATTATAAGTTCATTAATAGTAAGTTATCTGCCAACAAAGAGGATATCAAAGATGAAACCCACCGATGCGTTGAGAGGAAAACTTGTATAAAGAGTCAAATCACCACTATAATGAAAAAGTTTTTACTTAAAGGGATAATTAAAGACAGGGGCAGAAGTCTGCTTCCGGTTATTGTTGTTGCAACCGGGTCGCTACTTACTGTATTTCTATACAGCTGGCTTACAGGAGTAATGGGTGAGTCAATCGAGTTAAGCGCAAACTTCAACACAGGAGAGGTAAAGGTGATGACAAAAGCATACGCGCTTGAAGCAGAACAGTTTCCAAACGATCTTGCAATTCTGGATGCAGATGCGCTTATCGGTCAGTTAAAAGAGTTTGAGCCGGAGGTAGATTGGGTTAAAAGAATACGGTTTGGAGCGCTGGCCGATTTCCCTGATTCATTGGGAGAGACTCGCGGGCAGAGTCCTGTAGTAGGCTGGGCAGTCGATCTGTTTGGAGAGGGGTCAAAAGAGGCTAAGCGGTTCAACCTTGAAAGTTCGCTGATAAGAGGATATATGCCTGAGACTGAGGGCGAGGTTCTGATTACAGAAGAGCTTGCAAAAAGATTTGAGGTCAATCCCGGTGAGAGTTTTACACTCTTTGGAACAACAATGGAGGGAGGCTTTGCCTTTTACAATCTCACCGTTTCCGGAACAATTGTTTTCGGGGCTACGGGAATAGATAAAGGGGCGGTAATAATGGATATTAATGATGCTCAGAGGGCATTTGCAATGGAGGGTGCTGCCGGAGAGATCCTTGGATTTCTGCCAGATAAATATTTTAATATAGATGGGGCAGAAGATATTAAGAGCAGGTTTAATGCTCTTGGTATTAAGGCAGCCGAAGGCGAGTCAGATGATTTTGCTCCCGTTATGATAACTCTCAGAGATCAGTCAGGTATGGCAGAGATGCTCGACTACACAGGGGCAGTGAGCGGACTTATGATATTTATTTTTGTAACAGCAATGGCTATTGTGCTTTGGAACGGTGGACTTTTGGGTGGACTGAGAAGATATGCAGAATTTGGAGTGAGGCTTGCAATGGGCGAAGATAAAGGTCACATATACCGCTCACTGCTGTACGAGGCGCTTATGATAGGCACAATTGGCTCATTAATCGGCGTTGCAGTTGCCCTTCCAATTGTTTTTTACATAAATGTTCACGGTATCGATTTGGGCGGAATGATGCAGAATGCAACAATGATGATGCCAACCGTAGTGAGAACTCACATTACACCCACAACCTACTATATTGGATTTATTCCGGGAATCTTTTCAATGGTACTTGGGAACGCACTGGCCGGAATAGGAATATACAAAAGACAGACCTCCAGACTCTTTAATGAACTTGAAGTCTGAATGTCAGCCAAAAATATTAGTATTAAATTTTATTTCACAAATTCTATAAAAGCAAGTCAATGAAAAACAATAGTATTAAAAACTTTACACTACTTGCCCTGTCGCTTTTTTCACTAAACCTTCCGGGACAGGATGGTAATGCAATTCTTGATAGAGTTGACAGAAACCTCTCGTCAAAAAACAGAGTTATTGAATCTTCAATGACTATTCACGGCAGAAGATCCAGCAGAACCATTACCTCCAGAAGCTGGACAGAGGGAGATAAAAGGTCGTTCACAGAGTACCTTTCTCCGGCCTCAGAAGCCGGAACCAAAATGCTTAAACTCGAAGGGCAGCTCTGGATCTACACACCCTCTGCAGACAGAACAATTCAGATTTCAGGACACCTTCTTCGTCAATCGGTTATGGGATCGGACCTCTCTTATGAAGATATGATGGATGACAGAAAACTTAGTGATGTTTATACAGTTACAATTTCGGGGAGAGATACTCTGCAAAAAAGAGATGTGATTATTCTGGAACTGGTTGCCAAAGTAAGCGATATTGCATATTACAGGCAAAAGATGTGGGTTGATGCCGAGAGATTTGTCCCTCTCAGACAGGAGATGTATGCCAAAAGTGGTCAGCTTCTCAAGAGAGCAGAACTTTCGGATGTAAAAAGAGTGCAGGAGCGTTGGTACCCTTCGAAAGTCGTTTACAAGGATATGCTGAAAGATGGGAAGGGAACCGAATTTGTCACTACATCAATTAAGTTCGACCAGCAGATACCCGACCATATTTTTTCAAAGGCATCTCTAAGGTAAACAACTTCAACAGATTTTGCTCAAGTCCGTTAATTAATCTAAATTTGTTCAATTAACAAAGTAATTAACGGGCATATGAAAAATTTTCTGAAGATAATAGCCGGTACTTTCATTGGATCACTCCTTGCAATGGTACTCGGCTTCTTTATTTTGCTTGGAGTTGTCGGATCAATGGCAACTCTGTCAAGCAGCGCAAAACCTGTGGTTCCAAAATCCGCAGTACTCTCATTTAACTTTAAAACAGCAATAACTGAACAATCTGTAGAAGACCCCTTTGCAATGTTCAATCCTCTTGGAGGAGCTTCATCCAAGACACAAGGGATACTGAATTTAATTGAAACCATCGAGAAGGCCGCAACCGACCAATCGATTAAGTTTATCTACATGAATGTTACAGACCTTAACGCTGGCATCAGTCACATAGAAGAGATCCGGGCGGCTCTTGTCAGATTCAGGGAGAGCGGCAAGCCTGTAATAGCCTATGCAGACAACTACTCACAACCAGCATACTATCTTGCAACCGCTGCAGATAAAATTTACATGAATCCGGGTGGTATGGCTCCTCTTACAGGCCTTAGCATGAGCTCTCTCTTCTTTAAAGATCTGCTTGACAAAGCCGGTCTGGAAGTTCAGCTTATCCGTCACGGCAAATTCAAAGCTGCCGCCGAACAGTTTATCAGCAATAAGATGAGCAGCGAAA
Source organism: Bacteroidales bacterium UBA5548 (assembly GCA_002425935.1). GTDB lineage: Bacteria > Bacteroidota > Bacteroidia > Bacteroidales > UBA932 > Bact-08. The sequence goes on along the minus strand of DINE01000022.1, from coordinate 37,847 downwards.
ACAGAGAGCAGATTCAGGCATACATAAATGCAGTCTGGAAGACCTGGGTTGACGACATCTCTGCTGCAAGAGGTATCTCTCCCGAAAGAATTAACCAGATGGCAGACAACCTTGAACTGCACTCCGCACAAAAGGCTCTTGACGCAAATCTGGTCGACGGGCTGATGTACAAAGACAAACTTGCCGATACACTGGCTAAACTCTTTGGGGTTGAGAGCGAAAAACAGCTAAAAATGATCTCATCGGGAGACTATTCAAAAGCTACATTTAAGATCAACTTCAAGGAGAAAAACAAGATTGCCGTTATTTATGCAGATGGAGAAATAATAATGGGTAAGTCTGACGAAAATATCGCTTCGGACTCATTTATTGAACACATCTCAAGGGTCAGAAAAGACAGCACAATCAAGGCCGTAGTATTACGCGTCAACTCTCCGGGAGGCTCGGCACAAAGCTCCGATATTATAGACCGGGAGATTCAGCTGCTTCGTGAGAAGAAACCTGTGATAATCAGCATGGGAGACTACGCAGCATCGGGAGGTTACTGGATCTCTGCCAAATCGGATAAAATTCTTACCAATAACACAACTCTTACAGGCTCAATCGGCGTTTTCAGCATGGCAGTCAATATAGAGAAGGGGCTTAAAAAACACCTTCACATTAACCCGGAAACTGTTACAACAAACAGATACAGCGACCTTATGTCAGGCTTCAGACCGATAGAGAAGAGAGAGATCGAGTTTGTTCAGGCTGCTATTGAGGATATCTATACCGACTTTATTAATCTGGTTTCAGAAGGCAGAAATCTGACTCCGGAAAAGGTTGATGAGATTGCTCAGGGAAGAATTTGGTCAGGTCTAGATGCAGTTCAGATTGGTCTGGCAGACGAACGTGGAGGCATCAGAGAGGCTATAAATACAGCGGCTGCATTTAGCGGGCTTGAATCTTACAGAGTTGTTGAGTATCCTGTCAAAAAGACACAACTTGATAAGTTAATGGAGATTCTTTCAGATGGAGCATACGCAGCAAAAACTGTTTCAAATCCCGGAATGATGGTGGAAAACGCATACAACTATCTCAGGAAAGAGAGTGGAATAAGACACTTTGCAAGACTGCCTTTCAGTGTTACACTAAACAACTGATAATATCAGTTAATAATTGTTATTTCGAGAATATTTCTGGTATGAGCGGTAATTTTATACCGCTCATCTATTCTCTGGCCGGTAAGAGCAACTATTTTGCCACCCGATACAACCACCGGCTGAATACTTTTGCTCACCTTGTCCATTTTAATGTCGGTAAGGTAATCGCTCACCTTTTTATAGCCTGTCATACCAAAAGGCATGAATTTATCCCCATCTGTCCATTTACGGCACACCAGCGGAAATTCAAGCAGATCGGCGTCAAGCAGAAGTGAAGGTTCGTTTACCTGATAGTTATTTCTTAAAGACGGAGTTACCGGTTTTTCGCTTGCACCAAACAGATCGGCGGTATACTCTATCTTTCTTGCGCCTTCTCTGAATTTGAAACCTGCAGGCTTTGGGTACATAGAGATTCTGATAAGAAAACCTGAAATTGAGTACTCTTTAAGCTCTTTAGTCCCTTTAAGAGTGACCTCAAAACTATCATCGCCGGAGTCAGCATCTGCTGAAATATCCTCCTCAGCCTGACTAAGCTCCGGTTCCTGAATCACTTGTTTTAGAATCAGATCATCCCCTTCATAATCAACAACATTCAATGCAGGATCAATATTAATCTCATACTGGTGCAGTTCCTGCTTCAAGCTTGCCGGTTCGCTCTTTGATGCCCCCTTAGGATAAATAAGTAAGTAATCTCTGTCTTTAATAACAAGGTGACTGTCGGAGTGAAACTCCTTTCCCGGCTGCCCCTCAAGAGAGTGAAAAATCTGTTCGGTCTGGTCAGAGTTGAAACCGTATTCCGACAATATCATATAGAGCCAGTAATCAGGCCTTCTCTCCTTAAGAAGCCCCGTTACATCTACTCTTCCTGAACTTATATCAAACAACTGAGCTTTTTTTGTAATATAAAGATCCTCCAGAATATCTGCAGCAGCCTCAACATTTGCCATATCCTTCTCAACAGTGTTCAAAAACGAAGCATTGATCATTTCGAATTCAGGAAACACCATATTTCTGATTCTGTTCCTGGAGTAATAACTCTGAGAATTTGAACTATCCTCCCTGAATGGAATTCCCTCCTTTTTAACATACTCTGCTATCTCTCTCCTTGTAATTCCAAGCAGAGGTCTTATTATATTTCCGTTCTTCCGGCGTATACCTGTCAATCCCTGTAGGCCGGTACCTCTGAGAATGTTAAGAAAGAAAGTTTCAACAGAATCATTTAAATTGTGAGCAACAGCAAGATATTCAAAAGAGTGCTCATCCATCAGAGAGCTGAACCAGGCGTAACGCAGCTCTCTGGCTGCAACCTGAGTTGAAACCCCCTTTGCCCTGCAATACTCCTTTGTATCAAAGACCGTTGAGTAGTATCTAATTCCCCTCTCCTCTGCCCACAACCTTACAAGCTCCTCATCGCCGTCACTCTCCTCGCCTCTTAACGAGAAGTTTACAGTTGCTATTGCAAAGTTGCTGTAAAATATTCTGTGAAAAAGATGTGCAAGGCACATTGAGTCAATTCCTCCGCTTACTGCCAATAGAACTCCCGGGTTACCGGGGGATGCCGGATGCAGTTCCGGTATTCCGGTTAGCTTCGATAATGACTCTTTAAATTTTAAAAGCATTATTTTTTAAAATTGCCGAATGTATAAGAGAATCCTACGGAAAATATCTCTTTCAGCTGTAACCTCGGCGCCAGATTACCCTCCTTGTCTGCGATAAGGATGTCGTCATCGTAAATAAGGTTGGTTCTGAGGTTAACAGAGAAGTACTTATTAATTTTGGAATCTACTAAAAGATCCCAGTAAACCTTAATATTCTTTGGAGTACCCAGGTAGTCCGAGAAGAAGTTAAGAGTGGTGGTTACATTGGTATTTTTTAATATTTTGTCTTTGTACTCTATCTTCATCTGTGCTCCAAGTTCCAGTTTGGCCGCCTGATCTGCCTTGTTTCCGTACCTTGTCCTGAGCTCCGGAATCCTCACCACTACCAGGTTTCCGGTAAGTGGAGAGAAGTTTAAAGAGAGTGGTTTGGCTGGCTTGTAATCCATACCCACACCAAGTGAGAAATAAGCAGGGGCAAGAGGGCCCGAGACAAGTCTGGGATCGGCATTTGCGGGATAGGTAAAGCCGTTTGACATCTGGGTTCTCAGATTAAAACTGGCAGAAGCAAATATCTTTTCATATGCTCTGTAACCAACTTTGCTGTCAAAGATGAACTTATCGTCACTCTTTTTATATCTGTCACCGAATGACTGAATAAAACCGTAACCAATCTGAAGGCGGTTCTCCCAGAACATCTGCTGGTAGGTGTAATTTCTGTAAATATTAACAAAGGCATTAAGGGCAATATTATCAAATCCGCCGGATGCCCAGTTGGTTAGCGAGAGTTGCGAAAAGCCCAGTTGCAGAAGTGTACCACCGTTCCATCTGCTTGGAGGTGGTGGCGGCGGAACCAATACAGGAATTTTCACTTTGGAAGCAACAATTATGCTTAGTTCATGCGCTACGCTAAGTTCTTTAACCTGCTGACTCTCCTGAGAGATGAGAGCAGTATTACAGATTAACAACAATGAAAAAAACAGAAAAAACTTCTTAAGCATTCTTAGAAAAATTTATATGTATAAGATTTATTTTAACGTTCATCAAGAACGTCATCGGAGTTGTATTTGTACCCTACCCTTTTGCCTGTCTGCAGTTTAGAACTCTCGATTTTATCATTAATCTGCTCCACGCTTGCAACTTTAACCAAATCAAAAGGAGGCACCAACAGGTCGAACGAGAGGGTATAAAGAACAGCAGTCTCAACCACTGTTACAAGCTCCTCCCTGCCCAACACCTTTGTCCCGAATGTGCTAACAACATTATCGGTCTGCCTCTTGCCCTCTACCAGAAACTGTTTGTCTCTGTTCACAAAAATTCTGGCAACCAGATATCCCAGGTCTTCCGATCTGTTATCCTTAAGTGAGTCAGATAAAAAGTTGTAGACGCTTATTATTCCGCAAAAACCGTTTGCCGGCTCATTTTTCACATAATCACTCTTCCATACAGGGTGTTCACGATCAAAGAGAAAAATATCTGAATGCATACTGAATATCAGTACATCATCGGCAAATTTCAACTCAGCCTCAAATTTTCCACGGTCTCTGTACTCAAGGCGAACCCTGCGGTCGTTATTGTCAAGTAAGTCGTTAAGGTCGTTACTCATTTCACTGAGTATCTCCTTAATTTGTGTAAAAACCTCCATCGTCTGATTGAAGACACGAAGCTTTATCTGTGATTTGGTGTTTAAGCCCGACAATATCTCTCTTTGCCGGGACGGTAAATCTGCTGCCATTTTAAATAATAATTTGTCTGAACTGTAAAATTAAGATATAATTCCAGATTTTTAATATGCACGGGCAAAAATAACCCTGCCTTTTGAAGGTTTTCCGCTGTACATACACTTTCCCTCTTCAGGCTCAATACCCTCCAGTGGAATACACCTGATTGTAGCCTTTGTCTCCTCCTTAATTCTGGCCTCGGTCTCTGCTGTACCGTCCCAGTGACACATAAGGAATCCGCCCTCCTCTATCTTCTGTTTGAAGGTTTCGTAATCATCAACATTTACAGTACTCTGCTCACGGAAAGCCAGAGCTTTATTGTAGATATTCTCCTGAATCATATCCATAAGCCCGGATATAGCAACCTCGGCACCATCAAACTCCTTCGACTCTTTAGTAAGAGTATCACGCCTTGCAATCTCCAGCGTACCATTCTCCAGATCGCGCGGACCCATTGCCACCCTAACAGGAACTCCCTTAAGTTCCCACTCGGCAAACTTAAAGCCTGAACGCAGATTATCCCTGTCGTCAATCTTCACGGAAAGATTAAGCTTCTCAAGTTTAGCCTTGAGAGCCTCCATCTTTTCAATAATCTTTGCGTGTTCCTCTTCTGTCTTGAAAATTGGAACCATTACAACGTGAATAGGTGCAAGTTTCGGAGGCAGTACAAGGCCGTTATTGTCGCTGTGCGCCATAACAAGTGCTCCCATAAGTCTTGTGGATACTCCCCATGAAGTTGCCCAGACATAATCGAGGGAGCCCTCTTTAGTTGCAAACTGGACATCGAAAGCTTTGGCAAAATTTTGCCCCAGGAAGTGAGAAGTGCCTGCCTGAAGAGCCTTTCCATCCTGCATAAGAGCCTCTATACAAAGTGTATCCAGGGCACCTGCAAATCTTTCGCTCTCGGTTTTGCGTCCGACAACTACCGGCAGAGCCAAAAACTCTCTTGCAAATTTTGCATAAACATTAACCATCTTTTCGGTCTCCTCAACAGCCTCCTCTTTTGTAGAGTGCGCAGTGTGGCCCTCCTGCCATAAAAATTCTGCAGTACGAAGAAATAGTCTGGTTCTCATCTCCCATCTTACCACATTGGCCCACTGGTTAACAAGAATCGGAAGATCCCTGTAACTTTTGATCCAGTTACGGTAAGTATTCCATATAATAGTCTCTGAGGTTGGCCTGACAACAAGCTCCTCTTCAAGTTTTGCATCAGGATCAACCACCACACCCGGTCCGTCAGGATTGGCCATAAGCCTGTGATGCGTTACAACTGCGCACTCTTTGGCGAATCCCTCAACGTGTTCTGCCTCTTTGCTTAAGAAAGATTTGGGTATGAAGAGCGGGAAATATGCATTCACGTGTCCTGTCTCTTTAAACATTTTGTCAAGCTGCGCCTGCATCTTTTCCCAGATAGCGTAGCCATAAGGTTTAATAACCATACATCCCCTCACCGCCGAATTCTCGGCAAGATCTGCCTTAATTACAAGGTTATTGTACCAAAGTGAATAATTTTCCTCTCTGTTGACAATCTCTTTTGCCATTTTCTTAAATTTAATTTACAATAATCTGATAAATAGTTAAAAATACATGCCAAATTGGTATGATTTTTGACTACATTTGCAATAAAGGCACAAAAGTACAAAATAATTTAAAACAGAGGAGGTACACGATGAAAAAGGCAATTATCATTCCTATAATGTTAGGATTATTACTAAGTTCATGCGGTACAGCAACAAAATACGCATCCGTGACCTTCGATGATGCAGTTTACCAAAAACCGGGGTCAAACAAATATATTGTTGTTAACACAGAACATGAACAGGAGCTTGCACAACTCAGAGAGAAGACTCAAAAGTCTGAGCAGGCTATCGTCAACGGCAGAATTGTCGAACCTCTCTATGTAGATGAGCAAGGCAATGTAGAGATTACCCTTGACGAGGAGAAGAGTTATATTATCCTGCACCCGGGCGAGTCTTTCGAGGAGCGTCTCAGAAAGTTTGACAGCCCTGATTACAGGATAAACATTACAGTTAACCCTATGTGGGCCTTCAACTACTATCCGTGGGACTATTTCTGGAATCCATACAGCTGGAGGATATACGGCAGAATGTTCGGGTATCACCATTTTATGCCTTTCGGATACAGGTACTACGATCCGTGGAATTATAACTACTATTACGGCTACTTCTCGATAGATCCGTTTATTGGAATGGGTCCTATGTGGTTTAACCATTTTAACTATCATCATAGTATGTACGGCTATTACTACAATCCTTTCTACTACGGAGACCACTACTGGTGGTATTCAAGGTGGAACCGTAATTTCTACTATGACAACTACAGAGAGACAATACCATACTACGGAGACAGAAGAGATCCAAACAGAGGCTCTATACGCGTTGATTCGCAGGATAGAAACTATGGTTCATCAAGTATGAGAAGGAGCTCTGCACGAGTTGAACAGGTTAGAGGAGAGAATGTTTATACCGGCTCGGAGAGCATTTACAGAAGAGAGAGCAGATATGAGGGAGTTGGCGTTCAGACAGGCAATAACCGTGCATCAGTTGAATCCGGCAGAAGAGGTAATACCGATGTTAACAGAAGTGCATCTACCGGTATGGTAAGAAGAACAAACAGTGAGGTTAACAGAGGTGCAACCGAGGTTAACAGAAACCAATCTTCAGGTGAAGTTCGCAGAAATACCGGTGAAGCAGGCAGCAGAAGCGGCTACGAAGGAACAGTCAGGAGAACAAACACAGAGGTTAACAGAGGTGCTTATGAAGGGTATTCGGCAAGACCAAATTCACAGGTTAGCAGAGGAACTACCGGGAATAACCAGGCTGTAAGAGAGTCGCAGAACTACAGAGGCTCAACCTCTGGCACCGTAAGACAGCCGGTTTCATCAGGAAGAAGCAGCGGAACAGTTAATCAGAGTCAAAACTACCGTCCATCGGCAGTTCAGCCTCAGAACCAGAGCTCGTCAAGAAATTCAAGCTACAGCCAGCCTACAAGAAATACATCATCTGGCAGCAATGTAAGCAGAAGCTCTTCATACACACCGCCGCCATCTTCAAATACAAGCTCAAACACAAGTTCATCAAGCAGTTCAACTTCATCCGGCAGCAGCGGTTCATCATCAAGCGGAAGCGGATACAGAAGGTAATTGAGAATTATGAAAAGATCGTTATTTATAATATCTGCAATGGTAATATCAAATATTATCGTTGCACAGGGGGCACTGGACGCATTAACCTTCTCACAAATCAAGTATGAGGGAACCGCCAGATCTATGGCAATGGGAAATGCATTCACATCTCTGGGAGGTGACACATATGCAATAAGCATTAACCCCGCAGCTTCGGGAATTTACAGATACTCCGAATTTGCAGTTACACCGGCAATGACACATGATAAAAGCAGCACGCTTTACATTGGTAATCGTGAAAATGAGGGGTGGAGCAGATTTGGAATCTCTAATCTTGGCTTTGTGGGACATATATCGGTATCTGACAGGCCGTATGGTTTAAAGAGTATTAACTTTGGCATTGCTGTAAATAAGCTTAACAACTTCTCTTCAAGGTCATTTACTGCAGGTGTTAACGCTCAGTCAAGCTGGCTTGGAAGTCTCGCAGAGAGTCTTGGCGGAATTTACAATGCAAATCTGGATATTACAGACAACTGGAATCCGTTTTATGACTTCAGAAGTGCTCCGTGGAAGGCAATCCTGGCATGGAATTCTAACCTTCTTGACCCTTTGCCTGATTCAGATGAAGATTATATCGGCGCCACAGAGAACATCAGAGGAACTCAGATAGTGCTTGGAGGTCCGCTCAATCAGGAGTACTACAGGGAGAGAAGCGGTAACCTCTCTGAGGTTGTATTAAATGCATCGGTAAACATATCTGACAAATTCTTTGTAGGAGCGAATGTGGGAGTTCAGACATTAAGCTACTACGACTATCAGAGATATTCCGAGAGTGCAGTCAATACTTCAAACTTTGATTCAAAATTTGAGAGCTTCTCTCATGCCTACCGTTTAAATTCAAATGGTGCAGGAATCAATATGAAGGTTGGTTTTATTGCGCTTCCGTTTGAGGGTTTCAGAATTGGGGCAAGTATCTCTACACCTACGTGGCATTTCATTACTGATGAGTGGGACGAGAAGATTAATGCTAAATACTCCGATGGTTATAAAAGCCAGGTGCTCTCTCCTTACGGTGAATACAGCTACAGAGTTAACTCTCCTATGAGATACAATGTTGGAGCCTCATACGTTATAGGTTCTTTTGGAATAGTAAGTGTAGATTACGAAGGAGTTGACTACAGCACAATCACTATGATGACAGATGGCGGAGATGCCTATGAGTTCAGAACAGATAATAACTATATAAAGAACAACTTTCAGTCTGCGGGAATTTTAAGAGCGGGAGCGGAAATCAGACCTAATGAATCATTTGCAATCAGAGGAGGTTATACAAAATATACAAATCCTGAGAAAAACTTCGGCTCTGATACACAGTATATCTCTGCAGGTGTAGGTTTCAGATCAGGAAGAGGGTCGTTCTTCGATCTTGCTTTCCAGAAAAGGTTGAATACTAGTGAAAGCTACTCACTGTATGATAGTTATACAAACCACGCCGCCCCTGTAGCCACAATGGAGTCTTCGGGCTGGAAGGTACTAATGACTTTGGGATTCAGATTTTAATAAGAGAGATATCTCATAGAATCAGGACCTTCATTGAATAAGAGGTCAAGTACAGAGAGATTATCAACGAAGTCAAACTTATGGGCGAATACCTGATGGTATCGCCCTTTTTTATTGATCTCTTCAAAAGGGGAGCACTTTTTTGGATGTATAAGGTATCGGAAATCACCTTGAGAAGTATCTTTAACAAATGTCTCAGTGAAAGAGATATTGCCGGGTATTCCTAAAAGTTCTAATATGAGTGAGGTTAGCGCACTGTTAAAATCAAGCAGTAACTCTGTTTCAGCTTCATAAAATGGCCTGAAGTCCTCTTTATAGTACTCATAAAATGGTGACGACTGATAAGCCGATTCAATTGTGCGCCAGTGATTCTTCTGCCAGCTGACTGAGTAATCTATCTTAATCTCGTTTATAGGTACAGACAACCCGTTTGAACGGTCTACCGGAACAGTTAAAGTTAAAGGGCCGTTGGCACTCAGAATGTGGCAACGGCTCCTGTAAGATTGTTTCTGATATTTCTCGCACCTCTCAACCTTCCAGTTGGCAGCCCTTGCAATTACCCTGAAGTAATCGACAGGTGGCAGATATGCTGTAGTAAGGAGTGCGTATTCGTATCTATTCATCAATCGTATCTACACTTCCTCGAATTATTCCGCGTTTTGAGTTACGAATAAAATCAATTATCATCCGTTTCTCTTTTGTCTCAGTAAACATTGCCTCTACTTTGTCACAGGCATCAGATGTATTAAGTCCGTTGTTATAGATGACTTTATAAATATCTCTTATCTGGTCAATTTTTTCGTTTTCAAACCCTCGGCGTCTTAATCCTATAACGTTTACTCCGCCAAAAGCCAGCGGACGTTTGCCGGCTATTACAAAAGGGGGAACATCCTTGCCAATCATCGAACCTCCGGAGAGCATCGAATGGGCGCCGATACGTGTAAACTGATGTGCTGCAGAGTGACCTCCAACAATTACATACTCATCTATATCAGTAACACCGGCAACTCCTACATAACTTACAAGAACAACATTATCAGCAATCTGGCAATCATGTGCTATGTGTGCATAGGACATTATCATACAGTTTTTGCCAACTCTGGTTGTACCTCTCCCGCTTGTCAGGGTTCCTCTGTTGATTGTAACATATTCGCGTATGATGGTGTTGTCTCCAATCTCGACATAGGTAGTCTCTCCTCCGAATTTGTAATCCTGAGGCTCTCCTCCGATTATCGCTCCGGGGTAAATTCTGCAGTTTTTACCTATTTTCACATTGTCAAGAATTGTAGCATGAGGGCCTATCCAGCTCCCCTCTCCAATTTCTACATTACCTGCAATGTATGAGAACGGATCAATTTTTACATCTTTTCCGATTTTGGCATCGGGGTGTATATACGATAAATTCATAAAATTTTATTCCTTGTTTTTAATTACCTGAGCAACCATATCGGCTTCACAGGCAAGAGCGTTCCCTACATAAACCTCACCCCTCATTGCCACTATCGACCTTCTTAAAGGCGCCGTAAGTGTAAGTACAATAGTGAGAACATCGCCGGGAACAACCTTTCTTTTAAACTTCGCGTTATCAATTTTTGCAAAGTATGTTGAATATTTTTCTGGTTCGTCAAGATCGGACAGAACAAGAATTCCGCCAACCTGAGCCATAGCTTCAATTATTAACACACCCGGCATAACAGGTTCATCCGGGAAGTGCCCGATAAAGTAACCTTCGTTAATTCCTATAGTCTTTATACCAACAACTCTGTCGTGTCCTAGTTCAATAATTCTGTCCACCATCAAAAATGGTGGCCTGTGCGGCAACAATCTCTTAATTCCGGCAATGTCAATAACTGGCGCTTCATCGGGATTGTATCTTGGTACCTCCGGAAGCCTGGCACTCTCTTTTTCAGCAGATTTAATCATAGCAGCAACTTTTGTATTTATTTTATGTCCCGGTTTTACAGCCGAAACTTTTCCTATTACTCTTACTCCTGATAAAGCAAGATCACCAATCAGATCGGCAAGTTTATGTCTTGCACACTCATTTGAAAATCTTGGTTCATCAATATTTACATATCCTCTCTCTACAGACCTTATTTGCTCTTTTCCGAATATTTTGCTAAGGTTCTCAACCTCCGGCTCAGTAAGCGTATTTTCTGCGATTACTATAGCGTTATCTATATCCCCTCCCTTTATAAGATTGTTTTTAAACAACATCTCAAGATCGTGCATAAAGACAAATGTGCGGCATGGAGCAATCTCTGCAGTATAATCTGTATCCGGGGTAAAGCGGGCAAATTGTGTGCCGAGCACCTTTGAGTTAAAATCAATCATCACATCGGCAGAGAATCTGTCATCGGGAAGAATTGTTATCTCCGATCCCGTTGCCTCATCCTTATAGTGAATCTTACTCTTTACAACAAAAACCTTTTTTGGAGCACTCTGATCCAGCAGTCCACCCGATTTTATTGCATGTGCAAAAAGAAATGTGCTTCCATCAAGAATCGGCACTTCGTCACCGTCAATTTCAATCAGCACATTATCTACACCAAGCGCATATAAAGCAGACATAACATGCTCAACTGTTGAAACTCTTGCTCCCTGATTCTCAATAACCGTACCTCTGTCTGTAAATTTTACATAATCGGCATTTGCCTCAATAAGTGGTTTACCCTCTAAGTCAACCCTGCAGAATTTTATACCGTGGTGTTCAGGGGCGGGTAAGAGTCTCATTGTTACATGCCCTCCAGTGTGGAGTCCCTTGCCTGAAAATGTATGTATTTTATTGATTGTCTGTTGGTTTGCCTGCATACGGTTTTGGTTCATTCTTAATAACCCACAAAGGTAGAAAATTTCACTTATCTTTTGTGTAACTTTCTGAATATTGAATAGGCCTTCATATACTCCCTTGCATCCATGGCAGGACTGCCAAGCAGTGTTTTACCCTCCTCTTTTATGTTGGAAATGATACCTGTCTGAGCACCAATAATTGTTTTGTCTGCTATAGTGATATGTCCTGCAACTCCTACCTGCCCTCCGAACATACAACCCTCTCCCACTCTGACAGAGCCTGCAAATCCGGTCTGGCCTGCAACTACAGTATTTTTCCCGATCTCAACATTGTGAGCAATCATCACAAGGTTATCAATTTTCACTCCTTGCCTGATAATAGTTGAACCTATTGATGCTCTGTCTATTGTTGTATTTGCACCAATTTCGCAGTTGTTTTCAATAACCACATTTCCGGTCTGAGGTATCTTCTTGTAACTGCCATCCGGAGCTGGGGCAAATCCGAATCCGTCTGCACCTATTACTGCATTTGCGTGAATAATGCAGTCTGACCCTATTTTACATCCGGCATAGATCTTCACCCCCGGATAGATTACACTATTGGCACCAATTTCAACATCGTCGCCTATATAACATTGAGGATAGATCTGGGCACCGTCTCCAATAACAGCCCGTTTTGAAATAACACTCCCCTCTCCTATGTAGCATCTTTTACCAATCTTTGAACTCCATGCAATTTTCGCACTCCAGGAGCGTCCTCTTTTTCTGTTTGATTTTAGCGAATTAAAGAGTTCCAGCACCGAAGCAATTGCCTGATAAGGGTCATCAACCCTTAAAAGTGTAGCGGATAAAGGTGAGGAGGGTTCGAAACTCTTGCTGATTATTATTATACTTGCACGGCATGTATAGATGTAGTTCTCATATTTTGGATTGCCCAGAAAAGCAAGTGTTCCAGGTTTTGCGGATTCTATTCTTGCAACAGACGAAACCTTAGTTTGCGGGTCCCCGGTAATCTCTCCGCCAATCTGATCTGCAATATATTGTGCTGTCAGTTCCATATTAATCTAATTTTATTTTAGCCCTGCAAAGAAAATGCTTTTTTGTTATCTGTGAAAAGGCTTTAGCAGACAACATATCCGAAATTTTGTATACGTCATTTGTCTCACAATCTTTATTAATAATTTTTATCTCCCCCTCGGCAGAGTCATACCCCTTATTAAGTACCTCTCCAACAGTTACAAAATATTTAATAAGGTCATCCGGAATATTTTGCCCTGATGCTTGCTGATATTCCTTTTTAAAGATATTGCATGCCTCTGAGTACTCTGTTGCCGAGGCTGGTTCCAAAGTGAGTATAAGCTTAGGCAGCTTTCTCTCGGTAAGCATTTTACACAAAAGTGCAAGTACAGCATCTCCCTCGTACTGCCACTGCTTGATTGCAGACATTACATCGGTATCGTCAAGACGGGTAAACATTTCGAGTACATGTGGTGTAGCAAAGCTCTCGGGAGTAAACTCTCTTGAAAGAAAGTAGCAGATTGCGGGAGAACCCGGAAGAGTCACACCTGATTTAACCAAAGACCTTGCCCTTCTGAAGATAGATGTGAGCAGTTGCTCTGCGGCAATCACTGTTTTGTGAAGATAGACCTGCCAGTACATGAGCCTTCTGGAGATGAGAAACTTCTCAACGGAGTAGATACCTTTCTCCTCTATAACCAGATTGTTTTCTGATACAGACATCATCTTTATTATTCTCTCCAGACCAATCATACCCTCGGCCACACCAGAGAAGAAGCTGTCTCTTTTAAGATAGTCCAGTCTGTCAACATCAAGCTGACCAGAAACAAGCTGGTGGAGAAACAGTTTGTGGTAATTGCCTTCGAAAATTGCAATTGCAAGATTGAGCCTTCCCTCCAGCCCTTTGTTAATCTCGCGCATGAGAGCAAGAGAGATCTCTTCGTGTGAGACTCCGCTGATAATATTATTTTCCAGGGCGTGGCTGTAGGGGCCGTGTCCAATGTCATGCATCAGAATTGCAGCCAGAGCTGCCTCCTCCTCCTCTTCTGTTATCTTAATTCCTTTAAGTCTTAAGACTATAATGGCCTCTTGCATAAGATGCATCGCACCAAGAGCGTGAGAGAGCCTGGAGTGTGTTGCTCCCGGATATACAAGGTTTGTGAAGCCAAGTTGTTTTATATCCCTGAGTCTTTGAAAAAAAGGGTGCTCAATTATCTCCTGCACAATACCCGATGGTATGTTTATGAATCCGTGAACAGGATCATTGATAATTTTGAATCTGTCTATCATGATGTAAAATTACAATAATATTAAAAAATTTTGCCTGAAATCAAAAATATAAATATCTTTGCACCGGTTTAGAGCAACAGAGAGATAAGGGGACAAGGGATGTCCCCTTATTTATTAAATTTATTCAGCATGATTTTAAAGNNGGAAGATATTTGGACTCTCATCGGAGATTATCTGGAGAAAAATTCTCTTTTTCCCGTTGATATTACAATCAGCAAAGAGAACGACATAGAGGTTACAATTGACTCTTTTGACAGAGTTGATATTGAAAACTGCGTTGCCATAAGCAAGATTATTGAACAAGGGTTTAACCGTGAGATTGAGGACTACTCACTTACAGTTACATCTGCAGGTCTTGACCAGCCATTTAAAGTGTTTGACCAGTACAGGAAGTTTCTGGGCAAAGAGGTTGAGGTTGTGTTAAAGAGCGGGGGCAAACAGACAGGGGTGCTTTCAAAAGCTACCGAGAGTGAAATAGAGCTTACATTTCAGAAACTGGAAAAAATTGAGGGAAAGAAGAAAAAGGAGAAAATCGAGGTTGTCTCTTCATTTCCTCTGACCGAAATAAAAAGTACAAAACCGTTTATTAATTTCAAGTAAAATTTAATAGAATTTACCTAATATGGAAGGGTTAAATTTGATCAGCACATTTGCTGAATTTAAGGAGTTAAAGAATATTGACCGCCCTACAATGATGAGCGTTCTTGAGGATGTTTTCCGCAATCAGCTTATCAAAATGTACGGCACAGCCGATAACTTTGACATTATCATCAACATAGACAAAGGAGACTTTGAGATATGGAGGAACAGGGAGGTAGTAGAGGTTGTTGAAGACCCTAACACTCAAATCTCTTATGATGAGGTTTCGAAGATTGATGACTCTTACGAAATTGGAGAGGAGTATGTCGAGGAGGTTAAGCTTTCGAGCTTTGGAAGACGCGGAATATTGAACCTGAGACAGAACCTTTCCGGAAGAATTATGGATATCGAGAAGGCAAATCTCTACACCAAATATAAGGAGAGGATCGGTGAAATTATTGTTGGCGAGGTCTATCAGGTGTGGAAAAAAGAGGTACTGGTTATGGACGAAGACGGCAACGAACTTCTTCTCCCAAAAACAGAGCAGATACCTTCTGACTTCTTCAGAAAAGGAGATACTGTAAGGGCTGTCGTTTCATCAGTTGAGATGAAGAATAACAACCCGGTAATAATCCTTTCAAGAACCGCCGAGTCATTCCTTGAGAGGTTGTTCGAACAGGAGGTTCCTGAAATTTTTGACGGACTTATAACAATTAAGAAAATTGTCCGCATACCTGGAGAGAGGGCAAAGGTTGCAGTAGAGTCATACGACGAGAGAATTGACCCGGTTGGAGCATGTGTGGGAGTTAAAGGCTCAAGAATTCACGGAATTGTAAGGGAATTACGTAACGAAAACATAGACATCATCAACTGGACTTCAAATATGCAGCTATTGATTCAAAGAGCACTAAGTCCGGCAAAAATTATTTCAATTAAAATTAATGAAGAGGAGAAGCGCGTGGGTGTATTTCTTAAGCCGGGCGATGTCTCACTTGCAATTGGTAAAGGCGGAAGCAACATTAAACTCGCAGGTCTGCTCATCGGAATGGAGATAGATGTATTCCGCGATATCGAAGAGGAGGAGGAGGATGTTCTTCTTAGTGAGTTCAGCGACGAGATTGACGAATGGATTATCGAGGCACTTAAATCTATCGGATGCGATACAGCAAAGAGTGTTCTGGCGTTACCAGTCTCGGAGATTGTGAGAAGAGCTGACCTCGAAGAGGAGACAGTGATTGAAATTCAGCGAATTCTTAGATCGGAATTCGAATAGTTAACTAACAAGGGGAGGAAATATATGACAGTAAACGAAAATATCAGAATAAACAAAGTCCTTAAGGAGTTCAACATCGGGCTGGGGACCCTGGTTGATTTTCTTAAAAGCAAAAAGATTGAGATAGAGGCAAATCCGGGTGCCAAAATAACTCCCGAAATGTACGAGCTTATACAAAAAGAGTTCGGCAAAGAGCTGCTTATAAAAGAGCAGTCGAAAAAAGTTGCCATCAAAGTTAAGGATATTACAGACAAAGCAGACACTCACAAAGAGGATGATGCTGACTCAGAAGATGATATACCTGTAAAAGAGGTCTTCATCAAAACTACACTTGTAGAACCGCCTTCACCTAAGATTATTGGAAAAATCGATCTCACCTCCCACGATAAACCAAAACATATACCAACGCCGGAGCCCCGTCCGGAGACTGTCATAGAGAGAGAGCCGGTTAAAGCAGAAGTTAAACCGGAGCCCAAGCCTGAAGTTAAACCTGAAGTTAAACCTGAGATAATTACAGAGGTTAAACAAGAGGTAAAACCTGATATCAAACCTGTTGCCGAACCTCAAATAATCAGTGAGATTAAACCTGAACCAAAAATTGAGGTTAAAGAGACCCCTAAGAGTGATTCAGTAACAGATTCAGTTCATCAGCCTGTTGCTGAGACAAAATCAGAGCAATCAGAGGTGAAAGAGCAGGTAGTTATTCAAAAACCAGAAGCTGTAAAAGCAGAAGAAATAGTGCAGGAGACTGAGAAACCTGCCCAAAAGCCCCTTGAGAAATCTCAGAAAGAGGAACAAATGCCAAAAGAGATCCAAAAGGATAACTCTTCTGAAACAATAAAAGATCAAAACATAGCACCTGTGATAGAACACATCGAGACAAGGGTACAAAAGCTGGCCGGGCCAAAAATAAGCGGAACAATTGACCTTTCGCAGTTTGAAAAGAAAAAAAGCGAACCTCGTCAGGAGGGGGGCGAAGGCCATAAAGGGAAGAGAGAAAGAATTAAAAAACCTCACAAAGAGAAGGTTGATCTCTCAAAAGAGTCAAAGGACAATTTAGGCAGAGGACCGGCTCCGGACAGGAACAAAAACCAAAGTCACGGCCAGAACCAAAGTCATAATCAAAAGAAAAATCAGGCAGGTAAACAAATTTCGAAAGATAAGTTTAAACCTGTAAGAAACGAGGTTGACGAAGACGCAGTACAAAAGCAGATTAAGGAGACCTATGCCCGTATGACCGAAGGCAAAGGGAAAACCAAAGGTGCCAAATACAGAAAAGACAAAAGGGATCATGCCTCTCAGAGAATGCAGGAGGAGCATGAACTGGAACAACTATCAAGCACAACACTAAAGGTTACCGAGTTTGTAACCGTTAATGATCTTGCAATAATGATGGATGTTCAGGTCATAAAGGTAATTGAAGCCTGTATGAATCTGGGTCTGATGGTTTCTATAAACCAGAGGCTTGATGCTGAGGCAATGGTGCTGGTGGCAGAAGAGTTCGGATACAAAGTAGAATTTGTTACAGCTGAAATTCAGGACTCTATCCAAGAAGAGGAGGATACCGATGCAGATCTTATCCCAAGACCGCCTATCGTCACAGTTATGGGTCACGTTGACCACGGAAAGACCTCGCTTCTCGACTATATAAGAAAAGCTAATGTAATTGCCGGAGAGGCAGGAGGTATTACTCAGCACATAGGCGCTTACAATGTAAAAATTGCAAACGGAGAGAGAATCACATTCCTGGACACTCCGGGTCACGAAGCGTTTACCGCCATGCGTGCAAGGGGAGCAAAGGTTACCGATATAGCAATCATCATAATCGCTGCCGACGATGCAGTGATGCCACAGACCCGCGAGGCAATCAACCACGCACAGGCAGCCGGTGTTCCAATGATTTTTGCAATCAACAAAATTGACAAGCCTGGAGCCAACTCAGAGAGAATTCGGGAGCAGCTCGCCAACATGAACTTGCTTGTAGAGGATTGGGGAGGAAAATATCAGTGTCAGGAGCTATCAGCCAAGCAGGGTCTTAATGTGGACAAACTCCTGGAAAAGGTGCTCCTTGAGGCAGAAATGCTTGACCTGAAAGCCAACCCTAAGAAACATGCCAAAGGCTCTGTTATTGAAAGTTCACTGGATAAGGGAAGAGGTTTTGTAGCCACAGTCCTTGTTCAATCAGGCACACTTCGTATTGGCGATGTGATGCTTAGCGGTAGCCATACCGGCAGAATCAAAGCGATGTTTAACGAGAGGGGACAAAAGGTTTCCGAAGCGGGACCTTCGACTCCGGTCTCAATTCTGGGTCTGAACGGTGCGCCGGCAGCCGGAGAGCTCTTTAATGTAATGGATGACGAAAAAGAGGCAAGAGATATCGCAAACAAGAGAGAGCAGCTGATAAGAATACAGGGACTTAAAACCCAGAAACATATTACGCTGGAAGAGATCGGACGAAGAATTGCAATCGGTAACTTCCAGGAACTTAACATCATTGTTAAAGGTGATGTGGACGGTTCGATTGAAGCACTATCAGACTCACTTATAAAGCTATCAACAGAAGAGGTTCACGTAAATGTGATACACAAAGCTGTTGGAGCAATCTCTGAATCGGATGTCCTTCTTGCAGCAGCATCAAATGCGATTATAATCGGATTCCAGGTACGACCATCTTCAAACTCAAGGAAACTTGCAGAGAAAGAGCAGATTGAGATAAGACTGTACTCAGTAATTTACGATGCCATCAACGAGGTGAAAGATGGTATGGAGGGTATGCTTGCACCTGAGCAGAAAGAGGAGATTACTGCTACTGCAGAGGTGAGAGAGGTATTCAAGATATCAAAAGTTGGCACAATTGCAGGTTGTATGGTAAAAGAGGGCAAACTTATAAGGAATGCCAAAGTCCGTATAATACGCGACGGAATTGTAGTCTACACAGGATCGTTGGGCTCCCTTAAGAGATTCAAAGAGGATGTCAAGGAGGTTCTGTCCGGTTATGACTGCGGTCTTAACATTGACGGATACAACGACGTTAAGGTCGGGGACATAATTGAGGCGTACACAATTGTTGAGATAAAAAGAAAGCTGTAAGGTTACTTACAGCTCTCTTTCATCTTATTACCAATTATATAATGTTAACTTCGGGTTCGATTTCGATCCCGAATTTTTCATTTACAGCCCTCCTGATTCTGTCCGACAACTCCAACAACTCCTTTCCGGTTGCCCCGTCATAGGCTACCAGAACAAGAGCCTGATTCGGATGAACACCTACATTGCCAAACCTTTTGCCTTTAAACCCACACTGTTCAATCAGCCAGGCTGCAGGGACCTTAGAGAATCCGCTTCCGGCAGCAAAAAGCTTCAAAGATGGATTATCCCTCTGAATCGATAACGCCAGAGCTTCCGGCACAACAGGGTTTTTAAAGAAGCTGCCCGCATTGCCTATAACAGCAGGATCGGGAAGTTTTCTTCTCCTTATATCAATAATTGCTCTTCTCACATCTGAGAGACCCGGATTTTCGACACCTGAAAGTTCGGCAGCTACATCAGCATATCCGGCATTGATAACAGGGTATTTAGAGAGACGAAAAGTTACATAGGTGATTACTGTTGCCGACTTAAGCTCCCTTTTGAAAATACTGTCCCTGTAGCCAAACCTGCACTCCGGCGCAGAGAGAGTAACCTCTTTTAGACTCTTAATATCAACATATTCAACCTTATGAATTGAATCACCTACTTCAGATCCGTAGGCACCTATATTTTGAACCGGACAGGCTCCAACACAACCGGGTATGAGTGATAGATTCTCCAATCCTCCCCATCCACGATCGACGCACCATGCCACAAAAACATCCCAGTCCACTCCGGCCCCCGCTCTCACATAAACATAATCGCTATCCTCTCCTGTAATTTTAATCTCGTTAAAGTCAGGATGAATTAAAAGACCATTAAAATCTCCTGAAAATAACAAATTTGAACCCGAACCTGTAATCAGAACGGGAAGTCCCTCATAAGCAGGGTCTTTTAATACCTCTTTAAGAGCATCAACACTGTGTGGAGCTGCATACCAAAGTGCTTTGGCCTCTAGTCCAAGCGTATTCAGCCTCTTTAAATCTCTATTCCGTGTTATCATTTTTCAAACGTTCGGTCTCTTCAATCCATTCAGACTCTGAATGTTTATGAATATAAACAATTCTGCAAACATACCTCATAATAACAATCATCAGCAGTATAACCAACGCAGTAATCTCAGCAGTGAGCTGCTCCCTGATTCTTGCTTTTGCCGCGAGAAGTTCAGGATCTTCAGCTAGCAGAGTATCAATGTTTGAGTGAGGGATTCCCGCCGAAGACCATTTACCAGAGACTACACCGTCATAGAGGTAAACGACTCCGCCGTTTGACCTGTTTAAAGTTATAAGCGTTTTAAAATCTGTATGGTATATTTCTGAATTTAAATTATAGCCTTGAGCTGCCTCAATGCTCTCACTCCAGCCTGAACCTGAAAGAATTATAACAGGTAGTCCCATTTCAGCCACCTTATCAATGAACCTCTTGGCACGGGAGGCGCGCTTCTCTCCCAGACTTTGCATATATGGTGCCGAAACTACAAAGAGCGGCCCCCTAAGCGCAAGAATAGAGTCGGTCACATAGTTATTGTCTGCATCAGAGATTGCAAAATCGAGGGGTTTTAAGAGCGTTTTCCCTGATACCTGCTTGGTTATAGCATCAACAAATGTGTATGTCGAATCGGGAAGATTGTCAATGGAAAATTCGAAATTTTTCCCCTCTTTGGAGTAAATAAGCACTGTTTCGAACTGATTATCACCTGCGTTAAGGTGTTCAAACTCCAGTTTTGAGGCAATATTTGTACCCACTTTAAACTCCATAAAGTCAATCAGTGGCAAATGTCTGTAAGAGTACGCAGAGAGGCCGGCAATCATTATTGCATAAACAGCCGCAAAGCCCCACTCCCACATAGGTGGAGCGACCGGTATAAACTTATTTCTCTGAAAGTATAAAATGGATGCAAAAACCATCAGGACAAGATTTTTCAAAAATGTCTCTGTGTTAGTCAGCTTTATCGCCTCTCCAAAGCATCCGCAGTCGGTCACAGGGTTAAATATTGCAAGAATAAGTGTAAGCAGAGTAAAGCCTGCCATAAACCAGAAGGCAGCCTTACATGAATATTTCATTCTGATTCCAAGCAAAACTGCAATTCCAAGAAGCAATTCCGCTCCTGAAATAAGAACACCTATTGTCTGAAACAGCGTATGCCAGTCACCAAATCCAATCCACTTAAAATACTCACCTATTATCAGCCCCGAACCAACAGGATCGATAATTTTAACAAAACCCGAAAAGATAAAGGTGAGACCAATAATCAGTCTCGACAACGCTCTAAGAAATTTCATGGGTTATAAGTTTAAATATTTCATCAGCAGAGAGCATGTTGCCGTTTTTGTCGGCACAGTCAACTCTTTTTAATGTTCCAGCTTTGCACTCGCTGAGGTAAACCTCCCTAACCTTTGACTGAAAGGTGATACTCTGTTCATGAATATCCTGTTTACCCTTCAGATACTCCCTTTCGCTCCCCTCTCTGGATTGATTAAGTTTTTTATCAACAAACTCAAGAGGCACATCCAGAAATAGATTGATATCCGGTTTAGGAATGCCAAAATGGTTATATTCAGTATCAAGAATCCAATTTCTCAACTCCTCGGCTTGGATCTTATCACTGTACTTAGCACATTGAAAAGCAATATTTGAGAATAGATACCTGTCAAGAATCACACAATAGCCCTCATCAAGCCAGCTTCTGAGCAGAGGGGCGGCATCTCTTCTGTCCTCTGCATAGAGCAGAGCAATCAGCATTGGATGAACCTGCTCTATACCTCCAAGGTCCCCTCTTAAAAAACGGGCAATAAGGTCTCCGAAAAGAGGAGCGTCAAATCTTGGAAAGTGCATAAACTTTACCTTTATACCCCTGTCAGTGAAATATTTCTGCAATAGATCAACCTGTGTAGATTTACCTGCTCCGTCAAGACCTTCTAGCACCAATAACATATTTATAGTATATTTGTGATTCAAAGCAAAGTTAGACATTTTATAATAAAAACGGTAAATCAGTTATGATTCTGAAAGATGTACCAATTGTGATGGGCATCATAAATCTGAGTCCAGACTCCTTTTTTCAGGGGAGCAGATGCATTACAGAAGAGGAGTTTGAAGAGAGATACGCGCTAATGCTTTCACAGGGGGCTGCTATTATAGACATAGGAGCCTGCTCAACAAGACCGGGCTCGGTTCCCGTTTCAGAAGAGGAGGAGTGGGAACTACTTAAACCGGCACTAAAAAAAATTCTGCGGGTTTTTCCTGCATCAACTTTTTCATTAGACACCTTTCGCTCTTCGATTGTCGAGAGAGCCTTTGATTTTGTGGGGGATTTTATTGTAAATGATATCTCTGCCGGGGAAGATGACCCCAATATGCTTCAGACAGTTGCAAGGCTTGAACTCCCCTATATTGCAATGCACAAAAAAGGGACTCCCCTCACAATGCAGAGTCAATGCAACTATAATGATGTGACTGCAGAGGTTGCAGATTACTTCAGAAAATTCATCTCCCGCGCAAAAGAGATCGGGATTAAAGAGGTTATCATTGATCCCGGGTTTGGTTTTGCAAAAAACACAGAACAGAATTACACGCTTTTGAATAATCTTTCGGCTCTGAAGATTGATGACGGTAATGGCGGTCACTACCCTATACTGGCAGGCATTTCAAGAAAGAGCATGATTTACAAGCTTCTTTCAATCACACCCGAAGAGGCCCTTTGTGCTACAACTGCACTTCACCTGCAGGCTCTTATAAACGGAGCAGATATTTTAAGAGTGCATGATGTAAAGGAGGCAAAAGAGGTTATAACACTATACGAGACAATAATAAAAAACAGATAAGCTTGACAACTATGCAAAACCCAACTTTAACAGCCATCTCTCCTATTGACGGAAGATATCGTTCCCAGGTACAGGATATGGCAAAATACTATTCAGAATACGCACTCATCAGATATAGAGTTCTGGTTGAGATAGAGTATTTTATTGCTCTTTGTGAAATTCCTCTGGAGCAGCTCAAAGGTGTCAGCAAAGATCTGTTTCCTCAGCTCAGACTGATTTATGAACAGTTCTCCGAGGCAGATGCCGTTGAGATTAAGGAGATTGAAAAAATTACAAATCACGATGTTAAGGCTGTAGAGTATTTTATTAAAAAGAGATTCGAAGAGCTTAATCTTACAGATTACCGAGAGTTTGTACACTTTGGCCTCACATCACAGGATATTAACAACACTGCCGTACCGCTCTCACTGCTCGAAGGTATTAAAGAGTCTTATATTCCGCTGCTTAATGAGGTTATTAAAACTCTTGAATCTATGACTGAAGAGTGGAAAGATGTTGCAATGCTTGCAAGGACACATGGTCAGCCGGCATCCCCTACAAGACTGGGCAAAGAGATAGGGGTGTTTGTCGCAAGGCTAAGCGAACAGCTTGACTCTTTAACGCAGATACCATACGCAGCCAAATTCGGAGGCGCGACAGGCAACTTTAATGCCCATGTCATTGCATACCCGGGCACCGACTGGAACAGCTTTGCTGCAAATTTTCTTGAGAAGAGGTTAGGGCTCAAACGCTCATACCCTACTACTCAGATAGAGCATTACGACCATATTGCAGCTCTGTTTGACAATCTTAAGCGTATAAATACCATATTGATTGACCTATGCCGTGATATGTGGGCCTACATTTCAATGGAGTACTTCCGCCAAAAGATAAAGGAGGGGGAAGTTGGCTCATCTGCAATGCCACATAAAGTAAATCCGATTGATTTCGAAAACGCAGAGGGCAATCTGGGGATAGCAAACGCACTTTATGAGCACCTTGCTGCAAAACTACCTGTTTCCAGGCTACAAAGAGACCTTACAGACTCAACTGTTCTAAGAAACGTAGGAGTTCCCGTATCTCATTCACTGCTTGCTCTTAAATCGGTACAAAAGGGACTTGGAAAAATAATCCTAAACAGAGATGCTCTTAAAAGAGATCTTGATAATAACTGGGCGGTTGTAGCAGAGGCAATCCAGACTATTCTCAGAAGAGAGGGGTATCCCAACCCTTACGAGGCGCTTAAAGATCTTACCCGAACCAATAAGCAGATAACAAAAGAGTCAATTCTGGAATTTATAGAAAACCTGAATGTTAACCAAGAGATTAAGGCTGAACTTAAAGCCATATCTCCAGAAAATTATACCGGAGTATGAACAAACTTATTAAAGCGGCCGGAACGGCCTTTTTGCTCCTCATTATTTTAACTGCCGGCAACAGTTCTCTGTTTGCAGATTCGACTTACGACAAATACTTTACTAATGAAAGGTTAAGGCTGGATGTGATATTTGCAGGTGACGCATCCACTCAGTCTGTCTTTCTGGAAGAGCTTGCCAGAGAGCCATTCTGGAGCGGCCCCAGAGTAAATCTTACTGACCCCTTTAACTATGGAGAGTATCGATATACTGTTACAGACAGCAGCGGAAATGTAATATTCTCAAAAGGTTTCAATAACCTGTTCCAGGAGTGGAGGACTACCGCAGAGGCCAAAACGGTGAAGAAGGCATTTAACGGATCGTACCATATCCCTTTCCCAAAGATTAAGGTTACAGTCACCTTTTACGAAAGAGAGAAAGAGAGCGGCAGTTTCAGAGAACTCGGCAGGTTCCCTGTTGATCCAGATGACAAACTGATTTTATCTGACAAACCCAACCGATTTAAAACAGACACTATTGTCTATAACGGAAACCCCGCTGAGAAACTTGATATACTCTTTATTGCAGAGGGGTATACAGAAAACGAGATGCAGAAATTCAGGGATGATGCGCTCAGATTCTCTAGATATCTTTTTGAAATGGAGCCATATAAGTCACGCAAAAGTGATATTAACGTATGGTCACTTGAGTCTGTTTCAGAAGATTCCGGCACAGACTTACCGCATAAGGATATCTGGAAAAACACAATTCTTTCATCTACATTCTACACCTTCAGGATAGACCGCTACCTGACAGCCCCCAACCAGAAAACTGTTGCATCAGTTGCCTCGTCTTCACACTTTGACGCACTCTATGTGATTGTTAACACCGATATTTACGGAGGAGGCGGCATTTATAACTTTTACGGATTGAGTATGGCCGACCACCCACAGTCTGCTCCCGTATTTCTGCACGAGCTGGGTCACAGCCTTGCAGGTCTTGGAGATGAGTACTACAGCTCGGCAGTCGCATACGAAGATTTTTACAACCTTAAACGTGAGCCATGGGAGCCAAATCTCACTACTTTGGTAGATTTTGACTCTAAATGGAGAGATAAAATTCAGAAATCAACTCCTGTTCCCACACCAAATGAAGAGATTTATAAAGGAGTAACCGGGCTTTTCGAAGGAGGAGGATATATGTCCAAAGGTATTTACAGACCATATCTTGACTGCAGGATGAAAACAAACAGCGCAGAGGGTTTCTGCCCGGTATGTACCGAAGCAATCAACAGAATGATTGACTATTATACCGGAAAAAAATATCTTGGAGGGGTGGAATAATGCTAAAAAAAGCATACAGGTATATACTATTTGATCTTGACAGAACCCTTTGGGACTTTGATACAAACGCAAAAAACAATGTAAGCAGACTTCTTGATGTATATGGTTTTAGCTTGATTGATAAAGACCTTTTCTACGAAAAGTATGATGCTATCAACCACAAGCTGTGGGCTGCATACGAGAAGGGAGAACTATCTAAAGATCTACTGAGGTCTGAGCGGTTTTACAGAACATTTTTGGAATTTGGCACCGATAACAGGGAAATTGCAACCGAATTCGGAGAGGAGTATCTTAACACAATGCCTCTTCAAACGGCACTGATGCCTTATGCAATGGAGGTTCTCGAAGCACTTTATAAAAATGGGGTTAAGATGGCCATAATTTCAAACGGCTTTAAGGAGGTGCAATATAAAAAGCTGGATAACTGCAATATATCCCGGTTTTTTGATGCTGTGATGATTTCTGAAGAGCAGGGTGTGCACAAACCTTCACCCGTAATATTCAAAAGAGCCTTGAATGCGATCGGAGGTGAAAAAAGTCTTGCACTTATGGTTGGTGACGATTTTATGAACGATATCGAGGGGGCTATGATATTTGGAATTGATCAGTTTTTCTACAATTACAAATCTGTACCCTGTGACGGAGGGCCAACTTATGATTCAAACGACTTAAGGGACTTGCTTACTTTTTGATCTCGATAATGAACACATCTTCACTGTCCTCTTTGAACATATATTGCTCTCTTGCAAATTTTTCGAGAGAGTCTCTGTTTGAAGTAAGTTCGTTAAGCTTCTCCTCAATAGATTTAATCTCCCCTTTATAGTAACTCTTCTGAGACTCCTGATTGCTGATACTTATTAAAACCTTAGACCAGTCAATCAGGTTATTTGAGTCAAAAAAGGTCACCCAAACCACAAAAACTGCGGATGCAATAAGATATTTATTTCGAATGACTCTGGCAAAGCGGGAATCCGCAACTTTATGCCACTGCTCTTTTACTCCCAATTGTTCAATTTTTTACAAAATTAATAATAATTTTGTTGAAGAATATTTTAATATTAAACCATACGATGAATAAACCTACATTATTGATATTAGCTGCGGGAATGGGCAGCAGATACGGCGGACTAAAACAGCTTGACGGAGTGGGCCCATGCGGGGAGACTATAATGGATTACTCTGTCTATGATGCAGTAAAGGCCGGATTCGGGAAGGTTGTATTCGTTGTAAGATCATATTTCAGAGCAGACTTTGAAAAGAGAGTTAGGGAGAGATACGGAAGAAGTATAGAGATCGATTTTGTTGAACAGGAGCTTGACAAACTGCCTGCAGGATTTACTGTTCCGGAAGGCAGAGAGAAACCCTGGGGGACAGGCCATGCGGTTCTGGTTGCAGGTGAGATAATTGACACACCTTTTGGAGTGATAAATGCCGATGACTATTACGGCCAGAACTCATTCAGAATTCTTGCAGAGTATCTAAAAAGCTGTAACGGGAAAGAGGGAGCATTTTCAATGGTAGGTTTCTGCACCGGAAACACCCTCTCTGAATCAGGGGTTGTATCAAGAGGTGTCTGTTCGGCAGATCAAAATTGCCTTTTGACATCTGTTGAGGAGCATCACAATGTAAAACGAGAAGGTGATAAAATATTTGGAGACAATTCAGCCGGCGAAAGGGTTCAGATTGACTCAGAGAGGCCAGTATCAATGAATATGTGGGGATTTACCCCCGATCTGTTCAAAGAGGGTGACAAGCTCTTTACAAAATTTTTAGAGACAAAAGGGGGCGAAGTTAAATCTGAGTTTTATATCCCTTTTATCGTGAATGAGCTTATTACCAACAATTACGCAACTTGCCGTATACTCTCTACTCCCGACAAATGGTTTGGAGTTACCTACAAAGAGGACAGAGAGTTTGTTGCCCAAAGAGTTGCTCAACTGGTTAAAGAGGGTGCCTACCCTGCCCCTCTTTTTAATTAAAAAAGCGAAAATCCAATGCTAAAAAAATATTCAACATACCTTCCCGACCTTACACAGAGTTGGATTCTGGTTGCACTTCTGGCGCTTGCCGGCTCACTTTTTGGCGCCCTTGTCAATATAATATTGGTACTGATTTTCCCCGGTTTAAGCGGGAAATCAGAACTTATGATGTACCCGCTGATTTTTATACCTCCCCTGATTGTTATTAACAAATCGGTAAGAGAGAGGGTTGCAGAGAGTAAAATCACAGGCGAACAGTTAAGATCAATACCCATAGACAATCCTCAGTTCGGGAAGATAGGAGCAGTTGCCACTGTACTACTCACTATACCGCTTGTCTTCTCCTTTAACATAATCACTGAGCCACTCTCTATGTGGATGGGGGTACCCGAATTCTTTAAGCAGTTTCTTGAGCAGATTCAGACAAACAGACTATTAAGCTTTATTGCTGTAGCAATATTTGCCCCGGTACTGGAGGAGATATTCTGCAGAGGAATTATACTCAGAGGCCTTCTTACAAAGATGGACCCCTTTAAAGCAATTTTTTGGTCTGCACTGATCTTTGGAGTAATGCACATGAATCCCTGGCAGGCACTTCCCGCCTTTTTACTGGGGCTTCTTATGGGTTGGATCTATTACAAAACACACTCTTTATGGATTGTGATCTTAATCCACTTTATTAACAACGGATTTTCTTATCTTGTAACTGTTTTATTCCCGGAATTGCCGCCCGAGACAGGCTTCTATGACCTGATTCCCGGAATGTGGTACTACATAGCCTTTGCAATGGCTTTTGTATACACAGGTACAACAATTTATCTAATGAACAGAAATTATGACACGTCTATATCCTTTAAAATTCAGCCCCATTCTTAAAGAGAGAGTCTGGGGGGGAGACAGCATTAAAAAAAGGCTGGGAAAAGATCACGAAGGTGATGCAATCATAGGTGAGAGCTGGGAACTGAGCGGAGTTCAGGACGATATCTCCTATATATCAAATGGATTTCTGGAAGGCAACGATATAAATGATTTGGTTGAGACATATCTGGGAGATCTGGTGGGTGATTCAGTTTATGAACGATACGGAAACGAATTCCCCCTCCTCATAAAAATTCTGGATATAAAAGAGAGTCTCTCACTTCAGATACACCCTGACGATGAAACTGCATACGAAAGACATGACTGTTACGGAAAAACAGAGTGCTGGTATATTCTTGAGGCCTCTCCGGATGCAAAAATCTACCTGGGCTTAAACAGAAAACTTACAGCTCAGGAGTTTTACGACAAATGCAACGACGAGACAGTAACAGATGTTCTCAATGTAATCAAACCGATTCCCGGAGACATTATTTACATTAAGCCCGGAACACTTCACGCAGCCACAGGAGGCATTCTTGTTGCAGAGGTACAGCAGGTTTCCGATGTTACATATAGGGTATACGACTGGGGAAGAGAACATAATCCGCAGACCGCAAGGGAGATGCACATCGATCTTGCCATCGACTGCATTGACTATGAAAAACTTGACACATCTAAGTTCATATTTAAAGAGGGAAAGGCAGATAATCCATACTTTACAATTAACAGAGTGGTTGTAAAGGAGAGCTACAGCAATGCAAGCTACAGATACTCAAGTTTTATAATTTACCTCTGCACAGAGGGTGAAGCAACCATTATCAACGGAAATATTTCAGAGAAAATTAAAAGAGGAGAGGTTATTCTGATACCTGCCCAGATGGGAGAGTTTAAGATTAACGGAGATTGCACTCTTCTGGAGATAACCGCTAAAGGTGAAGAGCGTACAGTGCAACAATAGCTAAAGATTACTAACGTTCGAACAGATCAGAAAAGAGGCTCGTCAGAGTCAAAGTTGTCGAGAATCTCGTCGATATCTCTTCTCTCTTTTTTAGTTGGCCTCCCTTTCCCTCTTTCACGGTAAAATAAGAGGCTCTCTTTTGGAATATTAAGTTTATCCAGCTCCTCCTGCGGAGTCAGATTTTCCAGATGTTCAGGCACCAGTTTGGCCGGCAGCCTGTTTGCAGGGACTTGAAGTATTCTGTACTTATAATTGATATTTACCCTGCGCAGATCGATCATATCACCCACCTTCACCTCACGGGAAGGTTTTGCCTCAGCAGAGTTAACCTTAATCTTACCCGAACGGCAGGCATCAGCAGACTCATTTCTGGTCTTGAAAAGTCTGACACTCCAGAGAAATTTATCAATTCTGCTCATATTAAGAGCTTTACCGTTATTTGGTATTAATGAAATTCATTGTCCTTTCAGGACCAATTGTAATGAAGGATTTTGCAGCCTCATACGATTTTTCACAGATTCCAGGAAGTAACTTCCTCTCCTCATCGCTCCAGCTTCCCAGAACATAATCAACCTGCCTCCCTTTTGAGAAGTTATCACCTATTCCAACCCTGAGTCTTGCAAAGTTAGAAGTTCCCAGAGTCTCTGTAATATCCCTCAATCCGTTGTGACCACCGTCACTACCCTGCTTTCTCATCCTTAGTGTGCCCAGCGGAAGAGCTAGGTCATCTACAATAACCAGAACATTTTCAAGGGGGATCTTCTCCTTCTGCATCCAGTAGCTAACCGCTTTACCACTCAGGTTCATGTAAGTAGATGGCTTGAGCAGGACTGCCTTTCTGCCTTTGTAACGTGTTTCGGCAACATAGCCGTAACGACCGCTCTCAAAAAGAATATTGGATGCCTGAGCCCAGGCATCCAATACTATAAAACCGATATTGTGACGAGTATCAGCATATTCAATTCCGATGTTTCCCAATCCGACAATCAGATAGCTCATACTCTTTAAATTTACTATTTACCTGCGGCAGCAGCAGCGGCAGCAGCAGCTCCAATAGCAGCACGTGTCATCTTAACAGAGCAGATGATAGTTGTTTTTGGAGTCAGAACCTGTATTTTATCAAGCTTAACATCGCCGGCAACAATTGATTTACCAATCTTAAGGTCTGTAATGTCAACCTCAATATTATCCGGAAGATCATTTAAAGCAGCAGAAACCTTAAGTTTCCTTGTTACAAGAATAAGCTTACCACCCTGGCGAACACCCTCTGAGTTACCTTTTATCACAACCGGAACGTTGATTACAACCGGTCTTGACTCAGAAACTGTAAGAAAATCTATGTGAAGAGGCTCATCAGTTACCGGATGAAACTGTGCACTGTGGAAAACAGCTTTGTACTCTTTGCCATCAACATCAAGGTTAATGATGTATGAATTTGGTGTGTTAAGAATCAGAAGAAGATCTCTGTCTGAAAGTGAAAAATGGAGGTTTTCAACCTTAGGTCCGTAAAGAACACAAGGGATCTGACCCTCTCTTCTCATTGCATTGATAGCGCTTTTTTTGGTAATCTCTCTTGATTGACCTTTTAATGAAATTGACTTCATGTTGTTAATTTAAAATGTGTTACTCAATCCGGAACCGTACCGGACCCCATTGCACCAAAAAAGTTTCCTTTTTTAGAGGTCGCAAAGATACAAAAAAAATGCTCCCGTGCAACCGGAAATCTATTTAATCATCTCTGAATCAAAATTCCAGTCGAAACCCTTGTAAAAGGTGTCCAGAAAAGAGTTTGAGGGGTTTTGAATATAGGTGCTGATCCCCGAGAACTTATTAATCTTTATATCTATGAAATACTCTGTTGTCCACTTGGCGACAACAACATTTTCCAAAGCGGTTCTGAACGTAAGATACTCGGTTGGTGTTGCAATCTCTTCGATAAGATTTCCAAGATCCCAGAACCATCTCTTATTCAGACGAAAATATGGTTGGATCTTTCCCATATCCAGCGTTTGAATTTTATCTCTGTGGTTGTTAAAGATCCCCTTGGCAACAGTAGCCAATTGTCTGAGATTTTCTGTTTTGTAAAGAGCAATCGTTGCAGATTTGTGCACCCCTGACTGAGCATTGTAATACTCGTAAAAGAGGCGGCACGCCTCCTCAAGGTTTGATTTAGTCTGGAAAAGAGGACTCATTATATCTCTGTAAGGGAAACCGTTTGCAAGAATCTCTGTAGGTGAAGCAATTATATAAGTTGCCTTGTCTTTAAGCTCATAGACAGACTCAATGCCTCCCATGAAACAACAATCAAAAATTATGAAGTTAAAATGGAACGGCAGAGCCGACTTCAGCTCTTTTATCTCCATCTCTACTCCTCTGTCCTCTCCGAAACTTTTAACCATTCCTGCGTAAGGATCCTCAAACCAAGTTCCCTGAAATGTGGAGTTATAGTAACCTTGAGGAAGCCAACCTGTGGCATGGGACCAAAGTATAAGACCATACTCTTTTGCAGGGAAAATTGTCTTTACTTTATTTAAGACGGCTTTTAAAACATCTCCGTTTGCCGAGTTGTGATCTTCATACACAGCAACAGGATCTTCGGTAACAGAACCGTCTGAGTTTTTGAAAAGTCTGGTAAGCTTTGGAATGTTCCCCGCGATGTGGGCATACACAATGAGAATGTCTTTGCTGTTTTTGTCAGGTATAAATCCCCCTTTAAGGGTTGCAATGTTGTGTTCGGCATAGCTGCTAAGGTTATTGTTTGCAGCCATATACAAGATGACAACCTTTCTGTAATCATCATTGCTGAATGGATTTTTTTCACAAGAGCTAAGCAGTACCAGTGCCGCAGTAACAAGAACAGTTGCGGTATATCTTAAAATCTTAATATTCATAACTATTAATTGATAACCCAAAAATAGCTATTTTTTACCAAATTTGCGTATGATAAAATTGGTTAATAAGGGTAAAATAGTTTAAGAACAGGCAGCAAATAAAGCTTTACACTTTGACAATAAGCATGTTGAAAACGAAATCAACAATACCGGAGAGGTATTAAATATTTACAAATCTATTAGTTTACTCATCCATCCTTGTAATTAGCTATATTTGCAAATATTAAAACAGAATAATGAAAAATATACCGTTACTGTTTCTTTTAGTCCTGCTGATCTCCTGCTCAAGAGAGAGAGAGAACGGATCACAGCAACTTATAAATCAAAGATTGGCAAATCTTGATAAATCAATCTACACCTCTCCAAAACAGGTTATTGACTCCCTTGACAGGATAGACAATATGATTCTGAACGAAGAGAACAGAGCCTATTCAAGACTCATAAGAACAATCTCCTTTGAGTATCTTAACGGGAAAACACCAAGCGACACAGCAATTCTTGTACCTTCATACATCTTTCGTGCAAAAGAGGATACATACAACTATACTCGAGCACTACTTTTTAATGGTGCAGCACTATTCAACACCAACAGGAACGACTCAACTGCATACACTCTCATCAGAGACGCCGAAAATCAATTTGTGAGAACCGGAATTAAAGATTACAACCTTGGCAGCACTCTCTATTTATATCTGGGAAGAATTTACAGAGCCAGAGACAACAGAGAAGAGGCAACAAAAGCAGTAATCAAGTGTATGGAGCTATGCAATAAAGCCGGCAATAAATACACAATGCTTAACGCCCGGCTTGAGTTATTCTGGATTAATTTCGGTCAGAGGCAATATACCGACGCTCTGTTGCAACTAACCTATTTTGCCGATGAAACAGATCTTCCTCCCTACCTTTCGTACAATCTGAGCAACGCCCTCTATTATTACCATACTGCAAAAAAAGACTATACAATTGCAGTTGAGTATCTTAAAAAGATGATGCAGACAGCCAAAGATGCAAAACTGGATGTAAACTATTCACAACTTCACTACATGGTTGCAGCCTCTTTCAAAAGACACGGAAACAGAGACAGCACACTATATTACAGCAAGCTTTCAGTAGCATCAATCAGAGATTCGGCATCTATTAACGGCCATTTCTACCACCGATATCTGGCAGAGCTGTATGCCGAAAACGGAGATTACAAAGAGGCATATGAGAGTTACAAAAAGGCCTATCAAATTTATATCAGAGCCTTTACAAAAATAAATCAGGAGAGGGTTACAGAGATTGAGCGGAAGTATGATATTAAGAGCAGGGAGACTATTATAAAATCCCTCAAAAATCAACGCACCATACTCATATTCACAATTATAGGAATAACTGTATTATCTCTGGCAACACTATACATTCTCTCCAGAGTACTGAAAAAACACCATAAAAAAGCTGTTACTGCAGTTAAGGATAAAGTTCACTTTAAACAGGAAAACAGAAAATTATGGATAACCTCTGAGTTGTGCAAAAATACTTCATTTGTACTTCCGCAGCTGATAGACGGCGTTTATAAAGAGGCTCTAAGGTGCAGGAAGGTCTCTTCCGACACATTTGACAGTCTGAACTCTGTTATCGATCAGGCAAACCTGATGACAAGATCGGCTCTGTCATCTATAACTTCACGTGAAGAGTTCATGGAGATGTACAGTCACTTGCCAAACATG
Source organism: Bacteroidales bacterium UBA5548 (assembly GCA_002425935.1). GTDB lineage: Bacteria > Bacteroidota > Bacteroidia > Bacteroidales > UBA932 > Bact-08. Next base: position 3,710 of record DINE01000022.1, on the reverse strand, counting down.
GACAAGCTAACCGACTACGAAAAGCTCATATATGTGTTGAGCGAAGATGGATTCTCCAATCAGGAGATTGGAGATTTTCTCAACACAACTCAGTCAAGTATCCGCTCATTAAAGGGCAGAATCCACAAAAAAATCCAGCAAAATGACGATGATTCTTCAGAAAACGAATAAAACATTTTGCGACAAAGATTTAATTTAGTATTGATATTCTGATACATAGACGAACCGAAAACGAAACAATTTATAACAACCTCCGCAACAGAGGCAATCCTGAATTTTATTATTTAAGTTTGGTCTCCGCAAAAATCATGAGACTTCGCTGCAGTTTGTGGGGGTTAAATTAAATTAAAGTAGTTTCAAATTCATAGTTTCAAATAGCATAGGCTGCAGCGCAGTTTTCTTGAAAAATAAAAGCAGCTCCCGAAAAGGAGCTGCTTTTTCATTTGACTCAGATTAACTATCTGCCCGGACTCTTGTCGGGAAATGCAGGAATAACAGGTGGAGAGTATTTATGCTCCTTAATTTTGCTCTTGATAACTTCAATAGCTTTGTTCAACTGCTCATCTTCTCCCATAAAATCTTTGTATGGATCATTAGAAATCTCAATATCGGGATGGACTCCCTCTCCCTCGATTATCCATCCGCTGCCATCGACTGCAAACGGAGCATAAGAAGGGGTGACAATAGATCCTCCGTCAACCACAGGAATAGTTCCGCTGTAACCGACAACTCCGCCCCATGTTCTTTTTCCTATAACTGTTCCAAGTCCGTGCTTTTTGAATCTGTATGGGAAGAGATCACCGTCTGATGCAGAATATTCGTTAACAAGCAGCACTTTTGGTCCGTCAAATGTACCTACGGGATTTAAAGAGCCCTCTGTCTGGTTTGTGTGCATTGTAAAGAAGGTGATGCTTCTCTGAAGCCTCTCTGTAATCATTGGCGACACATTTCCTCCGCCGTTACCTCGATCATCAATTATCAGCGCCTTTTTGCCTAGCTGTGGGTAGTAGTGCTTTACAAACTCGTTAAGGCCGGCAACACCCATATCAGGAATGTGAATATACCCCACTTCACCATTTGTTGCTTCAGATACCCTCTTTATATTCTCTCTTACCCAGCTGAAGTAATAGAGCTGTGACTCATCAGCTATCGGCTCGGTGTAAACCTTTCTGGCACCTGCTGCCTCAGGCTTAGGGTTAACTTCAAGTTCAACAACCGTTCCAGCTGTACCTGCCAGCGTTTTAAAGATATCATCAATATCTTTAAGATTAACCCCATTTACAGAGATGATATACTCTCCCTCCTTAACTTCTACACCTGGAAGTGTCAGAGGAGATCTTGTCTCTTTGCTCCAGTTTTCACCCTCGATAATTTTATCAACTTTAAAGTAACCCGACTTATCCTTCGAGAAACGTGCTCCCAGAAGGCCGGTCTGAACTCTTGGAGGCTCCGGCTTCTCTCCATTCTGTGAATATGCATGCCCTACATTCAGCTCACCTATCATCTCCCCTATCAGATAGGTAAGGTCAGAACGGTGATTAATATGTGGCACAAGTACTGCATATCTCTTGTAAATATCATCCCAGTTCACTCCATGCATGTTTTTGGAATAGAAGAAGTCTCTCATCTGCCGCCATGTCTCATTGTAGATCTGCATCCACTCCTCTCTGTAATTGACAAGCTTTTTCACTCCCGCAAGAGAGAGAGGTTTGTTAACAGTAACCGCTGCTTTGGGAACATCAATAACCTGAATACCCTGACCTGAAACGGCAAGTGCCTTCTTGTAACCGTGGCTGAAAATAACCATTACACCAAGATCGGTCTCTTTTTTAGCCTCTGTGTCATAAACATAAGTCCCTCTCCTTGAATTGTAATAAACCTGATTGCCAATCATATGAAGATTATTGTATGAAGATGGCGATACAGGTAGCTCAACCGTCCTTGCCGGAATATTTTCGAAGTTGTATTGAATCTCCTTCGAAGCGGGAGCAGCAGGTTTTTCTGCAGAGACTATTGAAACAGTGTCGTTTTTAACAGCAAAAGGAATCTCTGCATCATTTGTCAGAGGAAGAATATAGATTTTACTCATATTCGTATATGCATGGTTCCACTCGGTATTGCTGTAAGTTGGGTTAAACGATCTGTTGGAAACAAAAAGGAGATGCTTACCCTCTTTACTGAAATTTGCACCAAACGAAGAGTACCACTCATCTGTAATTTGAATCTTTTTATCGTTCTTAATATCATACACAACCACCGTACTTACCTGTTTTCCCGGACGTGTATAAACTATATAAGATGAGTTTGGAGCCCAGTTGTAATCGTTAATCGGGCTTATCCCCGACTGCTCAACCACAGTATTCTTCCCTGTTGCCACATCCAGCAGATTGAGAGTATTTCTCTTCTCGCTCCATAGAATCTTCTTTGAGTCAGGCGACCATTCAAAACCGAAAATATAGCCTTTAATATCTGTAAGCCTTCTCTCTTTTTTAGTCCTGCTGTCAAAGAGATAGATATTGAACTCACCCTCTTTATCCGAAATATAAGCATAACCGCTTCCGTCCGGTGCCCAGTCTGCATTTTTGTCGTTTGCATTACTTGAGTTAGTAAGGTTGTAGGTAACCCCGCTTTTTGAAGGGATTGAAAAAATATCTCCCCTTGCAGTTGCAAGTACTCTCTCTCCATTTGGAGAAAGTGAATATGATCTCACACTCTTTGAGAGGTCCTTCCACTCAGGACGTGAATAGTTGGCATCATTAGCAATATATATTTTTAGCCTCTCATCCTTGCCACTCTTCATATTATATTTAACAATATAGCCTCCGTTTTCGTAAACAATGTAATCACCACCTGCAGAAGGAAACTTAATATCGTACTCTTTGTAGCTTGTAAGCTGCTTTGTGCTCTTACTCTTTACATCGTAACCGAAAAGATTCATATAGCCGTCTCTGTCAGAGATATAATATACAACAGTGCCATCCGGTGACCACATCGGGAAGATATCCTGATAGATATTATCTGTAATCTTTTCAGATTTTTTTGTTTTGAAATCAAAAATTCTGATGTCGTCGGCCATTCCTCCGGTATATCTCTTCCATGTTCTGAACTCCCTGAATATGTAATTATAAGCTAAAAATTTGCCATCCGGAGAGTAGTTTGCAAAGCCTCCGTTCTTCAAGGGAACAGGCACAGAAATCCCGCCGGTTACCGGGACAGTCATAAGTTGACCTGTAAAATCGTTAAAGGTAAAGCTTCTTGTTCTGTACAGAATATTCTTACCATCTACAGACCAATCCATTACAATATTATTAGGCCCCATTCTGTCGCCAACATCATCTCTTGAGAGAGTTGGAGTGTAGGTTAGTCTAACGGGCTCTCCCCCCTCTGCCGGAATCACAAAAACCTCTGTGTTACCGTCGTACTGGCCTGTAAAGGCAATCATTTTTCCATCTGGTGAAAACTTTGGAAACATCTCATAACCAATATGTGAAGTTAATCTTCTGGCAGTTCCGCCGCTTAAATCGGAGATATATAAATCCCCGCCATAGCTGAATACAAGTTTATCTCCGTGAATATCCGGAAATCTCATCATCCGGCTCTCGGCTAATGTCCCGGCAGCATAAGCAATATTCCCGTTAAGGCAACATGTTGCTGCTGTAAAAAATAAAAGTGATAAAAGGAGTACTTTTTTCATATATAAAATATTAATC
>DINE01000005.1 GCA_002425935.1 Bacteroidales bacterium UBA5548 | reverse complement strand
GACAATGCAAATTATATTGATTGTAATGGCTTATTTATTGGTAATCATCATTATGAATTAACACAAGAATTTGAATTACTTGATTTGGCACTTAAAAATATAAGTACTTAAAGAAAACTAATGAACCATATCTATGATGTTAAATCATTAGTTTCTAATTAATATTTGTGGAATTCATTGTTTTTGATCACATGTGAAGTAAATTTTGTATTATAATCATAAACGTGTGTTTATTCATAAACTCCTCAAACCACTCTCCCGGTGTATATCTTTCTGAAATCGAAGAGGTTCCGCACAGAATTGTGGAGCGGCCGACCTATGTGGCTGCTTTTGTGGGTTACACGCAAAAGAGCGAATATGGTGGCACTTCGCATCTGAACAGGCCTTTGCCGGTGAGCTCTTTGGCTCAGTTTAGGGAACTCTTTGGCGGGCCGCCCCAATATGTAGTGGGTTCTCTGATGGATAGTTATATGCTCTATTACAGTGTAGATCAGTTCTTTTATAACGGTGGATTTGAGTGCTATGTTGTTTCGGTGGGTGGCTATGAAGATGCGATTGATAAGGGTCGGCTGAGTATGGGGCTGGAGGCGCTTGTTGGCGGCCCGCAGGTTTCAATTCTGGTGGTACCCGAGGCGGTACTGTTGCCGGCTGAGGATTGTTTTGCTCTTCAGCGGGAGATGCTGGCTCTTTGCGGGTGTAAGCTCAATGGTTGCTTTGCGGTGCTTGACATTCATTCGGGTTACAAAGAGCGTGGAGGGTCAGACGACCCGATAGTGGCTTTTCGCCGAGGGATTGGGGATATGCATTTGGGGTTTGGCGCGGCATACTATCCGTGGGTGAAGCGTGTTGATACCGGGTCGCTTATGCCTGTTTCGGGTATTGTGGCCGGGATATATTGCAAAATTGACTCTACTGTTGGTGTCTGGAAGGCTCCTGCAAATGTGCCTTTTGTTCATATTGCGGGTCTTGCTTTTAAGACAGATCTGGCGCTTATAAATGCTTTGAACGCCGCGCCCGGGGTTAAACCTGTAAATGGGATTCTCTATTCTCAGTCTGAGGGAGTCAGAATATGGGGTTCAAGGACTTTGGAGAGCAGCCGCAATGAGTTCACATTTATAAATGTGGTTCGCACCAGGTTTATGATTGAGGATTCCCTTAGGGTGTACCTATCTCCGTTTGCATATGAGAAAAACGGGCCCGAAACTTGGGCTAAGATAAAGAGTGTTGTTAATGATTTTCTGGGTGAACTAAAGAAAAAAGGGGCACTTCAAGGTTCATCCAATTTAGAAGCTTTTGGCGTTGAGGTTGGGCTTGGAGAAACAATGTGCGAGAACGATTTGCAACAAGGCAACCTTCATATTCGTGTAAACATTGCCCTCTCCCGCCCCGGTGACTTTCACCATATATATTTAAGCTTCAAAAAGAGAGAACTTCCTGCTTAAGTCAGTTCATGTACCAATCATACATTTATTAACTTAAACTTTAAGAAATGGAAAACAAACCAAATTCAAAAGTCCCTGTTGCTCCGGTACTATTTGCAATTATTGTTCTGTTCTTCTTTGGTAATTTCTTTACCATTAGCTGCGGTGGCCAGAAGGTTGCCGGTGTTTCCGGATTCAATCTGGTTACGGGTACTAAAATTGAGGCGAGTAAAAACTCAAGGAGAGGTTCAGGAGAGAAGATTCCTGCAAATATCTGGGCCATTATTGGTTTTGGTGCAGCAATCGCAGGTGGTGCCATCTCATACTTCTCTAAACATGAGAAGAGGGATAAGCAGGCTGCCATTGTCGCTGCTGTAGGGCTTGTTTCTCACGTGATTCTAATCTTCTCGGTGAGTAACTCTGTTAACAAAAAGGGAGGTGGTGCGATCACTGCAGAGGTTCAGTTATCGTACTTAATTGTCCTTATTCTCTTTGCCGTTGTTGCCTGGCTCTGCTACAAAAAGAGCAAACAGGCACTTGAACCGCCAGCTGTAACAGATTAAATCTGTTAAAACTATTGGTTCCCACTTTCGAAACAACATTTGAGACTAACCGCTCATTTCTAATATAAATCTGATGAATAAAATGCTTCAGGATCTTCTTAAAAAGAGGATCCTGGTGCTGGACGGTGCAATGGGCACAATGATCCAGCGCTACAACCTGCAGGAGGATGATTACCGCTGCATGTGCTTTAAAAATCATCCCAAACCGCAAAAGGGTAATAACGATCTTCTTTCTATTACGCGCCCCGATATTATCCAGGCCATTCATCTTGAATATCTTATGGCCGGGGCAGATATAATCAGCACTAATACGTTTAATGCCAACTCAATATCTATGGCCGATTATGGCATGGAGGGGATGGTTTATGAGTTGAATCTGGCCGGGGCGCGGCTGGGTGTAGAGGCGGTTGAGTTGTATGCTGCCTCCTTGGAAAAAACGTGCCGCCGCGCCTGCTTCGTGGCCGGGTCAATAGGGCCGACCAACAGGACGGCTTCTATGTCGGCTGATGTGAGTGATTCGGGTGCCAGGAGTGTAACGTTTGATCAGCTTGTTTCGGCCTATTCGCAGCAGGTACGTGGTTTGATTGATGGAGGTGTTGATATTTTGCTTGTCGAGACTGTTTTTGATGTTCTTAACGCCAAGGCGGCTCTCTTTGCAATAGGGGATGTGTTTCAGGAGAAGGGTGTAAGGTTGCCGGTGATGGTTTCGGTGACTATTACCGATGCAAGTGGCCGTACGTTAACCGGGCAGACTCTTGAGGCGTTTCTGATTTCGGTTTCGCACTTTCCGTTGCTAAGTGTGGGGCTAAACTGCGCAATGGGAGCCGCCCAGCTGAGACCGTTTGTAAAGGAGCTCTCTGCTAAATCGCCGTTTTTACTATCAGTCCACCCTAATGCGGGCCTTCCCAACCAGTTTGGAGAGTACGATCAGGACGCTTCGCAAATGGCCTCTATTACAGAGGAGTATATGCAGAGTGGATGGGTTAACATTATCGGAGGTTGCTGTGGGACAACTCCTGCCCACATAGCAAAAATTGCCGAGGCAGCCACAAGACACAAACCAAGGGAAATCCCGGTTATTCATAAGCATACGCGATTAAGTGGCCTTGAGCCGCTTGTAATCACTCCGCAGACCAACTTCGTCAATGTGGGTGAGCGCACAAATGTTTCAGGTTCAAAGAAGTTTGCACGATTGATTCGGGAGGAGCGGTACGGCGAGGCCCTTGAGGTTGCACGTGAGCAGGTTGAGGGTGGTGCTCAGATTATTGATATATGTATGGACGAGGCCATGCTCGACTCCGAAAGTGCTATGGTCAGGTTTATCAATCTGCTTATGGCCGAGCCTGATATCTCAAAATTACCTCTTATGATTGACTCATCTAAATGGGAGGTTATTGAGAGTGGTTTAAAGTGCATTCAGGGTAAATCGGTTGTCAATTCAATCAGCTTAAAAGAGGGTGAGAGGCTATTCCTGCATCGTGCTTTGTTGATAAAGCGATATGGGGCTGCGGCGGTTGTTATGCTGTTTGACGAGGCAGGGCAAGCCGACACCTTTGAGAGGAGGGTAGAGGTGGCCCAGAGAAGTTACAAACTGTTAACCCAAAAGGTTGGATTTCCACCTGAAGATATAATTTTTGACCCCAATGTTCTTGCTATAGCTACCGGAATTGAGGAGCATAACAACTACGCTGCCGACTTCATTAAGACCACCTCCTGGATAAAGCAGAATCTGCCATACGCAAAGGTGAGCGGCGGTATAAGCAACCTCTCATTCTCGTTCAGGGGAATGGATCACATACGGGAGGCAATGCATTCGGTATTTCTCTACCACGCCATTAACGCCGGCCTGGATATGGGCATCGTGAACCCGGGAATGCTTCAGGTTTACAGCGAAATTCCACCTGACCTTCTGCAGCTTGTAGAAGATCTCATTCTCAACCGCCGCCGCGACGCCACCGAGCGCCTGCTCACCTTTGCCGAGCAACAGCTCCACCCCACCCCGGCACAAGACTATTCACAGTCACCATTCCAAGACCTAACCCAACAAACTCAACCCAACCAACACTCCAACTACCCAACCCAACAAGCTTTTTCACAAACTGCCCGCGGCTCGGATTGGCGCTCACTACCTGTTAACGAGAGAATCAGACACGCTCTTATCAAGGGCCTCGACTCACACGTCCAGGACGACGTTCTTGAAGCACGCAAGCACTTTCCGCGCACCCTCGACGTGATTGAAGGGCCGCTGATGGATTCGATGAACGAGGTAGGTGACCTCTTTGGTTCGGGTAAAATGTTCCTTCCACAGGTTGTAAAAAGTGCTCGTGTGATGAAAAAGGCCGTCGAGGCCCTCTCTCCATTTATCGAGGAGGAGAACCTGGGTGCACCTGTAAAGGATTCGGGCACTCTGTTGCTTGCTACCGTTAAGGGAGATGTTCACGATATTGGCAAAAATATTGTGAGCGTTGTGCTCTCTTGCAATAACTACAACATTATAGATCTTGGCGTTATGGTGCCTGCAGAGAAGATTATCGATGCGGCGGTTGAGCATAATGTCGATTTCATCGGGCTTAGTGGTTTGATCACCCCTTCGCTTGACGAGATGGTGAATGTTGCTACCGAGATGGAGCGCCGCGGAGTAAGGTTTCCGCTGCTAATTGGCGGAGCAACAACATCGGAGGTTCATGCTGCCGTTAAAATCGCTCCCGGATACTCCGGCCCGGTGATTCATGTGAAAGACGCCTCAAAGGCCGCCGGAGTGCTCTCTGCACTCCGCAGCGAAACCTCAGGCGACTACATTGCCCGACTCACACAACGCTACGCCTCACTCCGTGAAGCCCACCTCGCCTCCAAAACCACCCAAAAACTCATTCCCCTTTCACAAGCACGCACCAACCAACTCAACCCGGCTACATACCGCCATACTCCACCGGCGAAGCCCGGCACACACACACTTCACAATATAGATTTGAGGACACTACTGCCCTACATCGACTGGACCTTCTTCTTTTACGCCTGGAAGATGAGCGGAAAATACCCCGACATCTTTGACGACCCGGTAAAAGGCCCCGAAGCCCGTGACCTCTATCAAAAAGCACAACACTACCTGAACCAAATAATCGAAAATAACCTCATAACCGCCCACGCCCGCTTCGGCCTCTACCCCGCCCACTCCCAAGGAGACGACGCCATTCTTTACGTAAAAACTTCAGAACAAACCAATTCGCTTACCCAAAACAGTTCACTTGATCAAGCCAGTTCACTTAATCAACCCAGTTCACTTAATCAACCCAGTTCACTTGATCAAACCAGTTCACTTAATCAAACCAGTTCACTTGATCATAGCATTTCATTTGGCCATAAGAATTCACCTCCCCAACAAAGCCCAACCGACCAAGCCAGTTCACCTAACCAACATATTTCATCTTCTCAACAAACCTCATTTGATTCGCAAAATTTTAACGGTCAGCCTAACTTTACTCCTTACCGCCTCTGCTTCCTGCGCAATCAGGAGCAAAAGCCCCTCGGCACCCCCAACCTCTGCCTCGCCGATTTTCTATTACCACACCCTAATAACCCAAACCACTCAAACAGCACTGCAGAAGACAAATTGAACACCACTTCACAAGGCAAATTGAACATCACTTCCAAAACCGCATCTCCCTTAACATCTACTGTTCATCAACATACACAGGATAAGTTAAACACCACTTCCAAAACCGCTTCTCCCTTAACGCCTACTATTCAACAACATACACAGGAAGAGTTAAACATCACTTCCAAAACCACTTCTCCCTTAACACCTGCTGTTCAACAACATACACCAGATGAGTTAAACACTTCATCTCACCTCGGCCTCTTTGTGGTAACCGCCAAAATCGACAACCAAAAATTTGCCGCCTACCAAAACGACGACTACGCAACCATTATGATCAGAATTTTAAGCGACCGTCTGGCCGAAGCAACAGCTGAATGGCTGCACGAACGAATCCGAAAAGAGTACTGGGCATATGCACCCGACGAAAACCTAACCCCGCAGGAGCTCTTTCGCAACAAGTTCCAGGGTATTCGCCCCGCACCCGGCTACCCTGCCTGCCCGGACCACTCCGAGAAGCAGACACTCTTCGAAATCCTCAACGCCACACAAACAATTGGCGTCTCGCTAACAGAAAACTACACAATGAACCCGCCCTCCTCCGTATGCGGCTACCTAATCGACCACCCCGCCTCCACCTACTTTAACGTAGGCCCCGTAGCCCCCGACCAGCTGGAAGAGTACGCCCACCGCAAAAACCTAACCACTGAGGAGGCCGCCAAACTCCTCCGCACCTAACCCCAATAATAATCTCCGCGCCACTTTTGCTCAACCACTTAATTTACAAGCACATACAAAACAGACTTTAACCAACGTAAAAAATCTCCGCGCCACTTTTGCTCAACCACTTGATTTGCTAACACATACAAAACAGACTTTAACGCAAACACCATTAATCTCGCTGAAGTCTCATTTGCAAACATCTAAATAACAACACTTTGAACAAAAGTGGCGCGGAGAATTTCCCTAAACACCCCCAATATGACAGTACTCGAAAAAATTCAAACAGCAAAAAATCCGCTCTTCACATTTGAGCTCCTCCCTCCGTTAAAAGGACACAGCATAGACAAGGTTTACAGCACAATAGAAGGGCTGTTGGAGTTTGAGCCGGCTTATATCAATTTTACCTCACACCGCAACGAGACCACGTATCGCGAGAGGCCCGACGGTACGCTTGAGAAGCGGGTGGCGCGAATCAGGCCGGGAACTATTGCGCTGGCGGCTGCGGTTAAGTATAAGTACGATATTACTGTTGTGCCTCATGTTCTGTGCGGAGGTTTTACCCGTGAGGAGACCGAGAATGCTTTGATTGAGATGAATTTTCTTGGAATTCACGATGTTCTGGCACTTCGTGGTGATCCTGTGCGTGGCAGCCGCTCGTTCATTCCCGAAAAGGAGGGGCATTCGAATGCCGCCGGCCTTGTGACTCAGATTTCGAATCTCAACCGGGGTCGCTATCTTGACGAGGCTATGGAGCACGCTGCTCCTACTTCATTTTGTATTGGTGTCGCGGGCTATCCGGAGAAGCATTTTGAGGCTCCCAATTTGGAGGCTGATATTGCCCGGCTTAAAGAGAAGGTTGATGCCGGCGCACACTATATTGTTACTCAGATGTTTTTCGATAATACTAAGTTTTTCAGGTTTGTAGAGGAGTGTAGGGCCGCCGGTATCGGGGTTCCGATTATTGCGGGTCTGAAGCCGATTTCGGCCTTGAACGACATTCGTCTGCTGCCTCAGACATTCCACATAGATGTGCCGAATGAGCTGTACAAAGCGGTGGCTGCCTGCCGTGACGATGCTGCTGCCCGCGAGGTTGGTGTCGAGTGGGCTACCGCTCAATCCCGCGAACTACTAAAGGCCGGCGTTCCCGGCATCCACTACTACACCCTCGGCCGTTCCGACAACGTCGCCAAAATTGTACGCGGCAGCTTTTAAAATTTCCGCGCCACGCCAAAAAATCTCCGCGCCACTTTTGCTCAATCACTTAATTTACAAACACATAAAAAATAGACTTCAAGGAACACAAAAAAATCTCCGCGCCACTTTTGCTCAACCACTTAATTTACAAACACATAAAAAATAGACTTCAACGAAAACACCTTTAATCTCACTGAAGTCTCTTTTGCAAGCGCCTAAATAACAATACATTGAACAAAAGTGGCGCGGAGATTTTCGTACATAACACACCAACCTCTGCACTGCATATAGCGAAACCACACATATACATATACATATACACATACATCATGAAAGACTACAAGGTGGCCGACATTACGTTGGCGGAATTCGGTAGAAAAGAGATTGAGATTGCAGAAAAGGAGATGCCGGGGCTGATGGCTCTGCGCAAAAAGTATGGCGCTTCTAAGCCGCTGGCCGGCGCCCGCGTGATGGGCTCGCTTCACATGACTATTCAGACTGCTGTGCTGATTGAAACGCTTAAAGTGCTTGGCGCTGAGGTTCGTTGGTGCAGTTGCAATATCTATTCAACTCAGGATCATGCTGCTGCGGCTATTGCTGCTGCCGGAGTGCCTGTTTTCGCATGGAAGGGAGAGACTCTGGAGGAGTACTGGTGGTGCACCGAGAGGGCTCTCGATTTTGGCGCCGGCAAGGGTCCTACACTAATTGTTGATGACGGCGGTGACGCCACTATAATGTTACACCGGGGATATGAGGCAGAGAGTAATCCTTCAATTCTGGATGCTCATGCCGATACTCAGGACGAATTGGAACTGAACAAAATTCTTAAAAAAATTCTGGCAGCTGACAAAGGTCGCTGGCATAAAGCAACTTCAGAGGTTAAAGGTGTATCAGAAGAGACCACAACCGGCGTTCACCGCCTCTACCAGATGCTGGAGCAGGGCAAGCTCCTCTTCCCGGCATTTAATGTTAACGACTCGGTTACAAAATCTAAATTCGACAACCTTTACGGATGCCGCGAGTCGCTTGCAGACGGAATTAAGCGTGCCACTGATGTTATGATTGCCGGCAAGGTGGTTGTCGTGGCCGGGTACGGCGATGTTGGCAAGGGGTGTGCCCGTTCAATGCATAGCTATGGTGCAAGGGTTTTAATTACCGAGATTGACCCGATTTGTGCGCTTCAGGCTGCCATGGAGGGGTTCGAGGTTGTAACAATGGATGATGCCGTTAAAGAGGGAAACATTTTCGTTACCGCAACAGGGAATCGCGATATTATTACAGCTGTGCACATGGCCGCCATGAAAGACCAGTCGATTGTCTGCAATATCGGCCACTTTGATGACGAAATTCAGGTAGCGCAACTTGAGAAGTGGCCGGGCATTAAAAGAACCAATATCAAACCACAGGTTGACATCTACACCTATCCAGACGGCCACTCCATAATCCTTCTCGCTCAGGGCCGTCTTGTTAACCTCGGCTGCGCAACAGGTCACCCATCATTTGTAATGAGCAACTCCTTTACAAATCAAGTGATTGCCCAGATAGAACTATGGCAAAACAACTACGAACTAGGCGTTTACCGCCTCCCTAAACACCTTGACGAAGAGGTTGCGCGCCTACACCTCGGCCAGATTGGTGCGAAACTCACCCGCCTTACCACAGAGCAAGCCCAATACATAGGCGTCTCACCCGACGGCCCGTACAAACCCGACCACTACAGGTACTAGCAAAACCAGCGCTCCGGCAAAAATCTCCGCGCCACTTTTGCGTACGTTTTTGTAAATGTGCGCGTTAAAAAACAGACTTTAGAGAGCTTCACATGAATCTCACTAAAGTCTGTTTTGCATTACACACAATATGAACCACTTGAACAAAAGTGGCGCGGAGATTATTTAAGCCTGCTAAGAAGTGCCTGCTTGCCGGCTGACTCTTTTAGCATCTCTACAAAATACCTTGCGTCAAGAAGAGTAAATTCACTCTTACCCTTTTCATATCTCTCAACGTAGTGGGTGGCAAGTTGTCTTAAAAACTGCCTGCAATCGATATTTATCATCAGACCTCCAGCATAATCTCCGTATGATATACCTGTTATCTGTTCAGATGAGGTTAGAGAAATAACCTGATTTTTTGTTAAGCCTTTTACATTGATGGTAAGAGACGGGTAATAAAAATACTGCTCCATAGGTATATCGATAGTCAGCCGCACACTGTTGCCAGAAACGGACTTACTTATATTACCGTTCAACCTGTAATAGTTGTACTCATAATACTCTTCAAGGCTTGTCATCCAGAGGCTGTCACTCCCATCTTTCCCGTGAGTATTGTTCAACCATAAAAGGAATGACGCCCAATCCATTCCCGTTCCATGTACACCTGCGTGAACTATTGGCCGATCAGTTTTTGAGAGTCGTAATACTCTGTCTATTTCACTTTTAAGGGAGTTTTGATTGTAAAAAACTCTGTTTACCACTTTTTTGTAGAGGTCATTATTAACTTTAAAAGGGTAAATGGCCTCTGCACCGGTCTGAGCAGTCATTATTTTAATTGGTGAAAAGTCATTTCCAGCAGCAAGATAGGTCTTATTTCCATTAGGTTCAGCAAGGACTTTACAACCTCTCCCGGACAGTCTCTCGATGATAATATTTTGAGAAATGTTTAAGTGATGAACAACAGAGTCACGGTTGTCAACAGCTTTTGTGTTAACATCATGAAAAGCCACAGATATGCCGTAATTTAACATTTCGATGACATTGCTCCATACCAGTCCGGTTTTCATAAAGAACCTGTATAGGTTAGTGGTCTCAATTTTGTTAACCTCACTTTTTGCATCCATCCACGACCACTGAGGAGCAAGAGTTGTTGTAAAGGTAAATCTCACCTCTTTTCCGGTACCGTCTGTACTGCCCAGAGTCTTCCCCGTTTTAACCAAATCAGGAGGCAAATCGTTTGCCAGAAGATGCGCAATATCGTAGAAATACCTATACGACATTGGCTTACCGTTAATTGCAGCCCAAGTCGAACTAAAGGCATCCTGTCTGCAATCGTCCTGCGTAAGCATCAGCAACCAACTTTTGTTGTATTTAAGAGGAGGAATATCAGTTGTTGTGAGATTCAGATTAGCAGTTCCATCTGTCTCAATAATAATTTCGGCTTTTATATCTTTTACTTCATCTTTGAAAGGGTATTTAAATATCGCCGGATACCCCTCTTTTCCCTCTGTACCCCTTCTTCTGTCTGGAAATTTAACACACGATGATAATACACATATAAGCAGCGTTACTATTGTAAGGCATGCTATCTTGCTTTTACTACTTATCATGAATTGTTGTTAAATTACTGATTGATACAAATATAAATATCATTTTTGAAACTACATATATCTCCGCGCCACTTTTGCGTACGTTTTTGTAAATGTGCGCGTTAAAAAACAGACTTTAGAGAGCTTCACATGAATCTCACTAAAGTCTGTTTTTCATTACACACAATATGAACCACTTGAACAAAAGTGGCGCGGAGAAATTTCAACCTTTTACAAATTCATTTGTTTAAACATAAACGAATGGTATATGCGAATCAAAAATATAGTCTTAATCACGGCACTCTTTGGCATTCTCGCGCTCTCTCCCGGCTGCAAATCTGAAAAAAATAACGAAATTAAAGTTGTCAATTTTGAGCAACTGGAACCAGTTTTCACAAAAAATGACGATGTGCTTTATGTGGTAAACTTCTGGGCAACCTGGTGCGGGCCATGCGTCAAGGAGTTGCCTCACTTCATGGAGGTTTACGATCAATATAAATCAAATAAAAAATTCAGAATGGTCCTGGTCTCACTGGACGACTCCGATAATCTTGAAACGTCGGTTAAAAGCTTTATAGAGAGGATGAACCTAAAGGGAGAGCTATATCTGCTGGACGATATTAAAAAGATGAACGAGTGGATTCCTGCCGTCAATCCGGATTGGTCAGGTGCGATACCGGCCACACTGGTAATCAAGAACGGACAAACCCTCAGCTTTGACGCAAAAGAGCTCTCCAAAGAGGAGCTTCTGGAACGCATTACAAAACACCTACAGTGATTAAACGGAAATCACTGCCAACTACTGTAAAGTAGTATTCAGAACATAACTGAGTGCGAAATCAATTAAGTAATCAGGTAAAAAATCAAGTACAATATCAAGTACAAAATCAAACATAAAACAACAACAAACTCAAAATTAAAATCAAAAAAAATTGCTCATGAAAACAATATCAAAAATAGCAGGGTTACTCATGATAACTCTTTTCTCTTTTGGCACTCTTAGTGCTCAGGGAGGTTACAAAATCGGAGACGAGGCGACAGACTTCAAATTGAAAAATGTTGACAATAAAATGGTCTCTCTGGCAGACTTTAAAGATGCCAAGGGCTTCATTGTAATTTTCACCTGCAACCACTGCCCATACTCTAAGGCATACGAAGACAGAAAGATAGCTCTGGCAAAAAAATATGCACCTCTGGGGTATCCCGTGATTGCTATCAACCCTAACGATCCCGCTGCACAACCTGAAGACAGCTTCGAACTGATGCAGGTGCGCGCCAAAGAGAAAAACTTCCCCTACCCTTATCTCTTTGACGAAGGCCAAAAAATCTATCCTCAGTACGGAGCCACCAGAACTCCTCACGTATTTGTGCTGAAAAAAGAGAACAAGAAGAACATTGTCAAATACATAGGAGCAATTGACGACAACTACAAAGACATTAACGACATCTCAAACAAATATGTAGAGGCTGCCGTTGATGCGCTGCTCGCCGGTAAAGAGGTAGAGGTCAAAACAACTGTCGCCGTCGGCTGCACAATCAAAGTCAAAAAGTAAAAAAACTTCATACCTGGGATTAAATGGTGAAAGGAAAGAATTCCCAGGGATGAAGTTTGAGTGCCCAGAAGAGATAATTGGTGCCGGCTTATAAAGCCGGCTTTTTTTGTACATTTGTGCCTATTCACGGCAAATTTATGAAAACACTTATAAAAAAGGCGTCCGGCGAGTTGGTTCCTTTCTCTTCGGCCAAGCTCAGAGAGTCTCTGGTTCGTTCAGGGTCCGAGGAGGAGGTTATTAATCAGATAGTGAGAGAGGTTGAGGTTTGGTTAAAAGGCAAGGAGGTTATTCCAAGTAAGCAGATTTATGCAAAGGCATTTGCAATGCTTCGTAAACTAACCACAGCAAATGCTGCGCGCTACAAACTGAAAGCGGCTATGATGGAGCTTGGTCCAACAGGGCACCCTTTTGAATTTTTTGTTGGTGAAATATATCGCACAATGGGGTTTGATGTTAAAGTTTCCGAAATCCTTGATGGTCATTGTGTAACACACGAAGTAGATGTTGTTGCCACCAAAGAGAATCATCAGCGATTTATTGAGTGTAAATATTACCAAAGCACCGGGAAAAATGCAAATGTGCAGGTTCCCCTCTACATCCGTTCACGGGTTGACGATATTATCCGCATGAGAAAGAGTCGGGCAGAGTTTGAAAATTTTACTTTTTCAGGGGGAGTAGTCACAAACACACGCTTCACAACAGATGCCGAGGCCTACGGTGAGTGTAGCGGTTTGCATCTGCTCAGCTGGGATTATCCGAAAGGCAACGGTTTGAGGGAGATTATCGACAGAGAGAAGATCTTTCCAATAACTTCTCTCACCTCGCTAACAACTGCTCATAAACAGGCGCTTATGGAGAAGGGCATTGTGATTTGCCGTCAGATTCTTCGTGAACCCACGGCCCTGGATTCGCTCAACCTGAGCAACAAGAAGTACCGCGCCCTACTCGAAGAGCTAAATGCACTTGCCGAGTAAATCTCCGCGCCACTTTTGTTCAACCACTTATATATCTCAAAATTTATTCCCTGGGAATTCTTTCCTCTTGCCTAATAATCAACACCTTAGCTCACATTTCAAGTATAGGCTAACTATTTGATAACCAGCTGAAAGGAAAGAATTCCCAGGGATGAAAATGTGTCCAACGTGATCAAATGTATTCTCGTTGAAGTCTATTTTTGAAGTACCTTATTATTAGCAAGTTGAACAAAAGTGGCGCGGAGAAATTCACTTCCGAAAGTTTTTTCGTAAATTCACGCTGTAAATAAGAAGCAAAATGACCTCAACCACTATTAAAAACATTTGCTGCATTGGTGCCGGATATGTAGGCGGGCCCACCATGACTGTTATTGCTCAGAAATGCCCTGACATCAAGGTAACAATTGTAGATGTAAACAGCGAGAAAATTGCCCGTTGGAATGGCGATGATCTTGACAACCTGCCCGTTTATGAAGTTGGTCTTAAAGAGATAGTCGCAGAGGTACGGGGTAAAAACCTCTTCTTTTCGAACGATATTGAATCGGCAATTAAAGAGGCCCAGATGATATTTATTTCGGTAAACACCCCCACAAAAACATACGGCCAGGGTAAGGGTATGGCAGCAGACCTGAAATATATTGAACTATGTGCCAGACAAATAGCCGCAGTATCGACAGATGACAAAATAGTAGTAGAGAAATCAACCATACCGGTCCGCACCGCTCAAACCCTGAAAAACATCCTCGACAACACCGGAAGCAAAGTAAAATTCAGCATACTTTCAAACCCTGAATTTCTTGCAGAGGGAACTGCCGTAAAAGATTTGCTAAATCCTGACAGAGTTTTGATAGGTGGCGATGAGAGTGAAGAGGGTGAAGCAGCAATTGAGTCACTTGCATCTATATATGCAAGGTGGATTCCTCAGGAGAGAATTCTTCGCACAAATGTCTGGAGTAGTGAACTCTCTAAGTTAACCGCAAATGCATTTCTTGCTCAGAGAATTTCGTCAATCAATGCGATTTCTGCTCTTTGCGAAAAGACAGGTGCCGACGTTGAAGAGGTCTCCCGTGCAATCGGAATGGACAGCCGGATTGGCTCTAAGTTTCTCAAAGCATCGGTAGGTTTTGGAGGATCATGCTTCCAGAAAGATATACTTAATCTGGTGTACATCAGCAGAACACTTGGGCTGAAAGAGGTTGCCGACTATTGGGAGCAGGTTCTTAAAATTAACGATTACCAGAAGACCCGTTTTGCTCAAAACATAATCTCTACACTATTCAATACAGTATCAGACAAGAAGATAGCATTTCTTGGGTGGGCTTTCAAAAAGGAGACAAACGATACCCGCGAAAGTGCTGCAATTTATGTGGCGTGGGAGTTGCTACAGGATCAGGCCGAGGTTCATATTTATGATCCAAAGGTTAAGCCTGAACAGATATTCAGTGACCTTAAGAGCGTTTCCGGAGGAGCCTTCGTTTGCGGAAAAAGCGACATTGTCAATATCAATCAGGCTGACGGAAAAGTAATCCTGGCTGATAAAAATGTAATCCCCGCTGATAAAAATGTAAACCCGTCTGATAAAACTCAAATTAATTCTGCTAAATGCGAAGGCGATTTTATCTCAGGTATTTTCAAGTGCAACTGCCCTGGTATCGGTACTGTGTATGTTCACAACAACCCCTATTCGGCAATGGAGAGTGCTCACGCAGTGGCTGTTATAACAGAGTGGGATGAGTTTAAAGGTTACAACTGGCAGGAAATTTATGATAAGATGAAGAAGCCCGCATTTCTGTTTGACGGAAGAAATCTGCTGAACCATTCAGAACTTAGAAAACTGGGTTTCAAGACATACGCTATCGGCCGTTCATAAACTTTTTATACCCACGCTTTTGAAGTTCCCTTGCGGATGTCTGTGGGGTTTGCACCCAGATAGAATCTGCAGAAGCGGTTGAAGTGTGCATAGTCTTTAAAGTGAAACTTTCGCATAATCTCAGCAACCGACTTATCTGTTTGAGTCAATTTGCGATGTATATCCTCTGCACGTTTTGCAATTATCCACTGGTATGGAGAGACACCAAATATTTCCTGGAATTTTCGGTTAAAAGTACTCACAGGCAGCCCTGAATCCTTAATAATCTCTTCAAGAGACCTGCTCCTGCGCCGGCGTATCATGTATTTATGAAAATAGACAACCTCTTTATCAAGTGCTGCAAGAAAACGATACAGAATGTTTTTACCATAACTCTTTTTCAATAGAGTAATTAGCTCTGACTGAAGTTTATCATGATACTGCTGAGAGAGATCTTTATTGTGAGAAAGCTTGCTCTTAAGATCAAACAAAAAGGATTCGATATGAGGGTGTGTAGTAAGAGATGGCATCTGAAACAGGAATTTCACATCTCGTTTCCCTTTGTATTTTTTAATGTAAGTGTAAAAATTCTGCCATTCATCATTCAGACAAACCCTAATAACCTTAACATCGGTAATTGCTTCAAGCTTGTAATCAGACTCTTTAAGAATAAAGAAGGTATTCTCGCTGTAGTAATACTCCTTGTAAATTTCTGCCATAATTCTTACCCTGCCCGACAACACAAAGACTATCATATCACCGGATTTACACCCGATTTTCATTGATGAACCTTTAGCGAATGACCCGAAACAAAATCCCTTTTGTTCAGGAAATAGCTTTGGATCGGCGCAGGTTATTGTATCCATAAGATCCTATTTTTGAAAAATATCCCATATTAAATGTAATAATTATTAATCTAAGAATGAAAATTTTTACTTGCCACTTTCTGTCAAATCGTAAATTTTTCAAAACGGCATTCGGGGCACTTAATTCTCCTGTATAATAGTTTTGAAAAAGTAAAGGTGAACAATAAAAAAACCTTTTTTATAATAGTTTGTTAACTTTTAAATAGTTTGTTAACTGCCTATATATTGAATAACTTTATGCCTTATTAATAAATGGCATTTATAAGCAGTCAGGGATATAAATAGAGTTGGATTTTTATTACAATAATTAGAGTATATAATTAATCCAAAGCATTTTGGCATATCAGAAATAGGTGAAAAATTATAAATAAATATGAAAAATCTTGTAGTTCTCATAATGGCAGGAGGTTCCGGAGAGAGGTTCTGGCCGCTCTCTACCCGCGAAAGGCCAAAGCAGCTGCTTAAACTTATTGATAGCGAGAGATCGCTCATTAGAATGACTGTCGACAGAATTTTGCCTCTTACAAGTGCCGACAGAATTTTTATCGGCACAAATGCGGTTCAGGCAGAGGCGGTCAAGGAGGAACTTCCGGAATTACCCGATGGCAACATCCTTATAGAGCCTGCCTTTAAAGACACTGCGGCGGCAATCGGATTTGGGGCCGTTATCACAGAGAAGAGGTTCCCGGGTTCAACTATGATAGTACTTGCTTCTGACCACATTATTAAAAATGAGGAGCTGTTCAGAGATAATGTTAAAACAGCAATCGAGTGTGCTCAAAATGAGAACAGCATTGTAACTCTTGGCATTAAGCCGGCTACTCCGGAAACCGGATACGGTTATCTTCAGATTGAGAATAAATATAATAAGTGGGAAGTTGAATCTGCTCAACCGCTTAAGGTATTGAGGTTTTGTGAAAAACCTTCGCTCGAAAAGGCTGTTGAGTATCTTAATTCCGGTGACTATCTCTGGAACAGCGGAATGTTTATTTTTAAAATATCTGTGATTATGGAGGCGTTTAAAAATTTGATGCCCGCCCATTACGCTCTGTTCAAAGAGATTGAAGGTATTGAAGATATTACAAATGCAAAAGGTATTAGTGAGTTGAGCGCCATATTCAGCCGTTTTACAAAAATTTCAATTGATTACGGCATTATGGAGAAATTCCCGGACATTAAAGTTGTCCCATCTGATTTCGGGTGGAGTGATATTGGGAGCTATACAGCTTTAACAGAGTTTTTCCCGCTTAACGAAAACTCAAGTCTTGTTAACGGCGTAACCGTTACCGAGATTGACTCTTCTGGAAATATAATTTTCAGCACAACAGGCAAAAAGATATCACTGCTTGGAGTAGAAAATTCAATAGTCGTGGACACCCCCGATAATATTCTTATTTGCAGCAAAAAAGAGGCTCAGAACATTAAAAAACTCTTAAATAAATAGCCTCATCTTGACAACAAACTGGAAAAAGACATTTGCGATAATCTGGGCAGGGCAGCTATTCTCTACCCTGAGCAGTACCGTTGTGGGTTACGCCGTAATCTTCTGGCTGAGTATAAAAACCGGATCGGCCGAAGTTCTGGCTGTCTCTACTATCGCTACACTCCTACCCCAGCTTGTTCTTGGTCTCTTCACAGGCGTTCTGGTTGACAGATGGGACAGAAGAAAGACCATGATTGTTGCCGACCTCTTTATCGCTTTGTGTTCAGCAGTAATGGCTCTTCTGTTTTGGGTTGGGGAGACCAGTATCGGTTATATCTATCTTTTGCTTGCGTTACGCTCTGTGGGCAGCGCTTTTCACGTTCCGGCGATGCAGGCCTCGACTCCGCTTATCGCCCCTGAATCTCAGCTGATGCGTGTGGCCGGAGTAAATCAGTCAATCTTCTCCCTTAGTACAATTGCGGGTCCCGCTATAGCAGCGCTCTTTGTAAATAGCCTCTCAATGACTCATGCTTTGATGTTCGATGTGCTGGGTGCCATATTAGCAACCGTCTCACTTCTAATGGTTAAAATCCCAAATCCCGAGAAGAGGGAGGGTAGTGAAGATTCCGGTGCAATGGTCCGTGAGCTAAAAGAGGGGTTCAATGCACTGCTGCATATGCCTGGGTTAAAGTGGCTCTTCATCTTTATTGTGCTTGCAACATTCTTCATAGTGCCAGTTGCAACTATATTCCCGCTAATGACTCTCGATCACTTTAACGGAACAACATACCAGATGAGCCTTATTGAGATTGTGTGGGGAGTGGGAATGCTGGCAGGAGGAGGAATTATGAGCCTACCTAAATTTAATTTCAATAAGATTGTACTGATTAACATAATGTATATAATACTGGGGCTTACATTCTTTTTCTCAGGTTTTCTCTCTGCACAGGGCTTTCTCTTTTTTGCCATCTTCACAACAATAGGCGGGATTGCGGCAGCGATTTTCCACGGCTCATTCACAGTTGTGATGCAGACCTCTCTGGACCCGGCAGTTATGGGAAGAGCATTTTCAATTTTTGACACTTTTACTATGCTGCCGGCAATGGTTGGGCTGCTGCTTACGGGTTATATTGCAGACCATATCGGAATTACAAATGCATTCATAATATCAGGCGCAGTAATTACAGCTATCGGCATTGTATCATTCTTTGTCCCTTCTCTAATGCACCTGAACAAACCAGCAGTAAAATCCAACACATAGAGTTATGTTGCAAAACTCAAAAATACTCATTACCGGGGGAACCGGTTCATTTGGAAGCGAGCTAATAAAACTCCTTATCAGTTTAAACACCAACCTTAAAATTGGTGAGATAAGAGTTCTCTCCAGGGAGAAGGTAAAGCAAGAGAGATTTAAAGAGGAGCTTGAATTAAAAGGAGAAAGTGGATTCCAGATACCCCAGATAAAACTTTTTTGCGGTGATATAACCGACAGATCTCTGGTAGAGAGAGCTGTTGCCGGATGTGACTATATCTTTCATGCTGCAGCCCTTAAAGATGTAACTTACTGCGAAAAACACCCGCTTGAAGCATTGCAGGTGAATGTTTACGGGACAAACAATGTGATTGAGAGTGCTTTTCTGCACAAAGTAAAGAGAGTTGTAATAGTAAGTACAGATAAAGCTGTTGCCCCTGCAGGTACGATGGGGATTACCAAGGCTATGATGGAGAGGCTTGCTCTCTCAAGGAGTCTTGAATCTCATAATCCCATCACATCACTTATTGTCATAAGGTTTGGCAATCTCATGGGTTCAGCAGGAACGGTAGTGCCACTCTTTATTAAACAGGTAAAAGAGGGCAAAAATTTAACAGTGACAAATCCGCAAATGACTCGTTTTATGATGACTCTGAGTCAGGCGGCAGAGTATGCGCTTTTTGCACTTGAAAACGGCAATAACGGTGACATTATTATCCGCAACTCCCCAGCCCTTTCAATCGGAAATCTTGCAAAAGCTGTCATAGAGATGTACGGCAGCTCATCTGAGATAATTATCACAGGAGCAAGACCCGGGGAGAGGATGTTCGAGATTATGGCAAGTGAGCAGGAGATGCTTAAAGCTGAGCAAATTGGCACATCACTATATCTTCGGATTCCGGCCGTAACTAGTTTAAATACACCTAATACCACAGGTTCAGCTAACACACCCACTGCTTCAGGTTCAGCAATCGCAGTATCTGACTATCTGCAAATAAAAGAGTTGAACTCATGCAATGTAGGCCAACTGGAGACCGATGCTATCAAAAATCTGTTGAAAACCGTTTAATCGGCAGTTAAAAGAGGCGGTCAGTCAACTTTAATCAGCACAGGTGGTGGCAGGATCATATCTTTTTCGAGCGGTAAACCTGCAGACTTAGTAAGGAAACCTGTCTCCCTTATATCTCTTGATCTGAAATCTGTAAACGAGAACGGCTCTCCGGCAAGCTGTTTAATTCTTCTCACTATCAGCTCTCTTCCCGGTGCATTTATGTAATTGATATTGTTAATCATAAGACTGCCCGACTCAGGCCTCCAGACGCCAAACGCGTAGTAGTAGCCACCTTCGTGTGCACCTACGTATGTGTAAAGAGGGTCTCCGATAAAATGTTTCCAAAGTATTGTCGATAAATTGTTTGTGAGGTCAACATTCTTGAAGTGGCCCCAACTCTGCCAGCTGCGCAGAGTGTTCTGATTAGAGAGCGGGATTGTTGTATTATTTGTCACATACTCGTCGGCAAGCTTTCCAAATCCGTGTCCTCCCGCCTCATGCTGAAGCACACCCCTGAAGTCATACGGGTAAGCTCTGTCAGAGACCGGAGCAATGGCAATTGCCTTCCCGTCTGAATAGAGAAAAGCCGTTCCGGCATAACGTGTGCTGTTTGCTATAACGGTTATCATAGTCTCGGCAAGAGATGAGCTTAACGGAGCTTTTAGTGCATACTCAAAGCAACGGGCATCGTTTGTTGACATTGAGGTAGATGGAGGTGCACTATTATATTTTGTAGAGAACTTTGTGTTTTTGGTTGTAAGGTGGTCGCTAATACCGCTCTCCTGTGAAAATGCGTAAACATAATATATATCAAAGTAACTTCTGTATGTTCTGTATGGCTCAATTGCAAAGAAGTGGGTTACAGCATTGTTAAGGTCAGTGGTAAACTTACCCTGCCCTATATCCTCAATTGTATAACCATCACCAAGGAATACAAGGTCAATTCCGTTGCCCAAAGTAGAACTTTGTACCTTTACAAAATCACCATCCTTGTATGGGAAGTTATACTGACTTACCCCAAGAGTGGCAGTAAGTGTTTTGCCGTTAAGTTTAAATGTAACAGAACCGCTTCTTGTTACAGGAAGAGATGAGTATGAAGCAAAGGAGATATTAACTGCTCTTGTGCCTGTCCCGCTGGATGGGGTCACTATTATCCAGGATGGTTTTGACTCAACACTCCAGTTACTGTTTGCCTCAAGAGTCAGATTGAAACTCTCTCCCGCTCCTGTAGAATTAAGTGCCGTTGTGGATAGATTAAGGAGGTCAGCCGGGGCCGATCCCTCTTCATAGATTGTTGTAAATACGTCGTATCCCCATCCCGTTGCTGAGGTATAGGCTGCTACCCTTCCCTGAGGGACAACCAGGGTTGCCCCGGCAGATATACCTGTAAAGACATTTGTCAAAGGAGTCGGATTTACAATTTTTGAGTTAACATAACTGAGAGAGCTGCATCCCAGAAATGCCTCAGCACCTATTGATGTTACATTTGCAGGAATTGTAATTGCCGATAGTGAGGTGCAACCCTTAAAAGCAGATGGCCCTATTGTTGTGAGTGAATTTGGTAACGTTATATTATTTAGCTCTTTACACTCCCTAAGAGCATTATCTGAAATAGCTGTCAGATTCGCAGGAAGAGTAATGCTTTTGAGACTTAATCCGGGGGTGCCGGCTACATAAAAAGCCCCTTGCGGCAATGTGTTTGAAGCAAGCTGTACAGCACTTATATCTAAAGAATCAACCCCTCTGAGATAACTTCTGAATGTTGCAAAATCTTCTGCAGTCATGTTGCCTTCAATCTTAAGGTTTCTGACAGAGGCCCTCTCTTCGGCCGGAATCATCTCACTAAGAGACTCTCCCGCCACAGGTCTTACCAGATACCCCGGATAGATATATTGCCTGATGGTTGTTGTATCGGCAGTTTGTGAATACTTCACAATAACTCTGGCACTTCTCTCAGCACCCGTATTGTTCTGAGATATTGTGAATGTGTGCTCACCTACCGGCATCTCAGCCGAACTGAAAGATCTCTCCGCAAATGGCAGATTAACCGTCTGACCTGTGGCTTGTGAAATCCAGCCGGCACCACCCTCAACAACTATTTGATACTGTGCATTTGATGTTACATTAATAATTTTAACCCCTCCGCTCTTCTGAACATATAGGTTCTGCTTGTCGATTTCAATAAATGTCTTGGGTTTTTGGAAAACTGTAACAGTATCAGCAATAGTGCCCCCTTTTTGCCTGAATATTATAATAGTGCTCCTTGGCTCGTACAGAGTGTTTACAGTGGCACTAAAGGTATGTGAACCTGTAACCAACGCCTTGCTCTCTATATGGCTTAACCACACTGCCGCTTGAGGAATTATTATGTCAAACTGAATATTTGAGTTTGTCTGAAGATCAAACGTGCCACCACTCTCTTCCAGATTGACAACCTCAGGCACAGCAAATATTGCATCTTTCTGATACTGATTTATAGTTAATGTATCTGCAAGTGCGCTCTTTTTATCTTTAAAAATAACCTTTGCACTTCTTGCGTCATAACCTGTGTTTGGTGCAACAGTTATAAGATGAACGGCCGAGCTTAACGCTTTGGTTCCAGAATGAAGTATCCACGGAGCATCAGAAGGCAAAATTACATCATACTGAATATTGGATTTGAGCTCTGTTTCGATAGTCTCACCGCCACTCGAAACATTAACTGTTTTGGCAGTGATAATTATTGCATCTTTCTGACTTTGATTTATTGTTACAGATGAGACAAGTGACTCTGCAGTTACAGTAATTGTGGCCGATCTTGAAGAGTAGGTATTGTTTGCTCCTGTGGTAACTGTTAAAATTGCGTCACCCTTACCTGAAAGCGGAGAGACAGTACACCATGTTTCAGATACCTTAACTGTCCAAACTGTGTTTGATTGTATTGATATTGAGGTTTGCCCCCCTCTGTCGTCAAATGCAGAGCTTTGAACTGAAATGCCAAGGGTTGGCTCCTTTTTACATCCCGGCAATATGGCAGCAACTAATAATACAAGTATTATAAGCAACCTTTTGTATGTTAAGATATTATGGAATTTCATCGAATGTTTAATATTAAGGTTACTTTACAAATAACAATTAAGAGAAGCTCTGAGTTCTGAAAGATGAAAAAAAGAGACGGAGATGACAAGTGAACACCAGTCATCTCCGTAAGCCCTGGTAAAATTTCGAAGAGTGTGCTGCCTGCAAACACAATGTAAGAGTCATCCAGGGAGTTTGCCAAATAAAACAATCAATAGTTAAAATTAGCACTCCGGTTAGCCTGTTGACACCCATTTCGTAAAAGGTCATCACTATTTTGTAAAAACTTTTAAAAAGTGACATCAGAAGCTATCTGGCAATCGTCTTAAGAGGTTCTGCGGCCTCTTTAAAAAACTCATTCTGAAGCTTGAGAGCCTGACCGTCGGCCTTTACGGCCCTGATCATCTCTTTTAGTTGTCTTACATTGTTAGCTAGTGATATCTCTCCAATCTCTCTTTTAGCTCCCGAAGCCTCTCCTGCGTAGTGGTTAGGATATTTTCCGTACCACCAGATACCTGTATAGCCATTTTTTACATTTAATCTGTTAAGATCCTCTCCGGACTCGCTCTTTGCCCTGTCCAGCTTAACTAAATCGGGTCTTACAGCAAGCATAACGCTTGTTTCAACCTCATCGGCATGACCACCGCTCTTACTTGACCTTAGCTCTGCAATTTTTCTCTGAGATTCGGCATCAGGCTCCGGTGTGTAGAGGTAAACCACGTAATCTCTAGGTGACTCAAGCTGAATCTGGCCGAAATAGCGTAAAAAGTTGTTATTCCCGCCATGTCCGTTAACAATTATTATCTTCTTAATCCCGTTTCGCGAAATTTCACGGCAGGTTTCATCAAGAAGTTTAAAGAGAAGGTCATTACTGTATGCAATTGTGCCCGGTTGCTGCTTAGCCTCAAAAATCTGTCCTGCGTAATAGAATGGAAAAACAATTGCAAACTCCTCTTTGGAAGCCCTTATACTAATCTCCCGTGATGTATAAACATCTGTTCCCAATGGGAGTTGCTGACCGTGCTTCTCAATTACACCCATCGGTATAATGCACACTCCTTCTGATTTTTCAACAGCCAGTTTAAAATTTTCAGCCGTAAGCTCCTCCCACTGAACGGAGAGGCTTTGAGCACCTGCTACAGTAAATGAGCAACCCCATACAAATAAAGCAAATGCTATACTCAAAGGCTTGATTATGTGTCTCATATAAATAATTTATTAATAATTATCAATTCAAAAAAAAGCTAAATCTTTTCAAATGTACAAAAAAGCGACTAGGCTTTCCTATCTTTACAACAAAAAATGGTTAGGAAAATTACACTCCTCCTGTTTGCCCTGATTGTTGTGCAGTTTATGCAGGGCAAAGGCCTTGAGATAAGAGTCATGACTTACAATATACACCACTGCAACCCGCCGGCTCAAAAGGGTGTTATAGATGTAGATGCAATTGCCAGAGTTATTGCCGCCAACGGAGCCGATGTTGTCTTTCTGCAGGAGGTTGATGTGAATACCGGACGCTCAGGTAAAGGGAATCAGGCGGAGGAGATTGCAAAGAGAAGCGGTCTTGGGAACTTTGTCTTTTTTAAAGCGATTGACTTTTCAGGCGGAGATTACGGCGGAGCAATTATTTCGAGATATCCGCTTACAGGCGAACAACTTCATATATTGCCAGTTAAAGAGGGAGAGGAGCAAAGAATTATGGGTAGTGCATTCATTGATATCCCTCAAATCGGCCAAATTATGGTTGCAACAACCCATCTTGATCTGGACAAAAATTGGAGAAAACTTCAGATAGATTATATTGTTGATTTTATTGTAAAACAGAACGTTCCAGTAATATTAGGCGGAGATTTTAACGCGAAACCACAAAACGAAGAGATGAAACCTCTTTTTGAAAACTTTATCTCGTCTGAGAACTCATACAATCCAACCTTTCCCAATACAACCCCAACCGAACATATAGATTATCTTTTTATAAATCAAGGGTTAAAAATGAGTTTCATCAATCACAGAGTTCTCAGTGGATTTGATGCGTCAGACCACCTCCCTGTGTCGGCAATAGTGAAGATTATCAAATAAATATCTGCAGTTCGGGCATATTCGCGCCAATTGCAATAACTTCTGTCCTGGTGACATTCTCATAATTAGTAAGTTTTGCCTCTTTATCACCCTTTACATACTGAATCATATAGCTGTTGCCGTTGGAGCAGCTAATAAACCCCTTAAGTCGTAAAATCTCACCCGGAACTTGTTTAGTGAAGTTCTCCAGAGTATTAAAGTCAATTTTGTGTGTGCACTTATAAACTCTTGAAGTTAAGTAAGCTAATGGTGCCAGTGTGAGGCCCTTAGGTGAGTAGCCCTTTTTCATATCGCTTGAAATTTCAGGCTCATCTTTTATCTCTTCAGGCAACTCCCTTGTACCGGAATGGTCTGAAAGAAAAATTTGCGCATCAAACTCTCCTTTGCCATATGTTGTAAACTCTATCTGAGCATAGGGGTTTATCTCCTTTACAGCACAGGTAATAATATCTGCCTGCTCAGGGGTTATTTTATCGAACTTGTTTATAAGCACAATATCTGCTACCCGTACCTGATTAGAGATACTTCTTATGTATTTGTACATCACCGGAAAAGTTACGGCATCAAGTAATGTGACAACTTTTGATAAATAGAAGTGTGAATTGTTGTCAAGAAGCGATCCTATTGAAATTGGATCTGCAAGACCGGAGGCCTCAATAAAGATTACATCAGGTTTCGACTCTTTGACCAGTTTCTCAAGCTCCTCCCTGAAATCTGCATAGAGGCAGATACAAAATATAGATCCTTTGTTTAGTTCAATCAGGTCAAATTTCCACTTTGTTAGCCTCAGATCCTGAGCATCTGTCGAAACTTCGGAGTACTCATTTTGTATTACTCCAATTTTATAATCGTGCGAGAAGTGAGAGAGTATACACTTTAAAAGTGTAGTCTTACCGCTTCCCAAAAAACCTGTTAATAAAACCACTTTGGACATATACCGAGAATTTTTACAACTACAAACAAATGAAACAAATTAAATTACAGTAAGTTCAAAACTTACAGCCGAAATGTAAAATGTTTTACAGTAAAAAAATTAAACTAGCTTAATTTTTTCTGTCAATCCTCTCCTGAATAGCCTGTTTAATCACTTCAACCGGAGGAATAACCGATGAAAAGCAAACTTCTCCGTCAATACAGATAGTTGGAATCTTTCTCACACCAAGTGCACTCATCATCTCCAGTCCTCTGCTCTCCTTTATCTTAAACTCCTCTGCCGACACACTGTCACCAAAAGGCTCAGTAGCCCTGAGTACAGCATTTATCATATACTGACACGGAGCACAAGAAGCAGAGTCAAGTGTAATCACATCTACTTTAACAACTGGTGATGAAGCATAACCCACGATCTTTTTGGTTAACTCCTCTTTACGCCTGTCAGATTCAACTGTCTCAAGATTACTAGTATCTGAAACAGCAGCCGTCATAACGCCCCCTTTTTGGGCAGCTTGCTTACTCCTTAATATCCAGGCAACCTCTCTCTTATATTTATCAGTTGCAATCTCCTTTACAGCTAAAAGATTCTCGATTACAGTCTTATACGGCAAATCACATCCGGGAGCCAGTATAAAACCTCTCTCACCCCCTTTGTCCAGACAATCAAGCGCATCCCTCTCACAATCCTCAGCAGAACCCAGAAGAAGGGTTGCTGTGAGCTTAAGGTTTCCTCCAAAGCTTATTCCCTTTGCCAGAGAGACCTCTTTCACATATTCCAGCGGTATATTCTCGTCAATCGATACATTATCGGGCCGGCAGTTACACATTGCCTCAATATTATGCTCTGCATCACCGCACACAAAGAACGAAGAGTATTTACCAGACTCCCTTATGTGACCAAAAATCTCTTTCATATACTCTGCAACAAAAGCTTCAAACTGATCTGTGCCTATCTGGCTGGTCATGGGATCAACAACAGCTATTACATCGCAGCCGGCCTGCGAATACAATGTACTCATCTCCTTTGCCACACCTGTGCAAAATTTCATAACTCTGTGAACCTCGGCCTCATTTGTAAACATCTGCATAAATATATCTGTACCAAGCAGATGCAGGGCAAGGGTAAAGGGGCCTGTAACCAGACCATAGAGTGCAATATCGGGGTATTTAGCCCTGAGCTCTCTGGCTGCATCCATCACAATCGCAACTCTCCCCTCCGAACTGCTGAATTTTAAATCATCAAGCGAAGTACCCTCTGCCAGGGGGTGCCCAACTACAGAGGGCGGATTCTCGTTTGCCCAGATTACTTTGCAACCAAGTGCCTCGGCCTCCAGCTGCAAATCAAAGGCAACAGGAATTCCGTCAGGCTCATATTTTTCAATGGCAGCGCTTACCCCTTTAATTATTAATTTTTTGGATTTCAAGTAGTTTTCAGAGTTCTCACCAATAAGGTATGCTCCATGAACACCTACAAAGGGTACCCATGGTGCCCTATCACAGCTTTCAAGCCTTATTGCTTTGAATAACAATTCTTTACCTTTCATTCCTATGTGCTTTATACAAATATACAAATTTCGGCCAAAGAGATTGCATAACTCTTCCAAAATGCTTAATTTTATTAGTTGACTGTAATTTGAACCTTTAGTGGTTAAAATTGGTTATAACAAAATAATAACTTGCATATCAATTAATTCATAAATATGAAAATTCACGAATATCAGGCAAAAGAGCTATTTACCCACTACGGAATTCCTGTTGCAGAGGGTATTGTATGCAGAGATGTTGAATCCTGCCTTGAGGCTTATCGAAATCTCTTTTCTGAAGTTGTTGTAATTAAGGCCCAGGTGCATACCGGGGGGAGAGGTAAGGCCGGAGGAGTTAAGGTCGCCCGATCTCCTCAGGAGGTTGAGCAGTATGCCCGGAACATTCTGGGAATGGACATTAAGGGCTTTAAGGTAGACAGAGTAATGGTTGCCCGCGGAGTTAACATCGCATCTGAGTACTACCTGAGCTTTGTGATTGACCGTAACTCAAAGTCCGTTGTGCTTATAATGAGCCGTGAAGGGGGTATGGATATCGAGGAGGTTGCTGCAACTGCTCCGGAGAAGATTTTTAAAATTGTAATTGATCCGCTGGTTGGAATTCCCGATTTTCTGGCAAGAAAGGCTGCTTTTATGTTATTTGATGATTTTGACATTGTTAAACAGGCAGTGCCTTTGATTCAGAATCTGTATAAGCTCTTTACAGAGACCGATGCCTCGCTGGCAGAGATTAATCCGCTTGTGATTACAAAAGAGGGTCGCCTGATTGCTATTGACGGCAAGATGAATTTTGACGATAATGCGCTTTACAGGCAGCCGGAGGTTGAGGCACTGTTTGAGCCCGATGAGGAGGAGAAGCGGGAACAGGAGGCCAAGTCAAAGGGATTCAGCTATGTCCACCTTAAAGGCAAGATTGGTTGCATGGTCAACGGTGCCGGTCTGGCTATGGCCACGATGGATATGATTAAACTATATGGTGGAGAGCCGGCCAACTTTCTGGATATTGGAGGTAGTTCAAACCCAAACAAGGTTATTGAGGCAATGAAGCTCTTAACAAGCGATCCGGAAGTTAATGTGGTCTTAATTAATATCTTCGGAGGGATTACCCGTTGCGACGATGTTGCCAGAGGTCTGATTGAGGCCTTTAAACACCTAAAAACAGAGATCCCGGTTGTTATCCGTCTCACCGGTACCAATGAGGCGGAGGGCAGAGAACTTCTGAAAGGGACCTCTTTCCACAGTGCCGACACAATGAGCATGGCTATAAGTAAATCGGTTGAACTAAGCAAAAACAGAGGTTAAAGAATCAATAATAACATCAAGAATCATCTACGAGTAACATAAACAGCTATGAGCATTCTTATAAATAATAATACAAGACTGGTGGTGCAGGGCATTACCGGCAGAGATGGTGGATTTCACGCTGCAAAGATGGCCGCTTACGGAACAAATGTTGTTGCAGGCACCTCACCCGGTAAGGGCGGGCAGCATGCCGGCGGTATTCCCGTATTCAACAGCGTTGCTGATGCAGTTAAGATCGAAGGGGCAAATACATCGGTAATTTTTGTTCCTGCTCCGTTTGTCAAAGATGCAATTATGGAGGCTGCAGATGCCGGCATCTCACTTATTGTATGCATTACAGAGGGTGTTCCTACTCTTGACGTCGTGGAGGCCAAGCGTTATGCCGATACCAAGGGTGCCTCTCTTATCGGGCCCAACTGCCCCGGCCTTATCTCTCCCGGTAAATCGCTTGTTGGAATAATGCCCGGCAATATATTCAAAGAGGGCAGCACAGGGGTTATCTCCAGAAGCGGAACCCTCACATACGAAGTCGTTTACAACCTTACTCAAAAAGGTATGGGTCAGTCAACAGCTGTTGGCGTTGGGGGGGATCCTGTTGTAGGACTTTACTATAACGATCTTCTTAAGATGTTCCAGGATGATCCCGGAACAGATTCAATAGTACTGATTGGAGAAATCGGAGGTGATGCCGAGGAGCAGGCTGCGCAGTTCATCAAAGATAATATTACCAAACCTGTTGCTGCATTTATTGCAGGCGTTACAGCACCTCCCGGAAAGAGAATGGGTCATGCGGGTGCAATTATCTCTAGTGGAAGCGGTACAGCCAAAGAGAAACACGAAGCATTTATCAAAGCCGGAGTGCCTGTCGCCTCAGAACCTGCCCAAATCCCCGATCTTCTCAGATAATTTATTTAGCACTTATTCTTACCTCAGCTTTTGGTAGTGGCAAAACATCAGTCGGTCTTTTTCGTCCCTTAGATGCATGCCATTGCCAAGGCAGTAGCGGAATTGCCTGCAATCTTTGCAAATGCCGGTTTTGGCCCAGCTTCTGTCACGAAATTTACCAAACCCGTTGTTCCAGACATCCATAAAGGAGTCACGGTAAATATTACCCTGATAGAAGTTAGCCCTTATACTCGGGCATCCGGAAATTGACCCGTCCGCCAAAACCGAAGCGACAGTCACCCCGGCATGGCAACTGTAAAAACTTTTACGAACTTCCGCCTCATATCCACCCAAAAACCCTTCACAGCCATATGAAACCTCAATCTTTCCCTCCCTTCTTGTCCCGGCAATAAACTCCATAAGTTCTTTAAACTGCATAGAGCTTAAATTCAACTGATTATCCAAAGCAGCCCTGCCGGCAGGAAAAACAGTAAACAGTCGCCAGCGTTTCACACCAACCGAAATCAAAAAGTCTCTGAAATTGGTTAAAGAAGAGAGATTTCGGGGATTTGCACAAGAAACAACATCCCACACCACCTCGCTCTCCTGAGCAAGCATCTTTACAGCCTCCAGTGCCATTTTATAACTATTTGTATTACAGCGCATCCAGTTGTGTTCCTGCTCAAACCCGTCAAGACTCACGGTCATGGTATGCAAACCCGAGCGTGTTAACGAGTTAAGCCTCTCTTTTGTGAGCGCAAGACCATTTGTAACAACTCCCCATGGAAAACCTCTGCGGTATAGCTCCATTCCGCAGGCCTCAAGATCTTCCCTTAAAAGGGCTTCACCACCTGTGAAAATTATTAAAAGATTATTCGGATTTACATGCGGGGTAATCTGGTCAATGACTTTAAAGAAATCGGCGGCCGGCATGTCGCTAACAGATGAACTCTGCTTGCAGTCGCTACCGCAATGACGGCAGCTTAGATTGCATCTTAGGGTGCACTCCCAAAAAAGTGTATGGAGTGGATGTTCGGTAACTATCCTTTTATATTGAAGTCGAAAAAGTTCTAACCCTATTTTCTTTCGGAGAGTGACCCCTTTAGATACGAACATAGGTAATGATTTATTTGCTTTCTAGCTTTATAGTAATCTCTTTTGTGGCGCTCCCTTTAAACCAGCGTTTATCACCATCTTTCAGTTCGGTTGTTTTTATAACAACACTCTCTGATTTGGTTTTAAATTCTCCGTTGGCAGCTCCGTCAATGTCTTCAAAAGTAAGCTCAAATGTCAAATCCCTTGGGAATTCCCCGACATAGCTTTTTGTAAACATTCCGTTTGGAGCTGTGAACATGGTTTTAACATCATAAAAACTTTCATGAGGTAAGCCCTGCTTGCCGATTGTTACTTGAATACCCGGAATCGGACGGTTAGCCTCATCTGTAACCACCCCTTTAACTGAGTAGTTGGCGTTTGGGGTTCCATATTCAAGCTGCACTTCAAATGGGTTACATGAGGTGAACCCCAAAGCAGAGAGACATGTTGTGATAAGCCACGCGCTCACTTTTTTGTACCTGATTTTCATTACCAATAAGAATTTAGTGAATTGTATAGGGATCCTTCTCTAAAGATGCAAAAAAGTGTAATTCCGTTGCATAGTTTTGAATAAAAAAATCTCCGCCTCAATTGATTACCGTATTGGTATATCAGAGGCGGAGATTAATTTAAAATGAAATCTGAATATGTTATGCAGTTTGAGTTGCGTCAACAAATACTCTTGTTGCAAGCTCTTTGTCAAGCATATATATAGCAGCTCCGTTGTCTCCCAGAAGCTTCAGCTGATCGATTATTGCAAGAGCACTCTCCTCCTCCTCTGCCTGCTCGTCGATAAACCATTGCAGCATATTGGCAGTAGCGTGATCTCTCTCTTTAAGAGCAACTTCGTAGCAGTTGTGAATCATATCTGTTACTTTGCACTCATGTTCGTATGTGCTCTCAAACACAGCCATTGTACTCTTCCAGTCTTTCTCAACCGGAGCAATTGGCTCAAGCTTAGCCTCTCCGCCGCGACCGATTATATAGTCAAAAATCTTAAGAGCGTGCGACATCTCCTCCTGATACTGAACTCTCATCCAGTTTGCAAAGCCGGGAAGACCCTTCTGTGCAAAGTATGACGACATTGATAGATATAGATATGCGCTCCAGAATTCTGCATTAACCTGTTTGTTCAAAATATCCTGAACATTCTTATTGAATCTCATAATTTTAATAGTTTTCGTTAATAATTTGGTTTGACAATAAAGTTACAAAAAATTTGCCAAAGGAGTTGTGGCAGGACTAAATGGCAGGCTTTTTCAGACGAAAGCTAAACTTAGATCCTTTGCCTGGCTCAGAGTCGAGCCAAATTTCGCCACCAAGAAGCCCAACATACTCTTTAACAATTGATAACCCCAGACCGGTACCACCATAAACACGTTTACCTTTTGATTCAACCTGAGTGAAGCGCTCGAAAATTCGCTCTTTATCTTCGTCAGAGATTCCTATACCAGTATCTTTAACATAAATCTGAACCGTATCCCCTTCGTCAATGCACCCAATTTCTATGTAACCCTCTGGAGTAAACTTTACGGCATTATTTACCAGATTTGTGATAATTTGCTGGATTTTAATTTTATCAGACAACATGTCTATACTTTTCTGTTTTGGAAGTACCAGCTTTAGCTCAACCTTAAGGTTCTGTTTTTTGAAGAAAAAATATGACTCCCGTATTGTCTGAAGAAGGTTGAAATTTTCGTTCACTACCGACACCTGACCTGACTCTATCTTGGCAATGTCCATAATGTCGTTAATTGTAGACAACAAACGGTGGGCGCTGGTGTTAATTATCTGAGAGTAATCCTTCTGCTCCTTATCTTGCACCTCTTCCATCAACATCTCAGAAAACCCGATTATCCCGTTAAGAGGTGTCCTTATCTCGTGACTCATATTTGCCAAAAAGGCAGTTTTGATTTTATCTGCCTGCTCTGCACTCTCCTTAGCATCCTTAAGCTTATTGAGCATTGTAATCCTGTCAATAAAAATCCCAATCGTATTTGCAAAGATTTCAAAGAGCATAAGATCATCCTCGTTATAGGCGTTTTCATCGGCATAGTCCTGTACGGCAGCAACACCAATAACCTGCTTCATGGACGAGTCCATAAGCGGCGCACCCAGCCATACGGGTGAGTACTCACCCTCGTATGTTAAAGGAAAATGTTCGGCTATCTCTTTTTCTGTCTTACTGTTAATGAGCATACCCTTGCCGGTAAGCCTTACATAGTCGGTTAGTGTGTTATGCAGAGAGTAGCTCTCTTCAGGATCTACAGTTTCAAATTCATCCACATAGTATGGAAAAGTATACTTATCACTCTCTTTGTCATACAGGGCAATGTAAAAGTTCTCTGCTTGAATAAGTTTTTTCATGTGAAAATGGACCTTCTCCATGAAAACTTTAAGGTCGTTATCAATTTGAGAGAGTCTTGAAAGATAGAGCAGCACCTCCTGCATCTCCCTCTTTTTGTGCTTGGCAGTAACATCCCTGATGATTGCACCGACTCCTATCTTATCTTTACCAAGATTTATTGGAAATTTTGTGGTCTCGGTGTACTTTCCGTTAAACAACTCTTCAAAAATTACAATCTCTCCCTTTTCAAGAACTTTGGAATCGGTGTCTGAGTAATATCCGCTATGCTTTTTGTCATAAATTTCCAGGTCTGTTTTACCGATTAATTCCTCCCTTGGCTTACCCACCATTTCGCAAAACATGTCGTTTACAAGTACATACCTTCCATTCTCGTCTTTCATAAACATCATATCGCTGTTTCTGTTTACAAAAGAGTCATATCGCACCTCACTTATCTCAAGCTTTTGTTTAACCTTATGGTTGTTCATCCTGTTAATCAAAAGCCTGCCCACAAGAATTGCAAAGAGAGGATAGACGGTAAGTATAGGAAGCGTCATTGTGTTGAATGTCTCAGCACGGCTTTCTTCACCCTTCACAAGAAAGATTGACAGAAACATACAAAAATGGGCTATAAAACTCACTATGGCAAGGTCTATCATGTAGTTGCTCTTCCTCCATGAAGGTCTGTAGAGCTTCCAGAGAATCCCCACAGAGGCAGATGATATAATTGTGGCTAATCCCATCCAAACACCGGGGCCACCCATGAACAGACGATAGGCGCCAATTACAGAGGCACCCACAAGAGTGGCAAAAGGGCCAAAAAAGAGCCCTGTATTTACAAGGAGAACGGTTCTGGTATCAAACACCAGACCCGGTGAAAGTGTCCAGGGAGTGTTCATCAAAAGAACTCCTATACCCCCGATTATAAGACCGGCTAAAATTTTATTCAACTTGCTCCTGAATGCTTTTTCACTCTCCCAGATAATGTCATATATAAAGGTAAACGCAAGCAGAATGGCGACATTCTGAAGCAACCCTATGATTAATGACTTATCCATATCCTGTAACACTCTTTAGATTCCCACGATAAAAATAGTCAAAAAAAATTTCACATGTATATTTATTTTACTCAGGATAATTTTTTTTCATATAAAGAAATATTTTATTAAATTCGTTGTAATTGAATTCTCTGAATTTAAGAGACTTAATAATTCATAAGTTGAAAACAATTTTATCCATAGACGGAGGCGGAATACGAGGTATTTTACCTGCTGCAATTATTGCCCATCTGGAAAAGCAGATGCAGGTTTCAAATCAAAATCCAAATCTGAGAATTGCCGATTTTTTCGACCTTCTTGCAGGAACGTCTGCCGGAGGAATTCTAACCTGTTGCTATCTTACACCAAAAGAGCCCGGTAAAGACAACAGACCAAAATACAGCGCCGGAGAGGTGCTTGATTTTTATACCGAACTTGGCCCTATTCTTTTCAGAAAGAGCCCGGTTTACCTCATCAGATCGGCTTTTGGTCTTTTAAGGAGTCGGTATTGCGAAGATGCTCTCTATGAGTTTTCAAAAAAAATTGTCGGAGACTCCTATATTTCAGGGGTAGTGAAAGATTGTCTTATAACTGCATATGACCTCAGCAGCAGAAAGGCACTTCTCTTTAGCCGTTACTCAACGCAAAAGTATGGTGAGACTGCCGATTACACTCTTTGTGATATAGTTCGCTCTACAACTGCGGCTCCAAGCTACTTTATTCCTGCCCGCATTTTTGCAAAAGATTCAACTTCGAGGCATCTGGTTGATGGTGGTGTGTACGCCAATAACCCGGCAATGTGCGCACTTGTCGAGGCTAAGAAGTTATGGCCCGATATTCCGGGATCGGATTACTACATGATTTCAGCGGGAACCGGAAAGGTAATTAAACCATATCATTACAACAAGACAAAACATTTTGGATATATACACTGGCTCAATCCGATTCTTGACATACTAATGTCTGCAGTTGCCGAAACTGTTGGTTACCAGACTCAACAGATCTTTTCTATTAACGGGGTTCCTCAAAACTATATAAGAATCGAGCCTCCAATGCTTACTGCAGACATAAGAATCGACAAGGCCTCCCGGAGCAATATCCAGAAGTTGAACTCTGCTGCCCAGCACTACATAGACCATAACACATCTCTCTTTGATTCAATATGCAAAACACTTTCGGCAAAAATGGCCGAAAATGATTAAATTCGCAATCTAATACAGCTAACTATGAAAGGCATCGTTCTAGCCGGAGGCTCAGGCACAAGGCTCTACCCAATCACAAAAGGGGTATCAAAGCAACTTCTGCCAATTTACGACAAACCAATGGTCTACTACCCCATCTCTGTTCTGATGCTGGCGGGGATTAAGGATATCCTGATAATCTCAACACCTGATGATCTTCCCGGATTCAAACGACTTCTGGGAGATGGCAGCGACTACGGGGTTAATTTTGAGTATGCTCCGCAGCCCAGTCCGGATGGTCTTGCACAGGCTTTTATAATTGGAAAGGAGTTCATTGGCAACGATACAGCCTGTCTTGTGCTTGGGGATAACATATTTTACGGGCAAAACTTCACAACCATGTTAAAAGAGGCTGTAAAAGACGCAGCTGAGAGCTCAGTTGCTACAGTTTTCGGCTACTATGTTAACGACCCCCAGAGATATGGCGTGGCAGAGTTTGATAAGAACGGCAAAGTGCTTAGTATAGAGGAGAAACCTCAGAATCCAAAGAGCAATTATGCCGTTGTTGGTCTCTATTTTTACCCGAACAAAGTTGTAGAAATTGCTCAAAAGATAAAACCGTCTGCAAGGGGAGAGCTTGAAATCACCACCGTAAATCAGGAGTTTCTCAATGAGGGCAAGCTTAAAGTTCAAACACTAGGGCGTGGATTTGCATGGCTCGATACCGGCACCCACGACTCATTGGCAGAGGCTTCGGGATTTGTGGAGGTTATCGAAAAGAGACAGGGGCTTAAGATTGCCTGTCTGGAGGAGATTGCTTATGCTCAGGGGTGGATTTCAAAGGAGAGGCTGTTGCAGATTGCCGGCACAATGGCAAAAAACCAGTATGGTCAATATCTTAAAGAACTTACAGAGAGATGAATATTATAAAGACCCCTATTGAGGGCGTCGTGTTGATTGAACCCAAAGTCTTTTACGACAGCCGTGGCTATTTTTTTGAATCATTTTCAGCAGCAAGGTTCGAAGAGGAGGTGTGCAATACCAGGTTTGTTCAGGACAATGACTCTAAATCGACATATGGTGTGCTCAGAGGGCTTCACTATCAGCTTCCGCCATACTCGCAGAGCAAACTTGTAAGAGTGGTTTACGGAACTGTGCTTGATGTTGCTGTGGATATCAGAAAAGGCTCTCCAACATTCGGGAAATATGTCTCTGCAATCTTAAGTGAAGAGAATAAGACAATGATGTACATCCCAAGGGGGTTTGCACACGGATTTCTGGTACTTAGTCCCGAATGTCTGTTCAGTTACAAATGTGACAATTACTACACACCATCAAGCGAAGCAGCCATAATGTGGAACGACCCGGAGATTGCTATTGACTGGCAAATTCCCTCTTCTGATATTATTCTCAGCGAAAAGGACAAAAACCACCCTCTGTTAAAAGAGGCTAAACTTTTCGACTACAACCATAAACTCTATCCCTGAATTTAAATCCAAACTCAATTGCAATGGCAAACATTCTCATTACAGGTTCAAAAGGGCAGCTCGGAAGTGAGCTGAGGGAGTTGCTTATTGCCGATAAGTCTAATAATTACCATTTTACAGATCTCCCTCAGCTGGATATCAGCAACGCAAAGGAGCTTGCCACATTTCTTGACTCAAACCAAACAAATCTGATTGTTAACTGCGCTGCTTATACTGCTGTTGACAAAGCAGAAGATGAAGCCGAACTTGCAATGCAGGTTAATGGCCTTGCACCCGGCCTTATTGCCGGGCTTGCGGCAGAGAGAGGCATAACCCTGATTCACATTTCAACTGACTATGTTTTCGACGGAAAATCGTCTGTTCCATATAAAGAGTCCTCTTTAACCAATCCGACAGGGGTTTACGGAAAGAGTAAATTACTGGGAGAGAGTGGGATAATAAAGAGCGGGTGCAGACACATCATCATCAGGACATCGTGGTTGTACTCCGCTTTCGGAAACAACTTTGCGAAAACGATAATACGTCTTGCATCGGAACGAAACTCGTTAAATGTAGTCTTTGATCAGGTAGGCACGCCTACTTATGCAACCGATCTGGCTAAAATCATTACAGAGATAATTAAGAGGGAGTATTGTGGAGAGGCAGAGAAGAGAGTGGCAGAGGGGGTATTCCACTACTCCAACGAAGGTGTCTGCAGTTGGTATGATTTTGCCGTTGAGATTATCAAATTGAGCGGGTCACAGTGTAAAACAGATCCGGTTACAAGCGATAAATTCCCAGCAAAGGCTAAAAGGCCTGACTTTTCGGTTCTTGACAAGGGTAAAATCAAGTCTGTAATGGGAATCACAATCCCTCACTGGAGAGAGTCACTCAATGATTTCTTCCTTAAAATTAATGATAACGAGTAGTTTAACCGGCAAAATATATTGAGATGAGAAATATTTTAATCACCGGCGGAGCCGGATTCATTGGGTCACATCTGGTAAGATTGATGGTTAACAAATATCCAGAATATAAAATTGTGAACCTGGACCTTCTAACCTATGCCGGTAACCTTGAAAACCTTAAGGACATTGAGAAGAGCCCCAACTATACTTTTGTAAAAGGGGATATTTGCGATTACGAACTGATTGTCAGCTTAATCAAAGAGCACAAAATAGATTCTGTCATCCATCTTGCTGCAGAGTCACATGTAGACAGATCAATAAAAGACCCTTTCTCTTTTGCCAGGACAAATGTTATGGGTACCCTAACACTGCTACAGGCGGCAAAGAATATATGGAGAGAGAGAAACGAAAAGTTTGAAGGAAACCTATTTTATCATGTCTCTACCGATGAAGTTTACGGCTCTCTTGAAGATGAGGGAACCTATTTTACAGAAGAGACCAGGTATGACCCCCATTCACCATATTCAGCCTCCAAAGCTTCAAGTGACCACTTTGTTAGGGCATACCACGATACATACGGCTTGCCTGTTGTAATCTCCAATTGTTCAAATAATTATGGTAGTTATCAGTTTCCCGAAAAGCTAATTCCGCTCTTCATAAACAATATTGTTAACAATAAGCCTCTTCCAGTTTACGGTAAGGGTGAGAATGTAAGGGACTGGCTCTATGTTCAGGATCATGCGGCAGCAATCGATTTAATCTTTCATAGAGGCAAAAGAGGTGAAACATACAACATTGGAGGCTTTAACGAGTGGAAAAACATCGATCTTATAAAAGTGTTGATTAAAACAGTTGACAGATTGCTGGGAAGAGCTGAGGGGAGCAGCGAAAAGCTTATAACCTATGTTACAGACCGTGCGGGCCATGACCTCAGGTACGCAATAGACTCTTCAAAACTAAACAGTGAACTGGGCTGGACCCCGTCTTTACAGTTTGAAGAGGGAATTGAGAAGACTGTAAAATGGTATCTCGAAAACAAAGAGTGGATGGAACGCGTAA
Organism: Bacteroidales bacterium UBA5548; assembly: GCA_002425935.1. GTDB lineage: Bacteria > Bacteroidota > Bacteroidia > Bacteroidales > UBA932 > Bact-08. Next base: position 21,175 of record DINE01000005.1, on the reverse strand, counting down.
CAAGCGGTGATTATCTTAAATATTACAGGGAGATGTATGGCAATGAAACTGATAGATGATGACTTTCTGGATAAGCTGAGCAAAGAGGCTAAAGTATCACCAAGGCTCAGAATGAATTACAACTTTCACGAGACACTTGATGCAAAAGCCCAGAAGTTGCTTAATGCAATTGAACCCGGGTCAGTGGTCCCGCCTCACAGGCATAACCACACTGCTGAAACCTATATTGTACTGAGAGGTTCACTCAAGGTGCATTTCTATAAAAGTGACGGTTCTCTTGAGTCAACCCACCTACTTGACCCTTGTGAGGGTAAATATGGCATCGAAATCCCGGCCGGTGTTTATCACAATTTAGAAGTAATTGACCGAAATACAGTAATTTTTGAAGCAAAAGAGGGTCCATATACTCCGGTTTTACCCGAAGATACCCTTTTTGGTTAGAAATTGTATTTTGGTACACTACCGTGGCACATTTTGTGTATATTTGCCAGATATTTAAAAAACCTAATGTCTGTGAAGAATTTTGCCCTTATTGGCGCTGCCGGATATATTGCCCCAAGACATATGAAGGCCATAAAGGATACAGGGAATAACCTGTGTGCGGCATACGATGTGTTTGATTCTGTTGGTATTATCGACTCCTACTTCCCAAATTGCTCTTTTTTCACTCAGTTTGAACTGCTTGAGAGGCACCTTAACAAGATGAAGCACTCAGAGCAAGCATGTGCAGATGGCTGTTCAAGAGGGCTTGACTATGTATCTGTCTGCACTCCAAACTATCTTCACGATGCACATATAAGATTCGGTCTAAGGGCCGGAGCAGATGTTATTTGCGAGAAACCGCTTGTTCTCAACCCCTGGAATATCGATGCGTTGATGAAAGTTGAGCAGGAGACCGGAAAGAGGGTTTACAACATTTTGCAACTTAGGCTCCACGATGCAATTATAGCCCTTAAGAACAAAATTGAAAACGGGCCTGCTGATAAAGTTTATGATGTTGACCTCACATATATCACCTCGAGAGGAAACTGGTACTATACAAGCTGGAAAGGTGATGAGAGAAAGAGTGGAGGCGTTGCTACAAATATTGGCGTACACTTTTACGATATGCTCACATGGGTATTTGGTAAAGTAAAAAAGAATATTGTGCATGTTAGCGGGCACGACAGGGTGGCAGGATTTTTGGAGATGGAGAGGGCGCGTGTAAGGTATTTCCTAAGCATTAACTACGACACACTTCCACAAGAGGCCAAAGAGGCGGGCAAAAGAACATACAGGTCACTTTTAATGGAGGGGAATGAGGTTGAGTTTTCTGACGGCTTCACTGAACTTCATACAAACTCGTACATTAACATACTAAATGGCAACGGATTTGGACTGGAGGAGGCAAGAGGGTCAATAGAAACTGTACACGATATTAGATATGCAACTCCCGTTGGGCTGAAAGGAGACTATCACCCCTTCGCGGCACTGGAAAGCGCAAAGCATCCGTTTGGTTGGTAAAAAAGACGATAAAAAATTGATTAAATTGGAAAAAGTAAATCAGTTTGCCTTAATGGGAGCGGCAGGATACATCGCCCCAAGACACCTGAAGGCAATAAAGGAGACCGGAAATAACCTTGTAGCTGCTGTTGACCCCTTTGACAGTGTTGGTATTATGGACAGTTACTTCCCGGAGTGCTCATTCTTTAAGGAATTTGAACTCTTTGACAGACATTTGTCAAAGCTTAAAAGCGATGGTGCAGGTGTTGACTATCTGTCAGTTTGTTCACCTGACTACCTTCACGACGCACATATAAGATACGGTCTTAAGATTGGAACAAACGTAATCTCAGAGAAGCCACTAGTTTTGAACCCGTGGAACCTTGATGCACTTGAAAAGGCGCAGGAAGAGAGCGGCAAAAAGGTATATACTATTCTGCAGATGAGATATCATAAGTCAATTATCGACCTTAAAAATATGGTTGATAATGGTCCTGCAGATAAAATCTACAATATGGATCTTACATACATCACCTCAAGAGGCAGCTGGTTCTTTACAAGCTGGAAGGGTGATGTTCGTAAAAGCGGCGGTATTGCAACCAATATTGGTATCCACTTCTATGATATGCTCAATTGGGTATTCGGTGATGTTCAAAAGAGTGTGGTTAATGTTAAAAGTCACGACAGAGTAGCCGGATATATAGAGTTCAAAAAGGCAAGAGTAAGATATTTCCTTAGCATAAATGCTGCAACTCTTCCGGAAGAGATTTCATCCAAAGGGCAGAGAATATACCGTTCATTCAATGTGGACGGCCATGAGATAGAGTTTACAGATGGATTTGCAGACCTCCACACTGAGTCATATAAAAAAATACTCAAGGGCGAGGGTTTCGGCATCGAAGAGGCCAGAAAATCAATTCAGATAGTTTACGATATTCGTAACTCTGTTCCTGTTGGTCTTAAAGGAGACTATCACCCTTTTGCAGCCAAAGAGATGGCTCAACACCCCTTTGGCTGGTAGGTGACAAACTCGTTATCTGCTTAATCTCAAACTGTTAAGAACCACCGAAACAGAGCTGAATGCCATTGCGGCAGCAGCTATCATCGGGCTTAAAAGAGTTCCTGTAAACGGATATAAGACTCCGGCGGCTACAGGTATGCCAATAAGGTTGTAAATAAACGCCCAGAAGAGGTTCTGCTTAATGAGCCTTACTGTTCGTTTTGATAGATCAAATGCCTTTGGAAGCAGAGATATATCAGATGTAATAAGAGTCATCATTGCAACATCCATTGCAATGTCAGTCCCTTTACCCATTGCGATACTCACATTCGCCCTGCTAAGGGCCTGCGAGTCATTAATACCGTCTCCGGCCATTGCCACAATCTTTCCCTGAGATTGAAGCTCAACAACATAGTTATCTTTGTCCTGCGGCAAAGCTCCGGCCTTAAAATGAGTAATTCCCACTTTAGCAGCCACATAAGAGGCATTTTTTTGATTATCTCCTGTAAGCATATGTACCTCAATACCCATCTCCTTAAGTTTGGAAACGGCAGCAACCGAACTCTCCTTAATCTTATCTGATACAGCTATAATCAACAGAGGAACATAACCTTTGCCGAAAACGGCAATACTCTTGCCCTCGCCTGAGAGCCTCTCTGCAAGTGAAGTTGCCTTAAGAGCAATCTCAGATGCATTGGCAGCAACCTGTGTGTTCATCATCCTTATACTGCCCAGCCAGAACTTTTCGTCATCATAATCGGCCTCTGCCCCCAGACCCGAAACAGTTCTGAAGTTATTAACCTTAACTCTGTTCTCTGAAGAGCCGTACTCCTGTTTAATATACTCAGTAATTGCCGAAGCAAGAGGGTGTTCCGACACCTCCTCCATTGAGAATAGTACCGGGAGGTATCTCTGCTGTTCATCTAAATCTTGTGTGAGCCAGCTCCAGTCTGTTACAACAGGGCGACCTTCGGTTATTGTACCGGTTTTATCCAGCACCACTGCATTTACCCTTCTCATCTGCTCAAGGGCAGATGCATCTTTGATAAGAATATGTTGTTGAGCACCTTTCCCGATTCCCACCATAAGCGCCGTTGGGGTTGCCAGGCCAAGTGCGCACGGGCAAGCAATAACCAGAACAGAAATTGCAGAGAGTAACCCCTTTGCAAACAGTTGGTCTCCTCCGGCCAACATCCAGATTACAAAAGTTAAAAGGGCAATTGATATTACCACCGGAACAAATACAGAGGCAATTTTATCGGCAATTCTCTGAACCGGTGCTTTACTCCCTTGTGCCTCCCTCACTGTCCTGATTATCTGCGCCAGCAGCGTCTCTCCTCCTACCTTTGTCGCCTCAAAAACAAATGAACCTTTCTGGTTTATGGTGCCTGCAAGCACAGTATCTCCCACTCTTTTGTGGGCAGCAATTGGTTCACCTGTTATCATACTCTCATTAACGTAGGAGTCACCACTCTTTACAATGCCATCAACAGGAATCTTTTCGCCAGGCTTTACAATAATAAGCTCTCCTGCAGCAATCTGAGATATCAGAACTTCAACCGGTTGCCCCTCTCTCAGCACAATAGCCGATTTTGGCTGCAACCCCATAAGCTTCTTGATTGCCGACGAGGTGTTGCCTTTAGCTCTCTCCTCCAGAAATTTTCCAAGCAATACAAAGGCAATAATCATTGTTGCAGCCTCGTAATATACCATCGGCTCAATGCCTCTCTCTGTCCAGTAGTGGGGGAAAAATGTATTAAAAACACTAAAGAGAAAGGCAATGGCTGTGCTTAGCGCAACAAGAGTGTCCATATTTGCGCTTCCTCTCATTACTGCCTTAAAACCATTTACATAGAAATTTCTGCCAAAAATCGCCAATACAGGCAGTGAGAGTAACATCATGGGGATATTCAGGTAGTGGTGATGCATGAAAAACATCGAAATTACCATAATCGGCATCGAAAAGATCCAGGCTAGGATTGTTCTGTCTCTCAACTTTCTGTAAGCGCTCTCCCTCTGCTCCTCTTTAATCTTTGCAGCGCTCTCTCCCTCTTCGATAATCATATCATACCCAAGTTGTTGTACGCTCTGTTTTAATTTAAGCGAATCTGTCACTGTGTCGTCAAACTCCAGATTCACGCTGTTGTCGGCAAAATTGACAACCGCCTTTTTTACTCCGGGCTGTGCATTCAATCCCTTCTCTACACCTGCTGCGCATGCTGCACAACTCATTCCTGAAACAGGATAGTTTTTCTTTATCATAGTTTTACTCTCCTTTTTTTACTCTGTTAAGGTAAACAGCTCCCTCTTTTTTGCTCCAGATCAAAAAACCCTTTGCTGAGAGCATATCCAGAACAGGTGTGGGCAGGAAGGGAGATGAAAATTCAAATATCTCATTATCTTTAAGCGAGTTACTCAGCTTTATTATTTCAGCCATAGGAACACCTCCCGACTCAAGCCTCTCTCCAGCATCAAATTTTATTGTAATATTTTCGTCTCCGAACCATTTCGGCTGCTCTCCGGTGTACCTGCTATTTGTATCATCTGCCGAGTCTGCCCCGTAATTGGCCTGCGGCTCATCACCTGAATCAATTATTCCGGCTGCCCTTCTTAGTTTTGATACTACCTCTCCTGCTTCTATCCCTGCGATGGCTGCTGCCTGCTGGATGGTGGTAACTCGTGCAATTGTCCTTCTTAAAACAGGGTTCTTAAGTTTAGCAAATGCAGGTGAAATTTCTGTTAGAATATCCTCAAGCTGAGGATAATCTTCGAGAAGTTCGTAAACCTTTGTCTGAAATGTTATCGGTCTCATTTTTTGGTATATGAAAGAAGTCTTTGGTCACCTTCAAGTTTCCTGAACTCGGTTATGTCCTGTGTAACCTCAATAACTCCCAGATACTCGTTATCTTTTCCTCTCAGTGCGGTGTACTCGATATAAACGAATCTTCCCATGAAGTTAGATAGCCAGAACTTAGCCTGATTCTCTTTACCACTCTTGAAGTCCTCCAGAATCTGCTCTACAATGTTTACGCTTCCCGGAGGGTGGCACAACCTTACATCCCTGCCGATAATTGAGCGGTTTCTCTCAAAGACTCTGTTCGGGCTGTGGGAGAAAAATTTAACCTTGTCATTAGCATCAACATAGGTGATATCTATCGGAATAGTTACAAACAGTGCCTCCAGCTCTTTCATATCAAAACTACCGGAACTAAGCCTTACCGGAGCGCCATCGGTGTAAGAAACACCCGAAACCGCCGGGCCGCCCTCCTCCTGCTGACTCTTCTTAAGATTTTCGACAACAGCTGCTTCAGGCTTCCACTCTTCACGCGGATCGTAAAGGCAGTATCCGTAAACCGGAGTCTCAAGATATATCTGATACCAGTTCTCTTCTGAAAACTTCTCCATACACATTGGAAGCAAAATCTCCTCCTCTTTCATTATCATACTGTCAACCGCCTCAACTGCAGGGCCAAGCAGCAGTACAACAACCGACATGAGCTCCTCCTTGGTTGTTATGCTACCCGGTGTAAGCGCCTCTATTGAGGCTTTCAACTGTTCGCGAATCTCATCGTGCTTCCCCCACATAACCTTGGGTGGGCCGGTAATTGCAGCCTTCTCCAGAAACGGGAAGAGAAGATATTCCTTGCGCTTGTAGTGTTTATCCAGGTCGTACAGACTGTTAAAGAGACCCTTAAGCTTAAGTCCTACGGCTGCAATTTCGTCATCTGCGCCATTTGTAATAGCAGGAATTGAGTCAAAAATCTCCTTTATTTTCTTAGTAACCTTTGCAACCTCTATGTTCTCTTTTTTAATTGTATCTACCGGGTGCCCTGCTGGCAGCTGAGGCTGATGAGATGTGATGGCTCCCTCCAGTACCGAGCTGTGAATATCACAGAACTTTAAAACCTCCTCTTCAGGAAGCCCTTCTGAGATAAGCTCTTGTTCTACTTCAACTACTTCGTTATAGGGGATGTTTTTGAGCAGCTCTTTTACTCTGTTCTTTACCATTTCGGGAGCTTCCCCTTGATGGAGTTCCTGAATCATGTGTTTGAGAAGTGCTTTTCTCTGTGTAGAGTTGTTGATGTATTCGCTCATAATATGTTATTTAAAAAATTATATCTGTTACCGGGATTTATAAAATTACAACAAAAAAAGGTGATTATTGTTTACCGTTCTGCTTGGCACTCAACCGGAAAATTGACTATATTTATGAAAAATTGTGTAATGAAGAGGGTTGCTGTTATTGGAGGGGGTTTTTCCGGTCTGTCAGCTGCCTGCTATCTTGGCAGGGCCGGTTACGATGTTACTGTTTATGAGAAAAACAGTTCACCCGGTGGAAGGGCCAGAGTTCTGGAGAGAGATGGGTTCCGGTTTGATATGGGGCCTACATTTTACTGGATGCCAGATATTTTCGAGAATTTTTTCAATGATTTCGATAAAAAAGCTGCTGATTATTACCGTCTTATAAAGCTTGATCCCGGGTATGAGATATATTTCGGCCCCGGAAATTCGGTAAAAGTATCTGCCGATGTAGATAAAACTATTGAAACTTTTGAGAGTATTGAGCCGGGCAGCGGTGAATTTCTTAGAAAATTCCTTAAATCTGCAGAGTTTAACTACAGAGTGGCTATCGATAAGGTTGTGGAAAAACCAGGGAAATCTGTTTTTGAGCTGATTATGCCTCAGACTGCTGCAAGAGTTGGTCAGTTTGCCGAGTCATTGAGCAGCCATGTAAGAAAGCATATTAAGGACGACAGATTGAGGCAGATTCTTGAGTTTCCTGTGCTTTTTCTGGGGGCTAAGCCCTCTAAAACTCCTCTTTTTTACTGCTTTATGAACTATGCAGATATGATGCTGGGCACTTGGCATATTGAGGGCGGTATGTACGGGCTTGTTGATGCTATGGTGAAAATTGCAGAGAGCTACAATGTTAAAATTGTAACAAATGCTCATGTAAACAAAATAATTACTGAGGGTTCAAAAGCGGTGGGTGTTTCGTGGAGTAATACAGACGACATCAGGAGTCAGCACAACTCATTTTCAGACGAAGCAGATTTTGTTATCGCATCGGCTGACTATCACTTTGCCGAAACTCTTCTTGAGCCATCTAAGCGTAACTACTCAGAAAAATACTGGTCAGGGAGGGTATTCGCCCCCTCTGCAATGCTCTATTATGTGGCTTTTGATAAAAAGCTTGACGGGTTGGCTCATCACACACTTTTCTTTGATGCAGATTTCATTGAGCACTCAGAGACTATATACGACACTCCAAGGTGGCCTAATAAACCTCTCTTTTACGGAAGTTTTCCATCTGTGACCGACCCTTCGCTTGCTCCTGCCGGTAAAGAGTGTGCAATATTCCTTATTCCTGTTGCCGCCGGTCTTAAGGACACTCCGGAGCTTCGTGAGAACTACTTTCTGCAGATACTGGAGAGGGTTGAGCAAAACACAGGGATTAAGCTTTCGGACTCTGTTATCTTTAAAGAGTCATACTCTGTAAAAGATTTCACAGAAGATTACCACGCATACAAAGGGAACGCATACGGTCTCTCCAATATTCTGCTTCAGACAGCATTTCTAAAACCAAAAATGCAAAACAGACACCTCTCAAATTTACTATACGCAGGGCAGCTTACTGTTCCGGGGCCGGGTGTTCCGCCTGCTCTTATTTCAGGAAAAATTGCCGCGGGTATTGCAAAGAAAAAACTTAAGAATGGATAGTTTATACAAAGAGTTATCACTCAGGACATCTGAACTCACAACATCTCTCTACAGCACCTCATTCTCTGCCGGTCTGATGTGTATGAACAGAGAGAGTCGCAGGGCGATTTTTGCCATTTACGGTTTTCTTCGCCAGGCTGACGAAATTGTTGACACATTCCACGAGTACGATAAAAAGAGTCTTATTACCGAATTTGAAGCTGATTACTACAGATGCATGGAGAGGGGTATTAGTCTTAATCTGATTATTAACTCGTTTGTACTTGTAGTTAAAGAGTACAACATTCCGGATGAGCTTGTAAGTGCCTTTCTTAGCAGCATGAAGAGCGATCTTGACAATGCTAACTTTAGTGAATCGGGAATTAAAAAATATATATACGGGTCGGCAGATGTTGTAGGGCTTATGTGTCTTAAGGTGATGACTCGTGACAATCCGACTGATTATGAGAGGTTAAAAGATAGTGCAATGAGCCTCTCATCTGCATTTCAGAAAATTAATTTTCTAAGGGACATTAAAAACGATACAGAAAATCTTTCAAGAAACTACTTCCCGGTACTTAATGACAATCCCTTTAACAAAGAGACCTTTGGAGTTATACTCGAAGATATCCGGAAAGATTTCAGAGATGCTCTGGTTGGTATCAAAGAGCTTCCAAAAAGAGACAGATCCGGTGTATATCTGGCTTATCTCTATTACTTAGGTCTAACTTCAAAAATCAGCAAAACTCCTCCCGAAAAGCTGTTCAGAAAGAGAATCCGGCTCTCAGGTTTTGAGAAGGTATCTCTGTTTTGTGTTGCAAACATAAGATCTTTTATAGGTAAAAAATTTATGTAATATGGAAGTAGCTGTCATAGGGGCAGGAGTCGCAGGCCTTGCTGCCGCAATAAGGGTTGCTGCCAGAGGTGACAATGTAACTCTGTTTGAGAAGAACTCAACTCCCGGTGGTAAAATTTCGCAGATAAGAGACAAGGGCTACCGCTTTGATACAGGACCTTCACTCTTTACATTGCCAAATCTAGTGGATGAGCTTTTAATGTTAGAGGGCCGCGATAATGCAAACATTACCAATTACCCTTTTAAGTATTTCAGGCTGGAGAACAGTTGCAGATACTTCTACCCTGATGGTACTGTGTTTGACTTTTTCCAGGACACAGCAAAACTTAAAGAGCAGATTGAGAATAATACCGATGAAGATTTCGACAATATTCTTAAGCGTCTTAAGCAGTCGGAGTTTATATATAATTTAACCTCAAATTTGTTCATTTTTAACTCTTTTCACAAAATATCCAATTTTATTAAAAAAGAGAACCGCTCTATCCCTCTGCACTTGCACAAACTTGGCTTTCACAAGAGTATGCACTCTGCAAACAGAGTGCTGTTTAAAGACAAAAGAGTTGTGCAACTATTTGACAGATACGCGACTTATAATGGTTCTTCACCATATAGGGCACCTGCAACCCTTAACATGATTTCACATCTGGAGCACAACATCGGGGCATTTTTCCCGGAAAAGGGTATCTACTCCATTGCAGATTCTCTTTACAGAAAGTGCATTGAGCTTGGTGTTAAATTTGAGTTTAACTCTCTGGTAAATGAGATTTTAGTTGAGAAAAAGAGAGACAAACGTGCTGTTGGTGTAAGTGTTAACGGATCTTCCAGATTTTTCGACTATATTATCTGCGATACAGATGTTAGGTACGCTGCAGAAAATATGTTCAGCAAACGATTCAAACACCCTCTTGCGGGGCGAATGTCAAGGCTGGAGCCGTCGTCATCTGCCCTCATTTTTTACTGGGGAGTTAAAGGGAACTTCCCTGAGCTTGATGTTCACAACATCCTATTCTCAGCTGACTATAAAAAGGAGTTTGACTACCTCTTTAAAAAGAGAGAGTTGTATGACGACCCAACCGTTTATATATTCATAAGCAAGAAGGTTGTACCGGGAGATGCGCCTGATGGTTGCGAAAACTGGTTTGTAATGGTTAATGCTCCGTATAACAACGGCCAGAACTGGCAGGAGGTAATAGCAAAGGCAAGGGCCGTTATTGTTGAGAAAATTGAGAAGAGACTTGGGATAGCAAATATCAACAACCTAATTGAGGTAGAGCATATTGCATCGCCAGTAACAATTGAGAAGAACACGCTTAGCAGCAAAGGGGCTCTTTACGGCAGCTCTTCAAACTCGATGTTCTCGGCCTTTTTAAGGCACCCGAATACTTTAAGGCAGATTAAAAACCTCTGCTTTACAGGTGGCAGCACCCATCCGGGTGGAGGAATCCCGCTATGCCTTGCAAGTGCAATTATTGCCGAAAAGACTATTTATGATATTAAATAATGAAGAACAACTTTATAAATAAAATTCTTAAAGTAGTTACCTACGAAGAGCTGCCCAAAACTTTTCTGATTTTCTACTCAGTGGGGCTCTCTCTATTTCTGATTCCGTTCACCCGCGATCTGTTTACTGCATTGACTCCACTGTCTCTTCTGTTGGTTAATGCTGCCCTTCTTTACCATCACCGTCACTGGAATTTCCGATTTATAGCCTTTATATTGACCGTCGTTATATCATCATTTCTAATTGAGGCAGAAGGGGTAAGCGGAGGCGTTCTGTTTGGTGAATATCAATATCTTAGCACACTTGGGCCAAAACTGCTTAAAACCCCTCTTGTTATTGGAGTAAACTGGCTGATGCTCACATACTGCAGTGCTGCCATAATGGAGTATATACGAAGGCGGTCGGCGGGTACGGTAGATATTGCCGTTAAGATTCTAGGTGGTGCTCTGTTGATGGTTACATATGATATTGTGGTAGAGATGGTTGCTCCGGGAATGGGCATGTGGGAATTTAATCAGGGGTACCCGCCCGCCAGGAACTTTGTGATGTGGTTTGTCATGGCATTAGTTTACCATATTATTTTTTCTGCTTTAAAGATAAAGCCGGTGGGGAAGCCTGCGATTGCGCTATTCTTCTCGCAGATAGGTTTCTTCCTGATAATTTCTCTGTTTATGGCAGCAGGAGTTGTATAGCGTTAATTTAGAACTGTTTTGCAATATGATGATAAAAGGGAAATATACTCCGTTTACGGGATGGCTGTTTGAACAATATGCAAAACGGCATCTTAGAAAAATCTACAAAGAGGTACGGTATGTCACCTCTGATAATCCCGGTGTTAACCTTTTCGAGTCCGGTAAAGAGAAGCCTGTATTGCTGGTATCCAATCACTTTTCGTTTTGGGACGGTTTTATTCACATTATGTTAAACAGAAGAACCTTTAAGAGAACGGTTAATATAATGATGCTGCACGAACAACTTTCAAAAAGAAAATTTTTGCGTTATACCGGAGCTTTTTCTCTTGACAAGGGAAACAGGGGTGTAATTGCAGGACTCAGGCACTCTGTCGGCTTACTTAAAGAGAGAAAGAATCTGCTGCTAATGTTCCCTCAGGGCGAGATTCAGTCGCTCTACACAAGAAATTTTGTCTTTGAGAGAGGTCTTGAGTTTATTGTGAACAACGCCTCTGATATTCAGATAATTTTCAATGTAAATCTAATAAATTTCTTCTCTGACAGGAAGCCAACGCTCACAATGTACCTCAAAGAGTATTATCCGCAGCCCGAGGAGAAGATCTCTCATCTGGAGCAGGAGTTTAACCTCTTTGCAGTTGAGTGCTTTATCAGCGAAAGGCCAAAAGAGCGAGGAGTTAAAATTATATGATAAATTCTCAGCCTATATTGATTTTAATCGGTTGGATACTGCTCTTTTTCCTGTCAATCCGCCTGATTGTTTCATTAGTTAATTATATCTGGATATATCTGGTAAGAAGAGAGTTAAATAAGTATTGCATAAATCAGAAGTTGCGAGCAAACAATAATGATTGTTCTGCTGATTCTATTATTCCCGGCGAAGAGTCACCTCTTACCTCCTGGTCGATTTTAATTCCTGCCCGTAACGAAGAGAGCTCAATAGGAAGCCTTCTTGAGGATATATTAACTCTTAAAGATAAACCTTGCGAAGTTATTGTTTATGACGATAATTCAACTGACAGAACACGTGAAATAGTTTTGGAGTTCGGGCAGAGGCTCCCCGGTTTAAGGCTTATTGACGGAGATCTTCCTGAGGGGTGGCTTGGTAAAAACAACGGTTGTAACAGGCTTGCAGCTGTTGCTAAGGGAGAATATCTTCTATTTCTTGATGCCGATGTCAGGATTGACAAACACATGGCTACAAAATATCTTAACTACGCAATCTCTAACAATCTCTCACTTCTTTCAATATTCCCGCAGCAGATACTCGAAAACAGAGCTGCAAAGATTTCTACCCCCATTATGAACTGGATACTTCTCTCTCTGCTGCCTCTGCCGTTGGTTAAAAATTGCAGCTGGAAATCATTCTCAGCAGCTAACGGACAGTTTATGCTCTTTAAGACAGATGACTACATACACCTTAAACCACATGAGAAGTTTAGAATGAGTCGTGCCGAGGATATTGAGATAAGCAGGTACTATAAAAAAGAGAGAAAACGTATTGCAACACTGGCCGGTGACTCATCTGTCAGGTGCAGCATGTACAGCAACCTTAATGACGCAATCAACGGCTTTTCCAAGAATGTCTTCTACTTCTTTGGAAATTCTCCGATAATTACAATTACATTTGCAATCCTCACTACAGTAACGCCTTTGTGGCTTTTTCTGTTTAACGGTATTGCTCCGGGCATAATATCTGCTTTAGCAGTAATTTTAATGAGAGCTTTTGTCTCTCTTTCCAGCAGACAAAGTGTACGGGATAATTTAGTCTATCTGTTTCATCAACAGGTTGTTTTTATGCGGATTGTGGCAAAAGCTGCTGTAAATCGTAAAAAGAGAGTGGAAATATGGAAAGGAAGAAATATTTACTGATTTTTCTAATATTGCTGATTGGTGGCGCAATCTTCGGACAGAGCAAATATGACAGGGAGATTTATGACAGTTACGTGAAAAACGATATGGCTGGCTGGAAACAGACAATCAAACTGGCAGAGAGAGATCTTGCCGCAGAGAGCAGAGGCGCATTTTCATATAAATCTCCTCTAAGAGTATCTCTTATAAACTACTACTACGGTATATGCGGGTGGCTTATCTCCCAAAAAGAGAATAAACAGGCAATGGAGTATATAAAAAAAGGTGAGATACTGATAGAGAGCATCCTTGACAAGGAGCCTGAGAACGCAACCTTTATTGCATACAAAGCTGCATTTAAGGGCTTTAGGATTGGTATCAGTAATTTTAAGGCTATCTATCTGGGAGTTCAGAGTCTTAATCATGCAAAAAAAGCAATGGCACTTGAACCAGAAAACTTCCGAGTTCTTATTGAAATGGGTAATGTTCTCTACTACAGCCCCTCTTTTGCAGGAGGTGACAAACAAAAGGGCCTTGAACTCTACGAGAAAGCTGTTTATAAGATTGAAAAGAGCAAGTCTGAGCAGTACAACTGGCAGTATCTTTCACTTTTAACAAGCATAACAAATGCCTACTTAGAGATTGGCAATAGTAAAAAAGCACTTGAATACTATAATAAAACTACCTCAGCTGAACCAGCATTTGTCTGGATAAAACAGAATCTTGGCCCTAAAATCAGGAATATGTAATCATCTCAGCTCCTGAATCTTCTTCTTCTGGTTATCTCTGCATTGATCAACTGAAGCTCTCTTCCGGTCTGGCCCGCCATGGCTGTATTCTCCTCTGCTCTTCTGAGAAGATATGGAAGAACATCTTTTACCGGAGCGTATGGAACATATTTACACACATTATAACCTTCGGCAGCAAGGTTAAATGAGATATTGTCGCTCATACCGTAAAGCTGAGAAAACCAAACTCTTTCATCATTACGCTTCAACCCCTTTTTATCTATCAGCTCTGCCAGCAGAGTATTGCTATCATAGTTGTGAGTACCGCTAAATAGCTCCATCGAATCTATATTATCCATCACATACTCCAGACCGGCATCATACATTCTGTCTGTAGTGATTTTGTCGGGATTTATCGGGTCGGGATATCCTCTCTGCTTTGCAAGCATCCTCTCCTCCTCCATATAAGCACCTCTTACAAATTTAATTCCCGGAATGTAGCCTCTCGCTATAGAAGCGGAATGCAGTCTCTTAAGGTACTCAAGTCTGTCTGTTCTGTACATTTGTAAAGTCTGGTACACTATAGCCCTCTTTTTGTTAAATAGCTCCATTGCCTCCTCTGTGATGGCATCAATAATATCCTGAGTTGCAAAGTGCTCTGCATCAATTAATATCCTCACATCATTATCATATGCTTTCCTGCAAAGTGAGAAAAATCTCTCCCGAAAACTCTCCATCTCCTCAGCAGAACAAGCATCAAGAGGCCCTACAGCCATGCCTGTGGGTTTAAATACAGTAAATGCGATTACAGGATTGCTCCTTGCGTAATCTATCGACCTGATAGTCTCCTGATAAGTGCGTAAAACATCTTCACGGGTTGAGCCTCCCTCTGCAGAGTAGTCAAGAACACTCTTAATATTGTAATCCGATAGCAATTTCAGGCTCTTTGTGCACTCCTCCAGAGTCTCTCCGCCCACAAACTGTCTGTAAAGAGTAGGTTTAACAATCCAGGAGACGGGAAATCTAATCTTAAGGGCAGCCAGCGTTAATGCTTTGAATGTTTTCACAAGTGCCGGGCTGCTAATAGTTGAAAAGAGAAATTTTGCATTACGAAGGTCACGTGCACTTTTCATCGAAAAGGCAATCTGTGTATTGTTGAAGTCCATTAGATAAGCTGTTTAGGTTAAGCCGGTAGTTATTTATGCAATAATATTTGGAGTGACTAAAGTGCTCCGATTAATCCTTCTTAGGCTTGTTAACTCCGCAGGAGTGGCCTGAAACACCCTCAATCTGAGGAAACTTTGACTCTGATTTCTCTTCAAGGTGACCATACTGATCTTTGTATCTCTCCAAATAGACTCTGACATATGAACAGGTTGGAATAACTTTCAGGCCATTCACTCCGGCATACTCCAGAGCCTCTTTAACCAGGTCTGCAGCAATGCCCCTGCCTCCAATAGCCTTTGGGACAATAGTGTGAGTTATATCAATCCCGCCAATATATGGCTCGTACTCAACATAGCCTGTTATACCATCTTCTACAGTCTCAAACCGGTAAGTTTGTAAGTTATGTGTTATCTCCCTTTGCATAGTATATTAATTTAGATATATACAACAAGTGTAAAGCATCTATGTTTACATGAATTGTTGCCGATATAAATTTAGCAAAAAATACATAAAAAAAAGAGGCACATTTCTGTGCCTCTTAGTTATGTTATCAGCTAAAAGCTTACGGCTTCTTAACAGTTACGTTGATTGTGCCAGTAAGTTTCTTACCGAAGATGTCAGTAATCTCAACTGTCAATGGAACAACTACGTCTGACTGAATAACAGCAACAGCATTTGTAGCTTTAACAGTGAAGTCAAGTGGGTTAGCTGGGATAGCAGCAGTTGCAATAACACCTGCGCCGGCACCTGCGTGACCTGCAGTTACAGAAACTAGGTGAGCATTTGCAGAAGTATTAAGAACTTTAACACTTGCAACACCTGGAGCAGTAACGTTAGCAGCATCGATTCTTGTGTCAACAGCAGCAGCAATTGCATTTGCAGCGTCACGACCGAAGGCTTTAAGGTTAAATCCTAAGTAATCTTCAGCTTTGAAGTAGAATGAAAGCGGAAGTTCTCTTACTAGGTCACCATTGATAACCTCAAGAGTTGTAGGAAGTGCCCAACCTGCAGGTTTAGCAGCAGCATTAGCAAGAACTCTACCTTCTCTTACTTCACTCTTCGCCTGAACTTTGATAGTCTCAAGATTTACAAAGTTAAGAACGTTTCCGAAGTGGTAATATCTAAGTGTGATATCGTAAGGGATGTTAGTGTACATAGTTGTAGGAAGTACACGGAATCTGTCAGTATTTGTAGGAAGTACACCGATACCAGCAATAAGTGGGTTAGCAGGAGCTAATGTTGGAGTTGTACCAGTCTTAATAAATTGCCAGTTTGCAAGCGGAACTAGTTGTGCAGCTGGAGCAAGTGCTGGATCATACAGATTCTTGTAAGCATTCCATAGGTCGTAGTATGCATTTGTAGCGTCAGTTTGAGCTGTTGCACCTGCATAAACACCTGGAGTTGGATATGTACCGTAAACTGTCAGTAGGTTACCGTCGAACAGATTAGGTTTCTTCTCAATAAGCTGATTCAGAGTAGCTGAGATATCAGGGTTAGAGATTGTAAACGGCATTGTATAAGTTGACGATGCAGTAGCATACGCACGGCGGTCAGTGAACTTAAGAACAGCATTGTAGTTAGCCGGCATACCGGTTAAGCTGTTTGGAAGAGCTGTAGCCTCGTTGAAAGTAAATCTGATTTTACGAATCTTCTGAATTTCTGCAGCAGTTGTAAAGATTGGTTTACCAACAGCTCCAACATCACCAGCGTCAACAATAACATTGTTGTTTGCATCAAGATATTCGTAAGTTACGCCAGGTATAGCAACTGCAGGAGTTCCATATGTAAGTTGTACCTCTACGTTAGTAGCCTGAGTTCTCCAAAGTTCAGTTTTACCTACTGCGTCAAGCTGGCTGAAGAATGCATTAGCATTTGAAGGCTCAGCAAGAAGAACAGTCACTTGTCTCTCGTCAACTGCAGGAGTCAAAGGATCGTCAGTTCTAAGAACATAATTGAACTGTGGTCTAGAAACTAAAGTGTTGTTAAGAGCTGAATAGAATACAACTGAAAGACCTTTTGTTTCAAAATACTGACCTCTCCAGTCAAATGTCTGAAGTTTGAAAGGAATTACCCTGTCATTAAGGTTAGTAACGGTAACAGCAGTATTTGCAGTTGAAACTGTAGTTCTTGATCTTGTTGTTGCATTTTCAGGGGCTATAGTTACAAAACCTTCAACATCAGAGTTACCAGGAGTAGCTACGATTGAAACAGCTGATTTGTAGAAATCTGTGCTCTTAAGCATAACTGGTGCAAAAGTTGTGTTTTGATAAAAATCTAGAAGGTCTTTAGTTGTTCCAATTGCAACATAGGCTTTCCAAGGATAAGCAGCTGGCAGCGGATCCACTGCTGGATTAACAGCAACAACTTTAGCAGCATCCCAGGTGTAAGCTGTAGCAACATCTTCTTTAACCTGAACAGCATACTGGTAGCCAGAAATTACCTCACGACCACCTTTGGTAGCACGTACAGCAAGTTCAAAAGTTTCACCTGTAGCACTTGTGAAAGCAGGATATCCGGCAACAGCTGTTGGATAGTTAGCAGCAGCTTCAGCAGCAATAGCAGCGGCTTTATTAGCAGCCTTAATAGTTATTGTATAAAGACCGTTAGATGGGGCAGCAGCAAACTGGTGGAATGCTCCGCTGAATCCATTTTCAGGAAGAACGCCTGCTTCAGGCTGAAGGGCATACTTAGTACCGTCTCTCTTAATTACGTCAAAAGTATAGCCGGTAAGGATTGCCTGAGCCGGGTTAATAATAACCGGAATTTTACCTTCTGCGCGCAGAAGTGCATCATATGAAACACCAGCGAAAGCTAGAGCAGTGTTAACAGTAGCAACTGTTCCAGGACCAACCGGATCAATAAAGTTTCTACCTGCTGCTGTGTTTGCAGGAACGTAACCGTAGTTGAATTTAATCTTTGTAGTACCGATAGGTGAAACAACGCTTACAAGGTCTGACTTAAGGAATGTATCCTCGTCAACAGCTACGTTGTAAGTTGTGAATGTACCGTCAGTGTTTTTAATGGTAACCTGAATTTTCTTAGTTACATCGTTGTAAGCAATAATCGGAACGTATACGCTGGTAGCAACTCCGTTGATAGTGATGAAACCTTGAGCGTTTGCACCAAATTGGTCAGTTGTAAATTTAGCATATACAGGTTGTCCGCCAACAAGAATACGAGCAGGAGTACCACCTTGAGTAGTAACAACTGTCCAGTAACCGTCAGCATCGATACCGATAATAGGTGTAAAACCAGTTGCACCGGCAGGACCGGCAGGGCCAGCAGGACCAGTTGCACCAGGAGTACCGTTAGTACCGTGGTTCAATGAAATAGTACTGTTGTCCGAGAAAGTGATTGTGTAACCGGTTGAAGTGGTTGTCACAGTTTTAATCAGCTTACCTGAAGCAATAGCCGTGTTAAGGGCAGTAATTGCATTCTGGTTAGCTGTGATTTGTGCCTGAAGGTCTGCGATGTCCTCAGAGTAATCCTTTTGGCACGATCCCAGTGAGATCATCAGCGAGCAAATAAGCACGCAGATACCGAAGAATGTGAATTTTCTTTTCATCTTAATTTTTTAGTTAAAAAATACTTTAGGTTAACCAAAATTGATTGGCAAATATTAGGTATTAAGTTTTAATGTACAAGACTTTAATCCATCGATACGAATGCAGATAAATTATAAAAGGTTAATATTCAAAATACGCTCTCGCAAATATAGATAATATTTTAATATCTAAAATGCAAAACATGTATTTATTTTATAACATTTTGTTTATTTATAAACATTTGCGCGGGTCAAAGGGGTCTTGCTTAATTTTTTTCTGACCCCGGATTAAATGTTTAAGTAACTGATATACTTTTATTTGGAACGTAGCAGGGTATTAAAAGTACTCAGCTCTAATTCAATGCAACACCTCCTTGTTTAGCGTTAATATTTTCGTAATTATCAAACACAAATATATAACTTTTATTCGACAAACAACACCAAACATAGAAAATGTAAGCGTTTCAAAGAACTTTAAACGGTATAACCAAGGGTGCCTTATAGTATATAGATGCAGAAAACGGGATTTCGTTGCATGAAAATTATAAGATTTTTCCCCCCTGGGATTGCCTCGCTTTGCTCGGCGTTCCCTGGGGGGGGTGCTTCAAAGAAAGTAAAAGCTTTTTGCTATGCAAAAGATTTTTTACTTCTCCTTACCGCTTCCAAG
The DNA here is from genome assembly GCA_002425935.1 of Bacteroidales bacterium UBA5548. GTDB lineage: Bacteria > Bacteroidota > Bacteroidia > Bacteroidales > UBA932 > Bact-08. The sequence goes on along the minus strand of DINE01000005.1, from coordinate 1,990 downwards.
CAAGCTTGGGCAGTAGGAGAAATAAAAAAACCGGGCTTATGCCCGGCTTTTACTTTCTTTGGCGGAGAGAGAGGGATTCGAACCCCCGGAACCTCTCAGTTCAACGGTTTTCAAGACCGCCGCAATCGACCACTCTGCCATCTCTCCTTGTGATTGGGCTGCAAAGATATCTATTTTTTCTATACAAGCAAAAATATTTTTTCGTATATTAGAGTGTAATTATGGCATACATTTTGTGCATTTTTATATATTTGCATATGGAATATATTTTTTCATGCAAAGATGTAACCAACTTTACGACTGATCATATACCATATAAAACCTAACCGTATGAAAAGTAAAACTTTCGAAAAAGAGATACTTGAGCTGGAATCAAACCTCTCAAGATATGCATATAGCCTTACTTCAAACAGAGATGACGCTAAGGATCTTGTTCAGGAGACCTTCTTTAAAGCTTTTAATAATCAGGAGAAATTTAATGAACATACCAACATTAAGGCGTGGGTCTATACCATTATGAAGAATACCTTTATTAATGATTATCGCAGACGGACAAAAAGGCAGACTCTGTTTAACGAAGATGTGCACGAGTTTGTAATTAATAATAAGCCTTCTGATCATGGACCTGAGGCTGATTTTGGCTTCCGTGAGCTTACAAAAGTTGTTAATTCGCTGGAGCCTGAGTTTAGAGTTCCTTTCCAGATGCATGACAAAGGGTTCAAATATCAGGAGATTGCCGATGAACTTGGCCTGCACCTTGGTACTGTAAAGAGCAGGATTCACTTCTCAAGGCAAAAGCTCATGGAGAAGCTTAAGTAATCTTTACATAAACATAAAAAGAGGCATTTTCAATACAAGAAAATGCCTCTTTTTTATTTGATTGGTTGATATTTACACAAAAAAGGTAGGGAGATTTATCTCTCTGTTGCGAAATACCCTCTCTTAAATATTAAAAGGTATGTGACGCCGATTGTGATGCAGGAGTCAGCAATGTTAAAGATTGGTCTGAAAAAGACAAAATGCTCTCCGCCCCAGAATGGTACCCACTGAGGAAGCGTTGTGTCAATCAGAGGGAAATAGAGCATATCTACAACTTTTCCGTGCAGGAACGATGAGTAACCTCCGCCCGGAGGGAAAAGCTGCGCTGTCTGGGTGAATGTAGATTCGTTAAAGATAAGCCCGTAGAACATACTGTCTATGACATTTCCCACAGCACCTACCAATATAAGCGCAACACCGTACAGGACTCCTGCCGGTGCGTTGCTTTTGATAATCTTTCTCAGGTAGTATATTATGAAACCAATAAGGACAATCCTGAAGAGACTTAATGCAAGTTTTCCAAACTCACCGCCAAACTGCATGCCAAATGCCATGCCGTTGTTTTCGATAAAGTAGATCTGGAACCAGTTGCCAAAAACAGGAATACTCTCTCCGATTGTCATGTTTGTTTTAATCCAAATCTTGACAATCTGGTCGATTACCAGAAGCGCAAATACTAGTATTGTAATTTTCTTCCCGGCGGATAATTTCATCAGGGTTGTATTACTCAGTAACAGGATTAGTCTCTTTTGTTCTTGGCCTCAACGGAAAGGGTTGCGTGAGGTACAAGTAAAAGTCTCTCCTTAGGTATTAGTTTACCCGTTTCGCGGCATATTCCGTAGCTCTTGTTTTCGATTCTGATGAGAGCCGCTTCAAGAGACTGAATGAATTTATATTGCCTTTGGGCAAGTTGTCCTGCCTCCTCTTTTGAGAGGGCAGATGCGCCCTCTTCCAGCACTTTGAATGTTGGTGAGGTGTCCTCTGTATCATTGCTGGAGCTATGTGTTACAGCAGATTTAAGCTGCTGATATTCAATCTTGGCAGTCTCTAGTTTCTGGAGTATAAGTTCTTTAAACATCTGAAGTTCTTCATCGCTGTAGCGAACTTTCTCCAATACTTCATCTGTTGTTTTCCCTTTCTTTGTCATATCTCTTTTTTTTAAGAAAGCGTA
>DINE01000010.1 GCA_002425935.1 Bacteroidales bacterium UBA5548 | reverse complement strand
TTGAAAATTGTTACTCTTCTGAGATAATTTCAATTTTGATATTGGCTTTAATCTCTTTGTGAATCTTAACAACTGCATCGTAGATTCCAACCTCTTTAACAGACTCTTCGCCAAGTATGGTGATGTTTCTTCTGTCAATTTCAAATCCTTTGGCAGCAAGTGCCTCAGCAACCTGAATATTGTTAACAGATCCGAAAATCTTACCTGTAGAGCTAACTTTGGTTGCGATTGTAACCTGTGTTCCTTCAAGTTTGGCAGCCTGTGTATTTGCCTCTTCTCTGATTTTTGCCTCTTTGTGCGCTCTCTGCTTCAGATTTTCGGCGTGCATCTTCTTTGCAGAAGGGGTCGCCATCTTTGCGAAGCCTTTAGGGATCAGATAATTTGTAGCATATCCGTTACGAACTGTAACGATATCATCTTTATGACCTAAATTAGGAACATCCTGAATAAGTATAATTTCCATATTATCTCTCTCCTTTGCTTATTTCAATAAATCTGTAACATATGGCAGCAAAGCAAGGTGTCTTGCACGCTTAACAGCCTGTGAAACTTTCTTCTGGAATTTCAGTGATGTTCCTGTAAGACGGCGGGGAAGAATTTTACCCTGCTCGTTAAGAAACTTCTTTAGAAATTCAGCGTCTTTGTAGTCAACGTACTTAATGCCGGTCTTTTTGAAGCGGCAGTACTTTTTCTTTTTAACCTCTACTGTAGGAGGATTAAGATAACGGATTTCGTTGTTTGCCGGATTTGCCATAATTATACCTCCTTAGCTTTATTTTCAGATTTATTCGCTCTTCTCTTCTCTGCATATGCAACAGCATGCTTGTCCATAGCAAAAGTCAGAAATCTGATGATTCTCTCATCACGACGATACTGAATTTCGAGTTTTGATATCATGGCAGGTTCTGCCTTAAATTCAATCAGGTGATAAAAACCTGTTGTCTTTTTCTGGATAGGGTAAGCCAATTTCTTTAGGCCCCAATCCTCTTCGTGAACTATTTCACCACCGTTTTCGGTGATAAAATCACGATACTTTTTTACCGCTTCCTTTATCTGAACATCAGATAAAACGGGAGTTGCAATGAAAACGGTTTCGTAATTTCTTAACATTTCTATTAAACTTTAATAATTAAAAAAGGGCTGCAAATATAACGAATATTTCCAGCCCTGCAAACTATTCGGTTAACTTATTTTTTTTCAGGTGCATTTTTAAGTACCTCAACAATGTAATTCCACCACTTTTCTACGGTAGGGATATTCACTCTTTCGTCCGGAGAGTGAGGAGAGCGAATAGTTGGGCCGCATGAAATCATATCCCAGTTCGGATATGCACCACCAAGTATACCGCACTCAAGACCGGCGTGTATCGCTTTAACTTCCGGCTCAACTCCGTAAAGGTTTTTATAGACAACCTTCATGGTCTTAAGGATATCTGAGTCCATATTTGGTTTCCAGCCCGGATAGCCTCCTGAAAGCGATACTTCGGCTCCTGCAAGCTCAAATGTAGAGGCGATAGCAGCAGCAAGTATATCTTTGGCAGAGTCTACAGAACTTCTCATCAGGCAGCTGATCTCAATTTTACCCTCTCCTGATTTTACAATTGCAAGGTTATTCGAAGTCTCAACGAGACCCGGCATTGCATCACTCATGCGTTCAACTCCGTTAGGGCAGGCATAGACAGCCTTTACCATATTAAGAGCTGTTTTACTGTCAATAACAGTCGCAGGTGTATCACATTTCTCTAAAGTTATCTTAAGATTTGGCTCGTGAGCGGCAAGTTCGTTTTTCATCTCGCTAAAGTGCTTCTCAACAACTTTTTTGGCAGCATCGGCATTTGCAGCAGGAATTGCAAGAGTTGCAAAACCCTCTCTTGGAATTGCGTTTCTGAGGCTACCTCCCTCAATTGAAGCAAGCGATGCTCCAAGATCTTTCATCAGAGGTAGTAATATTCTCACAAGAGCTTTGTTGGCGTTACCTCTTCCCAGTATAATATCCATACCCGAGTGACCCCCTTTAAGGCCTGTAATGCTCAGTTTATACCCCTCTGCTCCTGCAGGTGTTGCAACCTCGTTGTATGTAAACTTTACATTGGCATCCAGCCCTCCTGCACAACCAACATAAAGCTCACCCTCGTCCTCTGAATCAAGGTTAATAAGGATATCACCTTTAATAAGGCCTGGCTTAAGTCCTCTTGCACCGTTCATTCCGGCCTCTTCGTCAATTGTAAATAGTGCCTCAACAGGTCCGTGCACCATATCTTTGTCTTCAAGTACTGCCATTGCGACTGCAATGCCCAGACCGTTATCTGCCCCAAGTGTTGTTCCGGTTGCATAAACCCAGTCCTCAACTATTCTTGGCACGATTGGATCTTTCTCAAAGTCGTGAACTTTATCACTGTTTTTCTGAGGTACCATGTCGATGTGAGCCTGGAAAATTATTCCCTTTCTGTTTTCCATCCCTTTGCTTGCAGGCTTCCTGATTATGATGTTTCCCAGTTCGTCTTTAATAGTTTCAAGCCCGAGATCTTTTCCGAATTTCTCAAGAAAAAGTACTGCTTTCTCCTCTTTTTTTGACGGGCGCGGGATTTGAGTCAGTGAATAAAAGTGGCCCCATACCCTTGCGGGTTTCAAATCTCTGATGTCCATAACAATAATTTTTTATTTATAATTTGATTTAAAAATTTTTCACGTTAGCTGTCAAAAATACAAAATCCCGACAACAATTACAACCTTCCGGTTGCGATTTCTATCGGGAATGACATCATATTTCCAAGCTGATAAACCGGCACTCTTGACTGAATAAGGAGTGTCTGCCCGTCTGTAAGTCTTGCATTAACCATTGCAGGCTTTCTGTAAACAACACGTCCCTTGCCAGCAGATGCATCCATATTAACCGCCGCTGAGTGATCTTCTCTAACAAGCTCCAGAACAACAGGTCTTCCCGAAATATTATTTGAGGGCAGCAGTCCCTGAGTATCAGAAAGTCTGAATGCTATATAAATCTGCTTTTCGTTATCTGTTTTAGGAACGACATCAAACGACATTGTCTGCATACCTGATGAGGTTTTCCCAAGGAAAAGATCAAGATACTCTTTTTCGAGTCGGTTTATCTCGGCAATCGCCGCCTTAAGTGCCTCACCGCTGAATGTTGCATCTGTTTCACCGGTGATTATCTCCATCCTCTTTGTACGAAGCTTGAAAATCAAATTAGCTGTCTCTTCGGCTCTCTTCTCAGGACTCTTTTCCACTACCTGACTTTGCTGAACAGCTACCCTGTCCATACCGTCTCTGCCCTGAACTGTTCTGAACAGCGTTGTCTGCTCTTTTGTGAGGTTAGACCCGGCCATGGAACGGATATAATCGGAATTGGAGGCCAGAGAGGGGTATCTCATTTTCTGAGACTTTCCTGCGTATGAATCCGACCACATTATAAGACCCTGATTTATCATCTCAAGGAAATTTGCCGAGGCGTTTCTGTTGTTTCCAAGATTAAGGGCGATATTTACCGAAGGATCGGCTTCAATATAGGGGATTAACTCTACTGAGGTTATGGTATAGCTTTCTGAGCCCTCCTCTTTTGCTTGAACCCCAAGATATTTCTGAGCAAATCTTGCATAAGGGCCTGGTGTAAAAGATTCATGTCTTGCACTTATTCTTAAATGGATTGTTGTCATTGGCAGAGAATAGACTATAGCACCCGCCGGAACTCCCTGTCCCGGGTTAACAATCTGCGATGAGGCACCGACAGGGATAATCAGTGTCAAAGCAATAATCATGGTCTTGATAAAATTTTTCATTTCTCTCTTGTTTATACTCACTTATATTAATTTTTATTATCTCTTTTCGTTCTCCTCCACTCCCCTCTTCCAACGCTTGTGTGACCAGAGCCAGTTGTCCGGACTTCTCTTAATAGTCTCTTCAAGCAGCCTTGCATAACGCTCAGTTACCTCTCCATCTTTTAGCTCTGATGGCTTATCGGTAATCTTCGTAAAAATCAGGGTGTATCTCCCCCGACTCTCTCTCATCATCTCAAAATAGACCACCGGAAAGTCGGTCATTCGTGACAATACCTCTGGTCCGTTAATCATTGTTGTCTCTCTGTTCAGAAAGTTGACAACAAATTTTGAGCCAGGCAAAGGGGTTTGGTCGGCGTATAAAATATAGCAGTGTTGCTCTCCTTTGTTTTTAAGCATATACCTTGCCAGTGAGCCGGACTCAACCAGGTTGCCTGTCTTGTGGGTGCTCCTTGTCCATCTGACAAGCGAATCAGACAGCTTACTGTGCTGTCTTTTATAGGCGACTACAACTTTGTCTCCCTTATACCCCAACGGTATTGGTGAAGTGAAGAGCTCGAGACGGGTAATTGTTTCCCAGTTACCGGTATGCCCTCCTACAAGAATTGCAGAATCTCCCCTCTCATAAATTTCACTTAAAACTTCCGGATTAGAGACGGTGACCATTTTAGATACACTCTTTCTTGATGCAGAGATAATCCAAATGTTCTCGGCAACAATCTGAGCGAAATTTTTAAAAAAATTATTAACCGTCTCTTCGACCTTGCCGTATTTAAACTCCGGAAACGACCTTGCAATATTTATGGTTGCGGTATATCTTCTGTATCCCATAACTTTGCAAATAATAAATATGAGGAGTGAAGAGAAAAAGTAGTGCACCCTCAGTGGTAAAAGAGAAATAAAGTAGATAAGTGAAGAGAGTAATAAAATTGCAGTTTTTGTCATCCGGCGCTTTAAGTTTTAAACAAAGTTATCCAAATTTTATTATTTTTGCGAACATTAGATTTTATAAACTAACTAATAAATTGATTTTATGTTCAAAGGACAACCGAAAGGATTATTAGCCGCAGCCCTTGCAAATATGGGTGAACGCTTTGGTTTTTACACCATGATGGCTATCCTGGTACTGTTTCTTCAGGCAAAATTTGGCCTGGATGGAACAAATGCCGGAATTATTTATTCCGTTTTCTATGCCCTGATTTACATTTTGGCACTGGTAGGCGGACTGATAGCTGATAAAACAAGAAATTACAAAGGCACCATTCTTGCCGGTCTCTTTGTGATGGCTCTTGGTTATCTGATGATTGCCATTCCGACTCCAACCCCTGTTCCTAACAAAACGCTGTTCCTGATTATATCCTGCGTCGGTCTCTTTACCATAGCATTTGGTAACGGACTTTTCAAAGGCAACCTGCAGGCTCTTGTGGGACAGATGTATGACAAACCGGAATACAGCAAGATGCGTGATTCAGGATTCCAGCTTTTCTACATGTTCATTAACGTAGGTGCTATGTTTGCTCCTTTCGTGGCAAAATATGTGAGAGCTATCTGGTTATCTAAAAACGGTTTTGAATATAACGCCAGCCTTCCTTCAATGTGCCACCAGTATCTTGATGGTACGCTTACCGCAGAAGGCAGTGCAAGACTTACAGAACTTGCAACACAGGTTGATAAAACAGGTGCGTTTGCAGGAAATCTTGACGGTTTTGTAAACTCATACCTAGATTCATTCGTAACAGGATTCCACTATGCGTTTGGTGTAGCAATTTTAACGATGCTTATCTCGGTTGGTATCTTTTTGATTAACAAGAGCAAGCTTCCGGATGCAAAGAGCAAGAAGCAGGCAGCAGCAGATGCGGCAGCTAATGGTATCCAAATGGATGCAAAAGAGGTTAAACAGCGTATTTATGCTCTTTTCGCAGTATTCGCGGTTGTTATTTTCTTCTGGTTTTCATTCCACCAAAACGGCCTAACCCTTACATTCTTTGCAAGGGACTACACCCTTTTAAGCCTTGGCAGCTACAAAATGGCTGTAGAGGACTTCCAGAGCTTTAACCCTCTGTTTGTAGTGTTCCTTACTCCTATAGTTATCGCTGTATTCGGATGGTTAAGGGCTAAAGGGATTGAGCCATCAACTCCTAAGAAGATTGCAATTGGTATGCTTATCGCCGCTATCGGTTTTGCTGTAATGGCTCTTGGTTCATTCGGTCTTCCGGACAGCGCAAGCGTAACAGCTATGGGTAGCTTACCTGATGCAATGAAGGTTACTCCTTTCCTTCTGATTGGAACTTACTTCATTCTGACAGTTGCAGAGCTCTTTATCAGTCCTCTTGGAATTTCATTCGTGTCAAAAGTTGCTCCTCCTCAGTATCAGGGTCTGATGCAGGGAGGTTGGTTAGGTGCAACCGCACTTGGCAACCAGCTGCTTTTCATTGGTGCTATCTTCTACGAAAACGTTCCAATCTGGCTGACATGGGGTCTGTTTGTTGTAGCATGTATCATCTCTATGGGTACAATGCTCTTCATGCTCAAGTGGCTTGAGAGAGTTTCCAAATAATCCTTTCGGAATTTAGCCGAATAATAAATAAGAGGCCGGGATTTCTAATTCCGGCCTCATTTTATTTACATTATCAGGTCAATTTCATGAAATTATTTCATAAATTCGCATAATCATTTTTTTATCAGTTTATTATGAGGCGAGTATTTCTGTTTCTCATTTTTGTCCTGGCATATACAAATTTTAATAATCTTATTGCTCAGATACAGACAGACACTCTTGTTAACAGGTACTCAAGATTCACAGAAGAGAGCTCACCCGAAAAACTCTTTCTGCATACTGACAAATCTCACTATGTTGCAGGCGAATATATCTGGTTTAAAGGATATCTGATAAACAGCTCTCCGCTCTCTGTTCATGAAGAGAGCCGGTTTATCTATGCTGAACTTTACGGAGACACTCTTATCTCACGTGTAAAGATTAAATGGACAGAGGAGGGGTTTGCCGGCAGGATTCCTGTAAACCACAATACTCCCACAGGTAATTACACTTTAAGGGCATACAGCAGGTGGATGATGAATTCAACTCCTGACTACATGTTCAACAAACAGATATCAGTAATCAACCCTGCCTTTAAAGAGGCAGAAGATTCATTATCATCCGATCTGAATGACCATAATGCCAAAGCGGTGGCCTCACTTCAGTTTTTTCCCGAGAGCGGGAGGATTCTTGCGGAGAGGTTCACTCAGGTTGCCTTCAAGGCGACAGACAAACATGGCAGAGGAGCTGACATGTCGGGAGTGTTATGCAACAGCAGGGACTCTGTTATTACAGAGATATCGGCAGAGCATAACGGGATGGGTATGTTTAGATTTTATCCGCTCACAGATGAGAGGTATCATGTTATAATCAAAAATCAGAACGGGGAAAAAGAGAGGTTTAATCTCCCTGCTCCGGAACACAGCGGAGCATCGGTTAATGTTCTTAACCGTGACGGGAGAATATTTATAACAGCTTCTGTCACAAACGACCTGCTTTCGGCCGGCGCAATATTTATTGCCCATAACGGAGATGAGATATATCTTTCAGAGGAGTTATTGAGAGAGGACAGAGTCTTTGTTTTGAAAGAAGAGGATCTGCTCCCCGGAATAAATCACGTTGTTATTGCCGACAGACAGATGAACACACTTGCTGAGCGACTATTCTTCATTTTTCCTGATAATGTTCCAACAATTTCTTTAGAGGCTGATAAGCCATCAGAGGAGTTGGGACGGAGAGAGAAGAGAACAATACGTTTAAGCATTAAAGATAGAACGGACAAACCTGTCAAAGGGGAGTTTTCTGTATCTGTCACCGACAGTTATCTTGCTCCTGCAGAACCCTTTGCTGAAAATCTTATTTCATACATGAATCTTACATCAGAGCTAAAGGGTCCTGTCGAAAATGCAGGCTGGTACTTTGACGAAGCCAGTTCCGGAAGGAAGAGAGCAATGGACCTGCTTATGATGGTTCAGGGATGGAGGTATTACGATTTGCCTTTGATACTGGGGGAGAGGAAGATTGCAACAGGGAAAAAAGCTGCATCCAAACCATTTTTCCTTAAAGAGTACACTCAGACCATTTCGGGCAGAGCTACCAGTAACTTCAGAAATACAAAACGGGCAATTTTATCTGTTCTTGCGCCTGAAATCGATATGGCAGTTAGTGAACCGCTAAATAACACCGGCCATTTTATAATCTCTGAACTTGATTTTCCTGACAGCACCGGATTTATAATCTCGTGCACAGGCAAGGAGGGTGAGAAGGGGTACTATCTGCAAGTGGACAAAGCAATATACCCCGCATTGAGTTTCTATCAATATCTGCCGGCAGCCGGTTTTAGCAAGAGTCGCTCATCTGATGACAGCTACTCAAAAATATTTGAGGCCACCGGAGGCTACGGGGCAATAATGCTTATGGCCGCAACAGTGACCTCAAATGTCAAAGTTGCAGCAAAATACAACCCCTCTCCGTTCAATCAGACGTTTGAGAGACGTCAGATAAGGGAGCGTGCAGATCTTGACATGTACGCAGGATGGTCTCTGTTTGACTATATTCTGGGAACGTTTCCGGGGCTGATGCACGGAGGCACAGGCGAAGATGGGCAGCGTACTATTGTATCAACCAGAAGCAGTACAATTATGGGGGATAAAGAGGAGCCGCATCTTTACATTAACAGAATGCGCGTTTCCAGCACAGGTGACCTTGACAGATACCAGGTTGAAGATGTCGAAAATGTTGCATATCTCAAAGGGAATGAGGGTTTTCTGTACAGAACACTTTCCGGAGTGATCCTTGTTACTCTGAGGCACTCTGTTTCGAGCAATGCAAAATCACCTTTTACATACTACAATACCCTGTTTGAAAGGCCATTAGGCTGGCAAAAACCATCTAAGTTCTACTCCCCCGATTACTCACTTGCCGAGGACAACCGGGCCGTCTCGTTTGACACAAGGAGTACTCTTTACTGGGCACCATCGATAAAGACAAATGAAAACGGAGAGGCCGAAATTACCTACTATTCAAGTGACAGAATAACCCATCATAATATATCAGTTGAGGGAGTAACAATAAACGGAGAGTTTTTTTCACTCTTCCGATAACCATTTTTACTACTTTTGTTGCTCAAAACATCAGAAATGTCCGATAAACTGAAATTAAACAGCAATATAAAGCTAATTGCCTTTGATGCCGATGATACTCTGTGGATTAACGAATATCACTACCATACGGCAGAGAAAAGGTTTGCAGAGCTTATGGCCCCGTGGTGTGACGCGAAGAGGGCAAACGATACTCTTTTAAGGGTAGAGAAAGATAATCTGCCACTGTTGGGTTATGGCTCAAAACCTTTTATTATTTCACTTATTGAATGCGGGATTGAGCTCAGCGGAGGAACGCTCTCAAATGAAATGATAACCAAGCTCATAGCAATAGGAAAGGAGACTATCGGCAGACCAATCGAACTATACCCCGATACAGAAAAGGTGCTTGCAACATTAGCTTCACACTATCCACTTGTACTGGCTACAAAGGGAGATCTAAAAGAGCAGGAGTCAAAGGTTGAGAGATCGGGACTTAAGAGATACTTCTCATCTGTTGAGATAATGAGTGAAAAGCACCCCGGCAGCTATCAGAGTATTATTCAAAAACACGGTATCAATCCGGAAAATTTCCTGATGGTTGGCAACTCGTTCAAGTCAGATATAAAACCAGTGCTTGATATCGGAGGGTATGCAATTTATATTCCGTCTGATATTATCTGGGCTCACGAGGTTATTGAGGAGACCGAACACCCTAACCTTATCAGAGCAAAGGAGTTGAGTAAGATTCTTGAGCTTTTTGAAATAGCATAAAATTTAATGATTATGATACCATTCAGAGAAAACAGAAGTTACAGAAGGTACTACCAGGATGTAAACATCCCGGAGGAGGACCTTGTTAAAATGGTTGATGCTGCAAGGCTCTCTCCATCTTCAAGAAATATACAGCCGATAAAATTCTTCATCTGTAATGACAGAGAGCTGAATGCCGAAATCTTTCCGAATCTTGGCTGGGCAGGTTACCTTAAAGATTGGGATGGCCCCGTAGAGGGTGAGAGGCCATCGGGTTATATAGTGTTGCTGCACGACAAAAATATCTCTGCAGGTTATTCCTGCGATCACGGAATCTTTGCGCAGAGCATTCTGCTGCAGGCGGTAGAGATGGGATACGGCGGATGTATGATTGCTACTTTCAAGAAAGAGGCCTTAACACAATTGCTTAAAATAGAAGATAATCTGGAAATTATTCTGGTCATATCTCTGGGAAAACCAAAAGAGATAGTTGTGATAGACGAGGTTAAAGAGGGCGATATAAAATACTGGAGAGACGCATCTCAGACTCATCACGTGCCTAAAAGAGCATTAGACGAACTGATTATAAGACCAAAAAGAGGTTAAAGGGCCTTTTGCCCCATTTGGGTAAGCACTCTTTTCCCTCCATCTTCAGATCTTAGATACTCAATAAACGCCTCTGCAGCTCTTCTGTTGGGGGCGTTTTTCAATATGGTCACGCCGTAAACCATAGGCTCTCCTGTAATAAGAATTCGCTCGCCGGGCCTGGAGCCTCTTACCTCTGTTGATGCCCGTGAGTAGAAATCGCTCAGAGTAGGGTCACCCATATTTACCGCCTGCGGCAGGTTAAGATACTTAAGGTTGTGCTGAACAGCAACAGATTTATATAAAAAGATGTAGTCAACAGCACCGGTCTCAAGAAGTGCCAGAAGATCCACCTCTTTTGGTCTGATGAATCTTGCTGAGGAGCTGAGAATCCTGTCAGTTTTGTCCGAAATATCCCCTCTGCCTCTCTCTCTGTAATATATTTCAGAAAGCTTGAGAGTCAGCAATGTCCTGTATCCGCAAGGGTCAGCATCAGGGTCTGATCGCCCTGTAAAGACATCTTTGCGCGACAAAATTTCAAGCCAGTTAAGTGTATCAATTTCTGATGAATAGCGCGATTTATCTGTATAAACAAGAGCCATCTCATTTGCCGCAAACTTTATATTCTCTGAGGCAAATTCAGGTATCAGTATCTTATCAATAATTGCATAATCTGCCGAAGCCATTATATCGCAATCCCTTTTAAGTTCTGAGATTTTCCTGGCAGCATCAATACTGCCCGAGGCTTCACTTAATATTTTAACCCCGGGATAAATTCTCATAAATGAGTCAGAAATAGCCTTGACTGGCATTGACAGAGAGCCGGCGTGAAAAATTATAAGATCTCCGCTCACCGTATCATCTCCAGAAACTCCTCCTCGTCCCTTACAAGAGAGGAGTATCGTACATATTGCAAAAAGTGCTGAAATAGCGAAAACCCTTTTCATATCTATAATTCTATCTGATTACAGTTATTTTACTCAAACCTTTGACCGCCCTGTCTGCAAACATATCACCCCTGCAAAAGAGAGAGAATCCATCCCTGCCCTTCTCGCTCCCCCCTGTCATAAGCAGCGGTTCGCGATAATCGCTTCTGTTAACTATCTCTGAAAATGAAAATGCAGCTCTGTACCCGTCAATTCCCTCCACGCATACAATTGCACTTTTAAAAATCGAGTGGTTGGCAGGAAATACGCTCTTCATAACCAAACCGAAATCAACACCTTCAAACTCCTTCTCCCCTTTATATCCCATACTCTGTCCGTAATATACGCTCTTACTTCTGATAACCGGCAAGTAGGACGGAAGAGATGTAATCTCTCTGGTATTTGCCCTGTCACCGTCAACTCCAAAGGTGAGTTTTGCAGAGGTAAAGATCTCAGGGTCTCTGTTAACTTTAAAATCCCCTTTTAAAGATTTGATAACAATTTTAATCGGATCGCTTATATTTCTTACAGTAACAAGGTCGTTCCCCGCTACTACCTTAGACTCTTCGGGCAAACTCCACAACTCGCCTGTTTTGCCAGGAATAACCCTTGAGACGCTTTTTGCAAGAATTACTTTGTAAGGGTCAGCAGAGTAGAAAATCTCTCCCCAGCTAAAGACAGTATACTCCCCTTTATTATTCCAGATCTCTACATACAGGTCCACCGGGGGATAGAAATCCTCTTTAGATAGCTTATTAACCTTAACCGTGCTAAGGATATCGCAAAGAGCATACCCGTCGTATCTGAATGCACCTTCGAATCTCATGGAGTCACCCGAAGGGGCGTACTCCTTGATTGTAACAGAGTGCCATGGCATTCCTGATGTGTTTACAAAGTGATCTTTCTCAACCTCTCCGGTGATCAGAATCTTCCCTGCAAACGGAAGAGCGGTGGGCTTCTCTCTGTTAAAATAGTTATTGGCACCCGACTCCCAAATTAAAGTTGATCCGCTAAATGCATCTATTCCAAAAAATTTGCAGCCACCTGCGATTAATAGAGCAATTACAAGAACTGCAAAAACACGAAACTTATTCACTACTGAACTGTTGTTAGAAGATAATTGATGAGTGCAAAAGTACCAAAAAACAGCTATATTTCGGAGATTTTTCATGAAAGCAAGATGATCATTAACAATTTGACCATAAAAGGGAAGCCTGCAGCCAAGCCTTTAATCCTGGCCGGGCCATGTAGTGCCGAGACGCGGGAACAGACGATTGAAACCGCTAAAGAGCTGGCTTCTTTTGGCATAGAGATATTCAGAGCAGGTATCTGGAAGCCTAGGACAAAGCCGGGCGGGTTTGAGGGTGTTGGGAAAGCGGGACTCGAGTGGTTAAGAGAGGTAAGGGAGGTTACCGGTATGATGACAGCCACCGAGGTTGCAAATTCAAAGCATGTCGAGATGGCTCTGAATTCAGGAGTTGATATTTTGTGGCTTGGGGCCAGGACAACTGCAAATCCGTTTGCAGTGCAGGAGATTTCCGATGCGTTGTCGGGAACAGATATAACTGTATTGGTTAAAAACCCAGTTAACCCCGACCCTGAGCTTTGGCTTGGTGCGGTAGAGAGGTTGCTAAACAGCGGCATTACTAATATTGCCGCCGTTCACAGAGGGTTCAGCACATATGAGAGGGGGTTGTTCAGAAATCTTCCTCAGTGGCACATACCAATCGAACTAAAGAGAAGAGTCCCTTCTCTGACTGTACTTTGCGACCCAAGCCACATAGGCGGGAGGCCCGAACTGATCTATCCGATATCTCAGCAAGCTATGGACATGGGTTTTGATGGCCTTATGGTTGAGACGCACATTAATCCCTCTGTTGCACTCAGCGATAAAGATCAGCAGATTACTCCGTTAGCTCTTAATTCAATCCTTAAGGCACTTATCATACGCACCAGTATAGACTCGTCAGAGAGGCTTGGGGAGTTGCGAAGGGAGATGGATGAGATTGACGAACGTCTTTTAGACCTCATATCAAAAAGAATGGAGATCTCCCGTGAAATCGGCAGGTTTAAAGTGGAACACAACATGCCGGTACTTCAGCCGGTAAGATACGACTATCTTGTAAGCCGTCGTGTTGCTCAGGCCCGTGAACTAATGGTTAATGAAGATTTTATCCGGGTTGTTCTGGAGGCTATTCACGAGGAGTCGGTGAGACAGCAGCTGGAGGTTTTCGGTAAAGAAGAAAAGGTTAAGGAATAATGGCTAACCTCCGCTTACGAGGTGAATTATTTTAAGATCATCTCCCTCCTTTACATCGGTTAAAGAGTAGTCCTCCTTTTTAACAAGGTGGTCATTTAATCTTACCACAAGCATTTTAAAGTGAAACGATTTTAAGTCCATTATCTGTGAAACCGTAAGCGAATCTGCATCAAAGGTCTCAGGTCTGTTGTTGAGAATTATTTTCATCACTCTTTTTCTACTCATTATTTTTAAAACAACTCCTTCAGAAGCAACTGAAGAACAATATCTGCCTGCATGTTTGCGACAATATTCACCCGTGGTGCTATAGGTGGATTATCTTCTGATATCTCACTCTCCTGGTCTCCGCAAAGATAGAAGTTGCCCGATTTAACTACCTTAATTTTTTCTGTGCCTCCCCACCCTGCCATGCCCGAAGCAGCAACAAGCGGAATGTGTGGTAAATGGGTAAGCATATAATTAATTAAAATACTCTTTTGCTCTGCATCATCAAAGGCTTCAACCACAACATCACAAACGGAGAATAGTAGCTCAATGTTATCTTCTGTGACACGTGTATCATGAACCTGCAAAACACAGCCGGGGCAAATTTTATGAAGATTCTCCCTTAAGGCGTCAACCTTTTTCATCCCGGCCTGCTTTCTGAAATAGAACTGCCTGTTGAGGTTTTCGGGAGAGACTCTGTCAAAGTCGGCAACAATCAACTTGCCCACTCCGGATCTGATTAATGATGAAGCGCAGTTTGAGCCGAGGCCTCCTGCTCCTGCAATTCCCACTGTCTTTTGTGAGAGAATTGCCTTAATTTGATTAAATGTTGGCATAAATCGGGTTGTTTGGCTACCATTTTTTTGTAAATTTACCAATTCAAATTTAAAACTTAAAAAAAACTATCTGATGAACTTGCAGGAGATTAAAAACAGCAGAAAAATTGTTGCCTCTGCCCCCTACTCATGGAGACCGATGAATAAAGGGTACAGCGATGTAAGTCTGTATGTGAATGTGGGTAACAACAAAATTGAGGTAAGAGACATTGCCCCCGAAACAAAAGAGAAATTTATCGGAGGCAAGGGTTACGGCCTGCGTATGCTTTGGGATGCCGTAAAGCCGGACACAAAATGGAGCGATCCCGAAAATGAGATTGTCATCTCCGGCGGCCCATGTTGTGGCGTTACACAATATTCAGGGTCAGGGAAATCAATCGTTGTTGCAATATCTCCTCAGACAGAGAAGATCATTGACAGTAATGTAGGCGGGCACTTTGGCCCTCACCTCAAAATTGCAGGATTTGACGCCTTTGAATTGCAGGGAATATCAGATAAAGATGTTATCATTTATATCAACGGAACAGATCATACCGTAGAAATTTTTGAGACTCCTAAAGAGCTGAGTTACGACTCCCACCTGTTAGGTGAAGAGTTACTTGAGATGTTTGCCGACAGCGAAAAGGATAAAATAAATGTATCTGTGGTTGCATCGGGAAAGGCCGCAGACCACTCGCTGATAGGAATGCTCAACTTTACCTTCTACGATATGAAGAGAGGCAAGGTGAGGCTAAAGCAGGCCGGCCGCGGAGGTCTCGGAACACTTATGAGACAGAAGGGTGTAAGGGCTATTGTTGCCAAAGTGCCTCGTGTCACCGGTAACTTTAACAATGTACACCAGCTTGAGCCAATTATTGAGAGGGGAAAACGCTTTAACAAAGAGATGAGAGACCTGGATGATATCCAGTGCCAGATGAGACAGGTAGGAACCGCCCACCTGATGGGAGTGCTTGAGAAATATGATATTCTTCCGGTGATGAACTTTAAATACGGAGACCACAAGGATTGTCCTAAAATTGACCTTGAGGTTTGGAAGAGATATTTCACACAGGGTGTTCCTGACGGTTGCTGGATAGGTTGCAATATGTCCTGCGCCAAAGGGGTGGATGACTTTGAACTCAGAACAGGCCCTTATAAAGGTTCTAAGGTGATTGTTGACGGACCGGAATATGAAAATGCAGCTGCTCTTGGTTCCAATCTGGCTATATTTGACCCGATTGCAATAATTGAACAAAACTTCTATTGCGACACATACGGAATCTGCACCATTACCTGGGGTAATATTGTTGGATTCCTCATGGAGTGCTGGGAGTACGGAATATTGAATTCAGAGAGAACAGGAGGAGTTGACCTCTCTTGGGGTAACGCTGACGCCTCTCTTGAACTGCTTCACCAGATGGCACGCGGCGAGGGCTTTGGAGTAACTGCCGGGCTTGGAGTAATGCGTCTGAAGAAGATGTTTGCCGATAACAAATGGGGAGATGCAAAGCTCATTAACGACATAGCGATGGAGAACAAGGGTCTTGAGTACTCAATGTATCTCTCTAAAGAGTCTCTCGCACAGCAGGGAGGATACGCCATGACAAACAAAGGCCCTCAGCATGATGAGGCGTGGCTTATCTTCATGGATATGGTAAACAACATGATTCCTACATTTGAAAATAAGGCAGAGGCACTGCACTACTTCCCGTATTTCAGAACATGGTTTGGCCTGGCGGGATTCTGCAAACTTTGCTGGAACGATGTAGAACCGGCCGACAATGCGCAGCATCCCGAACCAAATAAGGTTCCGGAACATGTAGACAACTACGTTACCATTTTCAAAGCTGTTACTGGTCGTGAGTTTGATAAGGAGGAGATGATCAGAATGTCGGAACGTGTTTACAACTTCCAGAAGATTTTCAATATCCGCCTCGGATTCGGAACCAGGGAGTACGATGCCCAGCCATACAGGGCTGCAGGTCCCGTAACAGCAGAAGAGTATCTTAGCCGTCAGGAGAGATACGACAAGCAGCTCGAAGAGCTTCTCGGACTGAATACAGAGGAGCTGACACTTGAACAAAAAATGGATAACCTAAGAAAGTACCGAGAAGATCAGTACGAAAGACTTCTCGATGCAGTATATCATAGAAGGGGCTGGAATAAAAACGGAGTCCCAAAAATTGAGCATCTTCAGAAGATCGGTATGGACCTTCCTGAGTTGATTGAGGTAGTAAAACCATTACAATAGAGATAAAATGTTAAGACTAAAAATTAACAGTCTAAGAGCCATCGCCCTGTCAGCAATTTTGCTGATTCCGGCGATGGTTTTTTTTGGTTGCTCAGGGCAAAACAGCAAAGAGCAGCGCAATCCTTACGGGCTTGAGTTAATCAACACCTATGATGAATATTACAGGAGCGTTCAGCTTGACAGCAACAACCTTATGATAGATCTGGAGAAGTATATCCCAGATGTTGTTCTTGATATCAGATACGCCGGCACAAATAACTTCACAGGTAAACAGATTTATACTGCTCCAAAAGCCTTTCTGAGAAGACCTGCAGCTGACTCCCTGCTGAAAATACAACAGATTCTGGCACAGGAGGGGTTAGGGCTCAAGATTTATGACGCGTACCGCCCTTATGCAGGAACACTCTATTTTTACGAGGTTTATCCTGACACCACCTTTGTTGCTGCCCCGTGGAAAGGCTCTATTCATAACCGCGGTGTTGCAGTTGACCTAACACTGATTAACCTTGCCACAGGAGAGGAGCTTCAGATGCCAACCCCATTTGACGAATTCTCTGACAGAGCCTCTCACAGCTTCATGGATGCCGATTCAACAGTGCTGGCAAATCGTGCAAAACTGCTCAAAATCATGACAGAGAACGGCTTTACAATGTATGAACACGAGTGGTGGCACTTCAACCTTAGAAATCGTGCCGGATATTCGCTCATGGATATCTCTTTCGAAGAACTTGAGGGTAAAAACAGAAAATAACATCTGATACGATTATTAATAAACTAATTAAATATGAGTAAATTCAAAAAATCTATACTGGCATTAATTCTGGTTACCTCCGCTTTGGTTCAAAGAGCCGATGCGCAAAACCTTAATCCCAACAAGGTCACCTACCCTTCATACCAGACAGAACACAGAACCAACATCCCCTTTCCCAAAGTAAACGGATTCACGGTTCTTCTATGTGATTTTCATACTCACACCATGTTCTCTGACGGACTTGTGTGGCCAACACAAAGAGTTGCAGAAGCGTGGCTTGGAGGTATTAATGCCCTCGCAATTACAGATCATATTGAGTATCGCCCATACAGACAATATACCAATAATGACCATAACACCTCCTATGAAATTGCAAAGCCGGCAGCAGATCAGACCGGACTTATGCTGATAAGAGGCACAGAGATTACTCGTACCCAGAGAACTATTGGTCACTTTAACGCCCTCTTTATTGAAGATGCCAATAAGATTGCTTTGGACGATCCTAAAGAGTCGATAAAGGAGGCTAAAAGACAGGGCGCATTTGTAATGTGGAACCACCCGGGTTGGGCGGTGGACTCTACCTACATAAAGGAGTTTCAGGCCGATCTGTTTAAAGATGGATTGATTGATGGAATTGAGGTATATAACAACAACGAATTTTATCCGAGAGTACTCTCCTGGGCTGTTGATAAAAATCTGGCAATAATTGCAACCACCGATGTACACGGTTTTGTCGAGAGCGGAACTTTACAGAGAAACGGGGTTCAGAGGCCTGTTACAATTGTTCTTGCCAAAGAGAGCACCCCGGCGGGTGTCAGGGAGGCACTTGACTCTCGCAGAACGCTTGCCATGTTCCAGAATATTTTGGCTGCCAGAGAGGATATTGCAAAGATGTTTGTAGATGGAAATATCGTTGCAAAAAAGGTATTCAGCGACGGTAAAAATATAAATATTGACATTACTAATCTGGGTTCAGCTCACTTTGAGATGAAGGCCGGGAGCAAGATTTACTCAATACCTCCTCAATCTTCGGTGATAGTAGTTGTTCCTAAAACTGACAAGAAATTTATTCCGGTTGTGTTTAAAAATATCTTCATTTATGAAAATAAAACTTTGGCACATGATTTGTATTTTAATTAAACGAGAAGTTTTTTCATAGTTTAAGTTTTAGGTTAAGTAAAAGGATTGGCATCGTCTTAATAGAGACGGTGCCTTTTCATTTTATCAGATAATTATGTTTTTATGAAAAAAGATCGTATATTTGCGGGCCTTTTCTCGAGAAGATAAGGAAGTTATATTAATAAAAACTTTAAAACCACAGTATTATGGCTGTTAAAATTCGTCTGGCCAGACATGGTAAAAAGAATTTCGCATTCTTTCACATTGTTGTAGCAGACAGTCGTGCTCCGCGCGATGGTCGTTTTATAGAGCGTATCGGCTCTTACAATCCAAACACTAACCCTGCAACCATTGAGCTTGATAGCGACGGAGCTCTTAAATGGCTTATGAACGGTGCTCAACCAACCGACACATGCCGCAGAATTCTCTCTTACAAAGGTATTCTTCTAAGAAAACACCTTCAGGAGGGAGTTAAAAAAGGTGCTCTTACACAAGAGGCTGCAGACCAGAAATGGAATGCATGGGTAACCGAAAAAGAGGGTAAGGTTAGTAACAAAAAATCTGAACTAGCACAAAACAGCCGCAACTCTAAGAAGGCTGCAATGGAGGCAGAGGCCAAAGTGAAAGAGGCAAGGGCAGAGGAGATTGCAAAGAAGAAGAGAGAAGAGGCTGAAAAGGCTGCTGCCGAAGCTGCTTCTGAAGCTCAAACCGAAAGCTCTGAGGGAGATGCTCCCGCTGCAGAGGCAACCGAAACTCAGGAGTAAATTATTATGTCAGAGCGGGCAATAAAATTGCTGCCTGTCGCAAAGGTCATAAAATCGTTCGGCACAAAGGGCGAGTTTCTAATAAGATATTCCCCTCGTTTTAAGGACGATATAGATGAGAAGAGACCGGTATTCATCAGTTACGATGGACTACCGGTCCCCTTTTTTATTGAAAGCATCCGCCCCAAGGGTGCCGATCAGGCACTTATTAAGCTTGAAGGAGTAGATAATGAGGTTCAGATAGCTGAGATTTCAGGCGAATTTATCTACGTTGATTATGATTTTGAGTCTGATGATAATCAGGACGACCCATCTCAGTTTAAAGGGTATTCAATAGAGGATGAATCCGGAAAGGGAATCGGGATAATAACTGAGTTCTACGACTATCCGGGTAATCCCTGTTTTGGAATCAAACGGCCCGATAACAAGGAGGAGCTACTGATTCCTGTCCATGAAGATATCATCCTGGATATTGATGATAGTGCAAAAAAAATTACAGCCCGGATTCCCGAAGGCCTCCTTGAGCTGTAATCCCAAACACACTTTTATTTTCTTTAATCTAAAGCAATCTGTACTCCCATACTAAGCCTTGGCAACTCCATTGGAATGGCATCCGGGTTGAAAAGGTTTGTAAGTCTGTATTTTGCATAGAAGGAGTAAGACCCTTTGGTTATTGCTCCGTAAAGACCTGCCTGTATAGGATTGAATTTTGACCCGTCTCTGTACTTATGCTTGGTATCTTTCCCATTTTCAACTGTCTTTACATGGTATCTCTTACTGTATGAGAAGTCTACATATCCTCCGAGGTCCAGCATAAATGGTTTGTTTTGCATTGGGAAGAGATAGAATCTGTTTATGATACCTGTCCCTAAATTGTCTGTTCGGAATGACTCCTTCCTTACCTCTCCCGGCACATTGCTCACAAAGGTTTCGTTTGCGGCAGCATCTTTGAGTTTATAGTTGTAAAAACTGTATTGCCATAGTGTCCCGATTGCATACCTTGCGGCAGGGCGATAAAAATATTTAAACCCAATCTCAATGCTGTGAGAACTGCCATAGTGCATTGGCAGATACTCCTGATCTCTTAACGGAACTGCCATTGCTATCCCAAAGAAGAAGTCCTCATAGCTTCTGGGGTATTTAGAGTTCTGTACTCCGTATCTGTCCGACCTTCCAAACGATACCCCTCTTGTATTTGCATAGTCGAGTGTATCCTTTTTCTTTATACTTATTGGCGATTGAATTGCAATCTCTGCCTCGCCAATTTTAACTACTGTCTGTGCTGCAGCCTTACCGGAAGGGAATAGGAGCATTGCCGGAATAAACATGGCAGCAAAAATATTTTTGTTGATTTTTTTCATATTTGTCTGATTTAAAGCTGATACTATTATCGTCCGATAGATGTTACTTTACTTTTATTCCGCCGGTCATTACGGCATTTATAACACTTTTGTCGATGTTGCCAAAGATGGAGATTACTGCAAACTCCTTGGGGCTTGTTGCTAAAAACACCAGTACTCCGTCTGACTCTTTCGTAACAAAGAGTTCGAGCAGCTCCTCACCATCCTGCATCTTTAGAACGCGGGAGAATTTTGGGCTTATAAGAACTTTGTCAAGATCGTCACGGATGATAATCCTCAGTGGTGTGGTGCCCTCAACTGCATCCTCCTTAACATTGACAATTCTCATCTCTGAGATTTTTGACAGGAGCTCTTTGGTTGAGGCGTTGTAGTTTCCGTTTCCGGCCATTTGCAATACCGCAGGTGAGATGATGATTGATTCAACCTTTTTTCTCTTTTCGTATTTATCAAGAATAAGGTGTATCTGTTTCGCCTGTGCCATTGCTATGTATGGGCAGAGTATTGCGGCTAGTACTATTATTAAAACCTTTTTCATTTTCTTTTTTTTTATTTGTCCGATATATTTTGAGAAGCCTTCCGTTATTCAAGACGATCTGATACTGTAGTTTGTGTCAGAATTTTTTCAAGAGATTTAAATGGAGACAACGCATCTCCTATTTTATTCATATTATCTATCTGCTTGTTGCTGCCGTCGCGAAACCTTACAAGCAGTGAGTTAACCTGCTCAAGATGCAAATCTGCCTTTGTGAGTGCCAGCTCTCTGTTTCTTACATTTACTCCGTCAATTATAAGCTTAAGAGAGTCTCCCTTTTCGGGTATCATCAGGAAGGCAAATACTGCCAGGGCTGCAGCTGCTGCCACAGACATCCACCTGAAATGGAATTTTCGTGTACTGTTTCTGACAGGCATAATCATTTCGGGCAAAGCCGGGCTGGTAACATTGAGCTTTTCACGCTCTTCGCTAAATGCACAAAAGAGCTGGATGTAAACGGCATGCTCAGGTGATACATCTCCATTCGAGAAGTAATCTCTAAGCAGCTCCTCTTCGCGAAGAGTTGTTTCAGCTTCGAAGTATCTTTCCAAAAGATCTCCGGCTCTTTTACTGTCTATTGTTTCCATTTTGACATTAATTTTTCTCTTAATTTCTGGCGGGCTCTTGAGAGCAGAGTTCTTACATTACCCTCTGAGGTTCCAAGAATCTTTGCAATCTCATCCATTTCGTAACCCATTATATCTCTGAGCCTTATTGCCAGCATCTGATCTTCCGGAAGCTGGGCAAGGTACCCGTTGACATTGCACATCTCATCTTTACTTTCAAGCACAGCCGAAGGATCTGCCTCGGTATATATCCTGAAGTTGGGATTTAGTGCGTCCATATTATTCTTTTTGAGCTTAAGGTAATCGAGACACACATTTCTGAGTATCTGAACAGTGAGTGCCTCAGGATTCCTTATCTCCTGCAATTCGTTTGACCTCCAGAGCTTTATAACAGCATCCTGTACCATATCTTCGGCTGTGGCGGCACCTCCCTTCACAAAACCATTTGCAAAGTGAACCAGCCTCGGCCTGAGTTTTCCAACCAATATGTTAAACTCTTGTGATGTCATTCCGATTAGAAGACGAACAACCTTTAATTATGTTACAGCTTAGGAATATTTTTAAAAAATAAAGTTCAGTCCAACATTCAGACCACTCTCCCCGTCAAGTTTGTTGAAAGGTTTTCCCCACTCTGCAGAGATAACAAAGTTCCTGTTCATAATAGCCTTTATCCCGGCTCCCGCACTCATATGAAACTTTTCGTCAAGATTGCCGGTAATTTCGGGATTCATACTTTGAGACATCTCATTTGACTTGTAGTACTGAACAACTCTTCCTGCATCAAAGAAGGGGTTGACTGCCAGATACCAGCTCTGACCCAGAAATTTAAAATTGGCAAAACGGTATCTGAGTTCAAAGTTTGATAGCAGCACTCCGGAGCCCACAACTCTGTTTCTCAGCACACCTCTTATAGTGTTTAGTCCTCCCAATCCCTCACTTGTTATCTGTCTGAAATAGAGCGTTGTTATATTTTGCATCATATAGAAAGGCTGCTCCCCGGCGTAGGTTCCCTGGTAGATCCCTCTTGCTGCGAATGTGAGTTTATTTCCGGCAAGCGGTATATAACCGGAAGCCGACAAAAACAGCTTTCCATAGCCTTTGCTGCCAAACCCGGGAGAGACAACAGAAATGGCCTCCCCTTTGAATCCTCTGTACGGGTCAGCTTCGTTATCTCTGGTGTCGTAAACCAAACCTGTCTTAATCTCAAGCCTGGTTCCTCCATCCTTTTCGCTGCTGTTAATCAGCCCCTCCTCTACATAGTGAGCAAAAAGTGATGGCTCGCCTGCGTATTTATCAAGCTTAACGGGGCCTGTCCTGTACCCGAAAATTCCGGCACCAGCTACCCAGCCCAGACTGCCAGTAATCTTACCCTGAATATCTATTGTGGCCCTGAGAAGATTTCTGTCATATTTATAAAATGACTCTCCCCTCTCCTTTTCATACCTTGCCATGTAACCATTATATCCGTAAAAGTCCATCATACGATCTGTGAGATAACTAAAATCCACAGTTGTCCTAAGGTCTTTCAGAAGGTATTTTGAATCATAAAAAAAGTGGTATATCCCTGACCCTTTGGTATATCTGGAAATCTCCACATTAAATTTATGTATGTACTCCGGGAATGTGCTTCCATCCCCAAACCAGTAAATATCGCAAAGTGCTCCGTACTGAAATCCCAGATCACTGTTGTAGCTTACTGCAGGCAGCGGACCAAAATTCCAGCCGCTCTTTCTCTCCTGTGCTTTTAATACAGGTGTTATAAAGATGATGATTATGAGAGCCGGTACGGCAAGAGCTGAAAATCTTTTCATATTAGTGATATTTAAAGAATAATTGAAATTAGGTATCCGATATAGTTGCCTATTGCATAACCAACCAACCCCACTGTAAGACCTGTTATTATAACCCCTCTGTTATTCATTGCTGTTGCAATAAGAGGGACAAAGGGAGGAGAGTTTATAAGTGAAACCGATGATATAAGCACAGTGTCTGCATCAATCTTTAGAATTCTAGCCATTAAAAGCTGCAAAAACAGAGAGCCGAAAATCACAAAAACAATGTAGAGCAGCACATAAAATCCGCCAGCAAGGTTTAGCCTCGAAAGATCGGCCATTGAGGCAACAACCATACTGAAAATATATACCAGATACATTCCCGCATCGTAGCTCTTCTTTATCTCTCTCACCTTTTTAATAAATGAGGCTCCTATCCCCAGCGATGTAATGGTAAGAATTACAACCACCATCTGCATATCCTTTGGTAAAATGAGAGAGAGCCCTCCGGCCAGGGCAAATATCAGCACCGAAAGCCCTATAGCACCAAGTAGTGGGAGAAAATTTTCTCTTTTTAAAAAGCCCTTGTAAGGCTCCTCGCTCTCCGGCTCAATTGGCATATGTTCGCTCTTTGTGCTCTTGCCTGAAGGTTCATAGTGGAGAATCTTTCTGAACAACCTTATCCCTATGGAGAGAACAAAGGTGAGGTAGACCAGGCTTATGGCCATGTCGTATGAATGTACCATTATGTAGGTCTCGTTGGGGATTCCCAGCATAATTTTAATTGCTGCAAGGTTGGGGGTGCCGCCGGTATATACACCCGCAAGCATTCCTGCGATGTTATCAATATTACCTCCAATCGAAGGATCGTTGCCTATGAGAGGTTTAAATATAAAATATCCGGCAAATATTGCTGCAACAACTGCAATAATTCCTGTCACAAGCGTAAGAACGGCATTTCTTATATTCCACTGGAGAAAATTACAGGAGAAGAGCATCATAGGAATTGCCAGGGGAATTATGATTGTTACAATCATATCCTGAAGTTTGAATGCATTTTCAGGTATAAGCCCGCTGTTACCCAATATAATTCCAATCAGATAGAGGAGAAGAACAGGACCGATTTTTCCGAGAAATTTAATCTTCCTGCAGAGCCAAAGGACAATTGCCGGAGTAATGATGTACGCAGCGGTTAAAGGTAATATCATATATGTAAGTTTAGGCAGACAAATTTAACCAATTGATTTAAAAAGCTGCTTTTAAATGGAGCGAGATTTTGTATTTAAGGGCGGAAAATGGTATATTGCAAGATGACCCAACAATTTTTGTTCTATGAAACTGATAATTATTTCCAACAGACTTCCGGTAAAAGCTACAAAAATCAAGGGATCCTACAGATTTGCAAGAAGTGAAGGAGGGCTCACCACAGGGCTGGATTCACTGGACATGAATATTGAACGTCACTGGATTGGCTGGCCCGGCGTAGATGCAAAGAGCGATGAGGATCAGGAGACAATCAGCCGACATCTTAAAGAGAAGAATTTTCATCCTGTATTTCTCTCCAAAAAAGAGATAAAAGAGTACTATGAGGGCTACAGTAACAGTAAACTATGGCCCCTCTGCCACTACTTTTTTACACTCATTCAGCACGAAAACAGCCACTGGGAAAGCTACAAGAGGGTAAACGCAATGTTTGCCGATGCTGCAAAAAAGGTGATGGAGCCAGGAGATATAGTGTGGGTACAGGACTATCAGCTGATGCTGCTGCCAAAAATGTTAAGAGATATAAATCCCAATGTCAGTATAGGCTATTTCCACCATATACCCTTTCCTTCATACGAACTCTTCCGGGTTCTGCCCGAGAGAGCAGAACTGCTTTCCGGGTTACTTGGGGCAGATCTGGTAGCTTTTCACACATATGAGTATATGAGGCACTTTATCAGTGCAGCCGAAAGAGTTCTGGATATAAACTTTGAGCTGGACGAAGTACGACTCAGGGAGAGGGTAGTTAGAGTAGATGCACTGCCTATGGGTATAAATTACAATCTTTACTACGATGCAATACTCAATCCCAAGGTTGCAAGAATTGCATACAAGCTAAAAAAAGATTACCGAGATCATAAGATAATACTCTCTGTCGACCGACTTGACTACAGTAAAGGTATTCTTCACAGGCTCAAAGGGTTCGCTCAATTTTTGGAAAACAACCCTGAGTATTGGAACAGAGTGTCGCTCTTTATGATAATTGTCCCTTCAAGAGATAGTGTTGAGAGTTACTCAGGTCTAAAAACAAAAATTGACGAGACAATAGGGTCAATAAACGGAATTTACTCAAATATGAACTGGACCCCTGTTCACTATTTCTATCACGGTTTTTCATTTGAGGAGTTGTGTGCTATGTACCATGTTGCCGATATAGCTCTGGTAACACCCCTTAGGGATGGGATGAATCTGGTTGCCAAGGAGTATATTGCTGCTAAAAGAGATACAAACGGAGTTCTTATTCTTAGCGAGATGGCAGGCGCCTCAATCGAACTGATTGATGCTCTTATTATTAACCCCAACGACACAACTCAAATTGAGGAGGCAATCCTTAAAGCCCTTAAAATGCCAGATGCAGAGCAGCAGGAGCGGATGAAGTGGCTGCAGAAAAGGGTCTCAAAACAGACTGTTAACAAATGGGCCGGTGACTTTATAAGAGACCTTAAAGCTATCCGCGAAAGAAACATGTCTCTCTTTTCCAAGGTTCTGAGCAGTGATTATGAAGAAGAGATTAAAAGATCTTACCGTAACTCCAAAGAGAGACTTATTCTGCTCGATTATGACGGTACTCTCTCCCCATTCAAACCCAAACCCGAAGATGCAGTACCCACAGATGAAATTCTGGAGACGCTCAGGTTACTGGCATCAGACAGCAGAAACAGGGTAGTAATAAGCAGCGGGCGAGACCATAATACTCTGGAGAGGTGGCTGGGAGGGCTAAATATTGGTCTGGCAGCAGAACATGGCGCCTTTTACAAGGATAATTCGGAGTGGAACAAGAACACCCCTCCAAAGGAGTGGGAAGAGGATATTCTGGGAATACTTCAGCAATTTGTCGAGAGAACCCCAAGGTCGTCATTGGAGGTTAAGGAGACCGCTCTTGTATGGCACTACCGAAAGGTTGATGCCTGGCTGGCATCAATAAGGGTTCAGCAGCTTATTGAATCTCTGATCACTCCATGTACACGCGAACATCTTCAGATAATGAAGGGGAACAAAATTGTCGAGATTAAATATCCGGAATTTACAAAAGGATCAGAGGTAAATCGTCTTTTAAAGAACAGAAGCTACGACTTTATTCTTGCCATGGGCGACGATGTTACTGACGAAGATATGTTTAACGCACTCCCTGCCGGTTCTTACACTATTAAAATCGGGACACTTTCAGAAAATGCCCGTTTTAATCTTCTTAACCAGTCAGATACTTTGCCTTTTTTGAGAAGAGTGGCATTGGGAGAATAAAGTGAGAGGAGGAAATGTATATGCTTTACTCTGTTTTTGCACTCTTTTTTCTGGTTGTGCTCATTTTGTACA
Source organism: Bacteroidales bacterium UBA5548 (assembly GCA_002425935.1). Lineage (GTDB taxonomy): Bacteria > Bacteroidota > Bacteroidia > Bacteroidales > UBA932 > Bact-08. The sequence continues at coordinate 28,796 of DINE01000010.1, read as the reverse complement.
GTTTATTGATAAAAAAACTTAAATCGCTGACACTTAAAACCGAAACCAGACTGGACGATTTTTTAATCCGGCTGTTTCGATTCCCGGCCATCTGGCTGATCTTCTGGATCTCGCTAAAGATTTTCAACCATATATTTATAAATCGACTGCCTGAGAGCCATCTTATTTTAAAAATTAACAATATCCTTCTAATCCTTTCGTTCGGCTGGATTGTGATTCAGCTTACAAGAGCTCTGTTCTACTATCTTGAAAAGAGGCTGGATATTCAAAATCCCGACAATCTTGGTGCAAGAAGGAGCCTGACTCAGATGAAGGTTTTTGAGGGCCTTGCAATAACCTTGATTGCAGTGCTTTTTATATCAGTTGCTCTTATGACAATAGAGAGCGTAAGAAGCATCGGGATAAGCCTGCTTACATCGGCAGGTGTAGCCGGTATCATTGTGGGTCTGGCTGCTCAGAAGAGCATTGGCCAGATACTTTCTGGGATTCAGCTTGCTATTACACAGCCCATTAGATTTGATGACGTGGTTATTGTAGAAGGGGAGTGGGGAAGAGTTGAAGAGATTACTTTAACATATGTTGTTGTAAGAATATGGGATCAGAGGAGGCTAATTCTGCCATCTGGGTACTTTCTGGAGAAACCTTTCCAGAACTGGACAAGAAGAGAGGCATCTATTATGGGAACTATATTTTTGTATGTCTCATACGAACTGCCTTTAGAGCCATTAAGGGAGCACCTCTCTCTTATTCTTAAAGACAACCCCGACTGGGACGGAAGGGTTCAGAATATACAGGTCACAGCATCCAAAGAGTGGCATAAGGAGGTTAGGATACTGCTCAGCAGCAGTGACGCATCAAAAAACTGGGATCTTAGGGTAAGAGTAAGAGAGCAGCTTATTGACTTTATAAATAAAAATTACCCCGGCTCGTTTGCCGGAATAAACACAAAGGTGACTCAGCACTCAGCAGATTCTGTTAAGGGCGTATAAATCTTGACCTTATCTTCTCTTCAGATAAAAGTTCTACAGTATTAATCAGAGCAAGATGAGAGTATGCCTGAGGGAAGTTGCCTAATTGCCTTTTACTGTTAAAATCAAGATCTTCGCTAAATAGTCCCAGATGGTTGGAATATTTTAGTATTTCATTGAAGAGTTCGGTTGCCTGCTCCCTCTCCCCTGTAACATAGAGTGCCCTTATCAGCCAGAAAGTGCAGATAGTAAACGCAGAGGTGGGTTTACCAAAATCATCTTCTGCTTTATACCTGTACATAAGCCCGTTATGAAGAAGATTATCTCGTATGGCTTTAACCGTGCTCATATATTTGGGGTCTGAGGCCTCAATAAAGCCGTACTCCTCCATTAGCAAAAGAGATGAATCGAGTTCAAGATTGGAGTAGGTCTGTGAAAAACTTCCAAGACACTCCTTCCATCCGTTATCAAAAATATCCTTTCTGATTACACCAGCCTCTCTCGCCCAGTTATCGGCATAGTTGTACTTTCCTGTAAGTTCTGCAATTTTTACAGCACGGTCAAGAGCTACCCAGCACATAACTTTTGAAAACACAAAATGGCTCATGCTGTTACGAATCTCCCAAATACCCTGGTCAGGTGATCTCCACTCCTCGTACACTGTTCTTACTATGTTTTTTACCACCTCCCACATATCTTCAATTTCGTCCAGGGTTCCGGGAAAGTAGAGGTAGTACTTGTAAATAACATCCATAAGGTAACCCAGAGAGTCGTTCTGCTTTTGGTTGTATGCTGCATTACCTACCCTTACCGGTTTTGAGTTTTCATATCCGGCCAGATGATCCAGAGTGTACTCCGTAAGCTCCCTCTCTCCTCTTATTCCGTACATTATCTGAAATGTATCACCTTTTGAGCGGATAATGCTCTTTACAAAATTTATAAATCGTCTTGCGGCACCACGGTGCCCCATACTTAAAAGCGTCTCAATGGACATCGAGCCGTCTCTCAGCCAGCAAAATCGGTAGTCCCAGTTCCTCACCTCTCCTATTGTCTCCGGGATACTTGTAGTGAGGGCTGCAAGAACGGCACCTGTTGGCTGAAAAGACATAAGCTTAAGGATAAGCATGCTTCTCTCTACCTCATCTTCGTACTTGCGGAATTTTTTTGATCTGTTAACCCAGTTGAGCCAGTAAACTTTTGTCCTTGAGTATTCAAGGTAAACCCTCCTGATATCTACATCAACAAGTTTCTGGTTATAGGATATAAGAAAAAACTCCTCTCCTGTAAGTGCAATACTCTTCCCGTCTAGAATTGTTTCAAGATTCAGACTCGAGTAAAGGTAAAGAGACTCTCTCTCATCCCCTTCAGGGCTTGTTCTGATGTAATTTACACCTACTGTGTGGCTGGCTTTATGCCTCCCATAGTTGAGTGCAGGTGAGTAATTAACCTTAAAAACAGGTTTGCCTCTGAGCACTCTTATATAGCGGTAAATTTCGGCAGGAAGGTAATAGTCAACCGATTCGTCGCCTGTTTTGTATCGCGGCATAAAGTCCATAACCTCAAAAGCTCCTGATGAGCACTCAAAAGTTGTACAGAGAATATTTGTTCCCTGAAGGTACTTTTGTGAGCAGTTATACTCTCCTTCCGGTTCAATTGAGAAGCACCCCCCTATGTTTTCGTCCAGAATTTTTGCAAATATTGAGGGTGAGTCAAAGTCCGGAAAACATAACCAGTCAAGACTTCCTCTCTTTGATATAAGGGCTGCTGTTCTGCAGTTTCCAATTACTCCGTAATCCAGGTTATTCATGACATATATTTTTTGGTGAGTGGCAGACATATCTATGCCCGCCAGAATATCTTTTTCTCACTCATGAATGCGACAATAGCCATTGTAAGTAATACTACAAGGGCCGATCTTATGACTCCTATCCAGGGGTAACCCGCAGGGTAAGCGGCCTGGTATATTACCAGCAGTCCGGTAATTTTGAACAACGGCATTACAAAGCTCCCGAAAGCTATATAACTCATTAGAGGATTACTGCCTGAGCCCGCAAATATTCTGGTAATATATGAGTTATGAGAGCGGTACGAAATTGTATCGATAAGCAACAGAAGCCATATGCTCACAGAAGCTGTTGTTAAGCAGTAACCAATGGTACAAGGGACCTTTGTAACTCCCCCTTCAAGAAGCATAATTACCGCACCTGCAATTGCCAGAATTGCACCAGTCATACTCTCGGTACGGTAAACCGGCATCCTCTGCTCAATAAGGTTGTGAATTTTAGAGATAATGACAAGGGTCACAAAGATGTTAATCAGGTAGTAACCTTTATATAGTGCAACCATTGACCACACTATCCACAAGGCCATCAGAATAAGCGGAGCTCCCGTTCCCCCGCCGTTCATTCTGCTATGGCCAACCGGATCATACTGCTCTTTAGTGTTTAGTTTATTGTAAAGTGTATCACCTATAAAGGTGGCAGGAATAAGAATAAGCAAAAAGTATATATACTCAATGTTTACAATCCAGCGGATCTCCTTTATTGCGTAAAGTTTCTGCGGGAGATCAAAATAGATTGTTACTGCTGCAAAAAGCAAAACAGATGCAAAGGTAAGGGCTCTCATTTTGAGGCTGTTTCTTGTAAAATACCAGATAAGCGCTCCAAACAGGTAGATAAATGCCAGCAGGAAGATGATTATCCCTCTTCTTTGCAGCGATATAACTTCGTCAAATTTATAGTGTCCGTAAATTATGATTCCCAGAACAAGTATCAGGCCGGCAACTCTGTACAGAACCAGCCTCCGTTTTGATAGCGACTTGGAGAGTTGAATATAGAGGGGAAAGAGTGCCAAAAACCCGGCAATGGTAACCAATTGAGGCCACCAGCCCTTCACTGTCGAAAAATCCAGAAAGACATACAGATAAGAGAATAACCAGAGCATTACAAACCTCTCGGTAATTTCGGCGATATACCTCTTTCCTGCTGCGGGATCTGAAGGATTGTCCAGCCTCCTTCTGCCTGCGAGAGGGATTGCTACTCCCATACAAAATATAAATACAGGGAATACCAGATCGACCCAGCTGATTCCCAGGACCGACATATCCAGAGAGTGCGTTGGCGGAGGGTTCTGAATATGGTACATCCAGGCAGGTAAAACTCCGTGTGGAATAATGGCAGAGAAGACCATTCCGAAAATGGAGAGTCCCCTGAGAATATCGAGCGATAAATATCTCTTCATATCTATGGTTTTACAATATACCTCTCATAAGCTCTTTCACCCCAGAAGGTGTAACTCTTCTCCTGCAGCGGACTACCCGACAACACTCCGTGTATTAAACCGTTTCTCTCGACAAGTACTGTGTGGTAGATTCTGCCATCTGGATTCTCTTTAATTAAAATCTCGGCAGATGCTCCCTTGTATGTTTTAAAAAGAGTATCTGCTTCAAATACAAGGGCTGTTCCTGCGCTCTTTAAATCTTCTGCCATAAGCCTGCTTCTGTAACCAGTTCCTCCCTTACTGCTGACAATTGGCTTACCATTAATTATAACGGTTGTATCGACATATGCAAAGACCTCAAGCCTGCCATTTCTGCTTTTAAGCCACTCTGCCAGTTTGTTTTTGTGTAAATCTGTTTCGTAGCCGTAGTTGCTGTCTATGAAAATTATCCTCTCGATATACTCCGGAATTGTGTCAACGGCCGAAATATAGTTAAAGAGAAATCTGCCGCCTCCGCTGTGGCTGGCGAGAATTACTCTTTGGTTAGAGGCCCGGGCATAGGCGTTAAAATTATTGTTGAGGAGGCATCTAACGGTGTCTATCAATGCTTTGTAAAGCTCTCCCGAATTATTGAATGTAGCGGCATGAGATGTCCAGGCCTTGGTTTTGCTTTCAAGTAATGCAACAACGTAGTTGTATCTGCTGTCATTTTCCCGTAAAAACCTCGTCTGGGCTGCTATGTGTTGAATGTCATACCTCCACTCCTCTTCGCTTATTGGAACGCGTCCCTCTGTCTGCTCTATTGAATTGCCATTTGGCAGAGCATAAAAAATGACTCTGGTCTCTCTTTGTGATTGCGCATATACTCCCGTCGGGACATTAATCACTACCCTGCTTTCCGGGATAATGTCGTTTATCTCAATCCTGATTCCGCTTGTCTGGTTTTGGGAGTCATTTACTTTTGAGTGCCCTTTGAAATACAGGATTAACAGAACGGGAATCAAAATCCCGGAACATATTAGCCTGTATCCTGAAGGGAGTTGTCTCATCTGTCAAAAAAGCCTCCTGATTCAAGCAACTCTTTAACTTTCGAGACTTTCTGTTCAAGCAGTTTTTCGGTTTTAGCCTCTGCTATGAACCTAAGATACGGCTCTGTATTAGAAGGCCTTATATTAAACCACCACTCATCAAACTCCACTCTGTATCCGTCAAAATCATAATTGGCCACCGCACTCTCTTCCGAAAGAAAGTAATCTCTCACCAGATCCATTGCCTCTCTCTTTCTCTCGATTCTGAAGTTGATCTCACCCGAATTTTTATATCTCTCTATTCCGTCAATAATCTCTGAAAGAGAAACTCCTCTCTTTTTAAAATCTGAAATTACTCCCAGAATTATCATACATGCCATTATTCCCGAATCACTGTAGAAGAAATCCCGGAAATAGTAGTGACCCGCAAGCTCGCCTCCGTAGACTCCGTCTATCTCTCTCAGTTTGTGGGCAGCAAATGCTCTGCCAACTCTCCAGGTGTGCATCTGTGCTCCCATCGGGGTAAGGTACTCTCCTACGGCTTTTGAACTTCTTATATCCTGAAGCACAGCTCCACTCTCTCCCCTCTCTTCAAGAAAGTAGTGCCCAAGCAGCGCTATCATAAGATCGGGTGAGATAAACCGGCTCTTCTCGTCAACAAACATAACTCTATCGCCGTCACCGTCAAATATTACACCCACATCACACCTGTTCTCTCTGACCTCTCTTTGAAGATCTACAATGTTTTCAGGCACAAGCGGATTTGCCTCATGATTTGGGAAGGTGCCGTCCATCTGGTCAAAAATGTAGTGGAGTGACGGCGATTCGTAACCAAGTACATCTTTAATCAGCAGTGCCGCCATTCCGTTAGAGACATCTACACAGATCCTGAGGTTTGAGAGCTCTTTTTTGTATTTTAGTAAAAAGTTAATATACTCGCTCTTTACATCAAGCTCATGAACAGTGCCTTTATCAGCAACCGGCACAACCTCTCTTGTCTCTGACCACTCCTTAAGTGTACCCAATCCGGTATCATACCCCACCGGCAGTGCATTCTCTCTTGACACCTTGAGACCGTTGTATTCACGTGGGTTATGCGAGGCTGTAATCTGGGCTGAGGCGGTAAAGCCGTACTTGCCTGTGGCATAGTAAACCATGGGAGTTGTTGCCAGGCCAAGGTCGTAAACATCGGCACCCGCATCAGTTATTCCTGCAATAAGGTACTCTCTTATCTCCGGAGATGACTCTCTTGCGTCTCTTCCTATAAGAACCTTTTTACTGTTAAGAAGTTCCGGCAAGAAGAAGCCGATTTTATATACTGTCTCTTTGTTAAAATCCTTATTGTATACTCCTCTGATATCGTATGCGTGAAATGCTCCCATTTGTGATTATCTGATTTATGATGTTTTACAATTTTGCTATTCTGTAGTGGGTCTTTACCTTCCCTGTTTTGATGTTGTTCAGCTTTGACTGAAGCATCTTTTTTCTGATAGGGGGCGTTCTGTCTGTAAAGAGGATTCCATCAAGGTGGTCCATCTCGTGCTGCACCATCCTGCAGGCAAACCCGTCGAGGGTCTCCTCCTGCTTTTTAAGATCTGCATCGTAATACGAGACTCTGATGCTTCCGGGCCTCTCCACCGCTGCGTGAATATCGGGAATACTAAGGCAGCCTTCGTTATACTCGCACATCTCCTTACTCTCCTCTAGCAGCTCCGGGTTGATCATTGCTCTTTTAAAACCCTTGAGTTCGGGCATATCATCTGCCAGAAGAGTACCGTCAACAATCAATACCCTTATCGGTTTACCCACCTGTGGCGCAGCAAGGCCAACACCATCTGCCTTCTCCATAGTCTCCCACATATCAGATATAAGCTTTTTAAGCTCATCTCCGGCTCCCTCAGCCGACAGATCAACCTCTTTTGCCTTTCCTCTCAGAATCTCTGCTCCATAAATGTAAATTGGTAGTACCATAACTAAACTGAATTATTACTTAACCTCTCTCTTTTTCTCTGTTAAAACTCTGTCAAGATAAGATTGCAGTATTATTGCAGCACTTATCTTGTCAACCATAGACTTGTCACGTCTGTCCATCATCTTTACCCCACCGTCTATCATAGTTTGGAATGCCATAGCCGAGGTAAATCTTTCGTCTTCTAAAGTAACAGGTATAGCGGGAAAATGTTTTTTCAGAAGATTCAGAAACTGATCAACATACTTCGCTGCCTCGGACGGTGTGTTGTTTAGATTCATCGGGTAACCAACTACGAACCGGACAACCGTCTCTTTTTGGGTATAATTTTTGAGGTAGCGCACAATGTCTGCCGAGGGGACTGTCTCAAGAGCAGAGGCAAATATGCCCAGCGGATCGCTTACCGCAATCCCTGTTCTCTTTTTGCCGTAGTCTATTCCCACAATCCTCTCCATGGTGCAAAGTTAGTTTTTTTTAGTACATTTGGAGGTTTATTTACCACTATGCCAAGACTATTTTCATACGATGAATTTGCAGGCGGGAGCGAAAAGGTTCGCAACTATGCCGACAAACACGCCCCTGTAATAATCTGTAACAGTGAGGCTGAGCAGAACGAACCGTTTAAGGTGAAGGTAAGGATAGGAACAAATGTCAAACACCCGAATGCACCCGACCACCATTACGAGTACATCCAGCTGTGGAATCTGGAGACACTTGTGGGAGAGGTAAAACTTCAGCGCTCTAGCTATGGAGATGACCCCGTGCATATCGAGGCAGATTTTATAATATACCCAAAGGTAAGTCTGAGGCTTACTGCACTTGCCTACTGCAATAAGCACGGCCTTTGGAGAAGTGAAGAGGTTTATGTTAAAGTAGAAGCAGAGGAGTAAATCCGATATGGCAAGAGTAAGAAAAGAGAAGAGAAACAGACTGAGAAGTAAATTCCGCTTCTCAATTTTTAATGATACATCCCACGAAGAGCTTTTTGTTTTCAGGGCAAATGGCCTGATGATGCTTGTGAGTCTGGCACTTGCAGTTATATTTATCATCGGTTCAGTTACGCTGCTCATCTCGTTTACCCCACTTAGGGAGTTCATCCCCGGATATCCCAATGCTCAGACCAGAAGAGCAATAGTACAGAATGCCCTTAAGGCAGATTCACTGGAGCACACAATAAGAATGTGGGACTTCCACCTGAATAATATTCAAAGGATAGTATCGGGACAAGAGCCTCTGCAGCCTGAAAATTTAATGGCGTCATCTTCGCCCGGAGACACATCTGTAAAGGTATCATTCTCACAATCAATTTCAAAAGAGGATTCATTATTGCGAGAAGAGGTACTCAGGCAGGAGAAGTTCAATCTGGGAAGCAGCAACAGAAGGATTGAGCAGATAGAGGGGCTTCATTTCTTTCCTCCTGTAAAGGGTGTTATCTCGAATGGATACAATATGGCGACAAATCACCCTTTCATTGATATTGCCGCTCCCGCAAATTCAGTTGTCTCGGCTGTACTTGACGGAACAGTTGTTTTTGCCGCATGGACAGAGGAGACAGGCTTTACAATTCAGATTCAGCACGAAAGTGACCTCATATCAATATACAAGCACAACTCTAAACTTCTTAAGAAATCGGGAGATAAAGTGAGTGCGGGCATGGCAATCGGTCTGGTTGGTAATACCGGAACATTAAGCAGCGGCTACCATCTACATTTTGAATTGTGGCACAAAGGAGCACCTGTAGATCCTACCAAATACATAAAATTTTAGCTACAGACTCATGAAGAGAAGAATTGCCGTTCTCGGCTCAACAGGATCTATCGGAACCCAGGCACTGGATGTGATTTCAAGACATTCAGGTCTCTTCACTGCCGAGGTTCTTGTTGCAAATACCAACTCATCTCTACTCATCTCTCAGGCAATAAAACACGATGTCAACTCTGTTGTTATTGCAGACGAAACAAAATACGATGAGGTATTCAAAGCTCTGGATCCTTATGGCATTAAGGTTTTTACAGGGAAAGATTCAATCTCCGGACTCGTTTCAGCCAGTAATATTGATATTGTTCTTACTGCCATGGTGGGTTTTAGCGGCCTTGAGTCAACCATTGCGGCAATCGAGGCGGGCAAAACAATTGCCCTGGCAAACAAAGAGACCCTTGTAGCAGCCGGATCGATTGTAACAAAACTGGCAGCCGAGCATAAGTCAGCAATCATCCCGGTAGATTCGGAACACTCAGCAATATTCCAATGCCTTCAGGGTGAGCGGTCACCAATTGAGAAGATTATTCTCACAGCATCCGGAGGCCCGTTTTTCACGAAGAGTCAGGAAGAGATCGAGTCGGCAACAATAGAACAGGCACTTAATCACCCAAAGTGGTGCATGGGACCTAAAGTGACAATAGACTCGGCAAGCATGATGAACAAAGGGCTTGAAATGATAGAGGCACACTGGTTGTTTGGAGTTAAACCTTCGGATATCGAAATTGTGATACACCCTCAGTCTATAGTCCACTCAATGGTACAATTTAAAGACGGCTCTGTTAACGCTCAGCTGAGTACACCCGATATGAGGCTTCCAATTCAGTACGCCTTCTCATATCCGTATAGGGTTAGCCTCAATACAGAGAGGGTAGATTTTGCAAAACTATCACGCCTCGATTTTCATAAGCCCGATTTCAGAAAATTCCCCTGCCTTTCAATTGCCTACAATGCAATAGAGATGGGAGGAAACACCCCTTGTGCCATGAATGCCGCAAATGAAGTTGCAGTTGAGAGCTTCCTTGCCGGAACTATCTTCTTCTCTGCAATACCTCAGATAATTGAGGAGGCAGTAAAGGCCACCACATATATCACCAATCCTACTCATAGTCAGATATTTGACACAGACGCAGAGACTAGAGATATAACAAGACATATTTTAAAAAATTATAACTGNNATTTACAAACAGGTAAATGGATACTATCATCAAAATAATCCAGGTAATTCTTGCACTATCGATTCTGATACTTGTACACGAATTTGGACACTATTTCTTTGCACGCCTTTTTAAAATAAGGGTTGAAAAGTTCTACCTCTTTTTCGATCCTTGGTTTTCTATATTTAAATACAAGCCAAAAGGGGGCGATACTGAATACGGCATAGGCTGGCTTCCTCTGGGAGGCTATTGCAAAATATCCGGAATGATTGACGAGTCTATGGATAAAGAGGCAATGAGAGAGGAGCCAAAACCATGGGAGTTCAGAAGCAAGCCGGCATGGCAGAGGTTTTTTGTGATGTTTGGGGGAGTTTTCTTCAACTTTATACTTGCAATACTCATATACTCTGCAACGCTCTTTACATGGGGCGAGGAGTACCTCAGGACCGAAGATGCCATTTACGGCGTGCAGTGCAACGATCTTGCACTGGAGATGGGTTTCCGCAACGGAGACAGAATTTTAGAATTTGAGGGCGAGAAGGTTGACCGTTTTCATGAGATTCAGATGCAACTGGCACGCAACCAAGCGACAAACGCACTGATTATCAGAGGCGGAGACACAATCAACTTAGAGTTGGATCCTGCCTACATCCCGGCAGTTCTCAACACACCGGGAATGTTCACATTAAGGGTGCCATTTGTAATTCAGTCGGTATCTGACTCATCACTTAACATCACTGCCGGCCTTATGCCCGGAGATATGGTTGTTGCCGCCGATTCGATTCCGATAAATGCAATTCAGGATTTTCAGGAGGTTCTTTTAGCCAAAAAGGGGGACAGCATAAATGTTACACTTCAGAGAGGAGGAGAGCTTATCAGCAAAATACTTGCTGTTGACAGTGAGGGCAGAATCGGCATAGTTCTTGAGGGAGATATCCATAAGTTCTTTAACATAACAACGCACAATTACTCCCTTTTGGCAGCCATTCCTGCAGGTTTTACAAAAACAACCGGAACTATAGGTAACTACTTCAAGGAGCTTGGGCTGATTTTCTCGCCTAAAACGGAGGCATACAAATCGGTCGGCAGCTTCATTACCATAGGCAAAATCTTCCCCTCATCTTGGAACTGGGAAATTTTCTGGGGAATTACGGCTTGGTTGTCTATTATGCTTGCTGTACTGAATCTGCTGCCTATTCCTGCTCTTGATGGTGGCCATATTCTCTTTTTGATATACGAGATAGTGACCCGCAGGAAACCAAGCGACAAGTTTCTTGAGTATGCTCAGATAGCAGGAATGATGATACTGTTTGCAGTGATGTTCCTGGCTTTTGGAAATGATATTTACAGACTTTTTAAATAAAATTTTATGAAAACAATTAATTGGCTTCTGGTAGTTGTAACAGGGTTATTCCTTTACTCCTGCAAATTTACGGGAGGTCCGCAACTTATGCCTAACGTAAGCGGCAAGGCGGGTGAAGTTGTAATTGTAATCAACAAAGGGGAGTGGGAAAGTGATGCCGGGTCAAGCCTCAGGAGTGTTCTTGCAGCTGACGAAGAGTATCTTCCACAGAGAGAGCCAATGTTTACATTGGTTAATATTCCCGAAAACGCCTTTACAAGTATCTTTCAGACCCACAGAAATCTCATAATAGTAAAAATTCTTCCTGATGCCGGTGAGACAAAGATTGTCTATCAGGAGAACGTTTGGGCTGCACCACAGATTGTGGTTACTATTTCGGGGCCGGACGGAGAGGAGATTGCAAACAAGATCCAGCAGGAGAAAGATAAACTTTCGGGCGCAATACTTATGGCCGAAAGGAACCGCAACATTAACAATGCAAAGAGATACGAAGAGAGAACTCTGAGAGATATTGTAACTCTGGATTTCGGAGGATCTCCTTACTTCCCTAAAGGTTACAGCATCAAGAAAAAAACAGACGATTTTATCTGGATATCTTATGAAACAACCTATACAAATCAGGGTATATTCATATACCGCTTCCCTTACAAAGACTCAACCTCATTCAGCCACAACAACCTTGTTGCCGTAAGAAATTTCATTCTGGAGAGAAATGTTCCGGGGCCTGTTGACAAGTCCTATATGACCACAAATCTGCTTGTTGAACCCGGTGCCAGATGGGTTAAATATAACAGAAGAGATTTTGTTGAGATGAAGGGTTTATGGGAAGTTCAGAACGATTTCATGGGAGGGCCGTTTGTCAGCCACTTCTTCTTAGACAAGGAGAATCAAAATGTTATCGCATTAGAGGCATTTGTCTATGCGCCAAGGTATGACAAACGTAACTATCTGCGCCAGGTGGAGTCTATCATATACTCGTTCGAATTTTTTTAACAAATTTTTGGAACAATAAAAAAAGTTTATACCTTTGCACTCCCAAGATCAAAAATGGGAAATGCCGGTAACGGCAAGATCCATCAGATTTTGAACGGTCCGTTCGTCTAACGGTTAGGACTCAAGATTTTCATTCTTGCAATAGGGGTTCGATTCCCCTACGGACTACAAAAAACGAATAAAAAATGGCAAATCACGCATCAGCAGAAAAGCGCGCGCGTCAAAGCGCAAAACGCAGGTTACACAACAAGTACTATGCACGTACCACCCGTAATGCAATTAAAGCGTTGCGTAACACCACAGATAAGGAGGCTGCAACAGCACTACTTCCAAAAGTATCTTCAATGTTAGATAAACTTGCTAAAATTAATGTTATTCATAAGAACAAAGCTGCAAATTTAAAAAGCGGTATTGCTGCTCATGTTAACAAATTAGCGTAGTTTTTACAGTTTGTCTTCTTAGTATATAAAATGCTTCTCAATTTTGAGAAGCATTTTTATTTATACACTATGGCAAACACAAAGAGGGTTCCTATTAAGGAGTGGCTGGAAGACGACAGGCCAAGGGAGAAGATGAGACATAAAGGTCCGGCAGCACTTAGTGATGCCGAACTGATTGCAATCTTGCTGGGAAGCGGGACAAAGGAGGAGAGTGCAGTTGATATTGCGAGAAAAATTCTTCAGATGTCAAATAACAATCTTAGGGAGATATCCCGTATTTCTTGCGACAATCTTACTTCAATAAACGGTATCGGTCCTGTAAGGGCAGTGACACTAATGGCGGTATTTGAGCTTTACAGAAGATTTCTCACCTGTGAAAGCAGGGATCTTCCAAAGATTCAGTCATCTGCATATGCTGCCGGGATAATCGGGCCAATGCTGCGCGATCTTACCCACGAAGAGTGCTGGGTGATGTATCTCAACAGGGCAAATAAGCTAATCTCAAAAGAGAGGCTTAGTATAGGAGGAATCTCAGCAACTGTTGTGGATGTAAAAATTGTCATTAAAAATGCTCTTGACAAATTGGCCAGCTCAATAATTCTCGTTCACAATCACCCATCGGGAAATCTTAATCCGGGAGAGAACGACAAGCAGCAGACAAGGCTTTTAAAGGAGGCTGCTTCACTTTTTGACATCTCATTGCTGGACCACCTGATTATAGCGGGAGATGGCTACTACAGCTTTGCAGATGATGGAATAATGTGATTAATTTGTATATTTGGGGCGAATTATCCCAAACGGTACAAAATGAAGATTATTAATCTTGGCGAAAAAAACTCTGCTCTTAACAACTTTATTGCAGAGATCAGAGATTGTGCAATTCAGAAAGACAGCATGAGATTCCGTATCAATCTTGAGAGAATCGGAACGTTTTTCGCTTATGAAATCAGCAAAGAGTTAAACTACAGCTCTAAGGAGGTTACTACCCCTCTTGGAATAGCTAACTGCAACACTCTGGATGACAACATAGTGATTGCCAGCATAATGAGGGCAGGACTTCCTCTTCACCACGGGATGCTTGATGTTTTTGACAAGGCTCAGAATGCATTTATAGCAGCTTACAGAAAATATGGCAAGGATAACAAATTCACAATCCAGATAGAGTACGCAAGCAGCCCCTCTGTTGGAGGAAAGGTCCTTCTTCTTGCTGATACTATGCTTGCAACAGGATCGTCTGTAGTTCTTGCGTACAATAAGCTTTGTGAAAATGATGCACCTGTTCATACTCACATTATCTGCCCGATAGCTAGCACAGAGGGTGTTGAATATCTCTCTAAGCACCTTCCTCACAAAAAGACAACTTTATGGGTTGGCGCTATAGATCAGGAGCTTACCATCAAATCGTATATTGTACCTGGTCTTGGTGATGCAGGAGACCTCGCTTACGGAAGCAAACTTTAGTTTGCTGAGTAAACCTTCTCCCCTGCAAGAAATGTCATAAGGACTTTTGTGCCAGGAACCGACTTTTCATCTGCAGTCATAATATCCCTGTCCAACACAATAAAATCGGCATATTTCCCCTGTTCCAGTGATCCTTTCAGATTCTCTTCGAAAGAGGCTTTGGCTGCCCAAATTGTCATTGAGCGGAGAGCCTCTTCACGGGTGAGTGCGTTCTCCATCTGGAATCCCTCTTCAGGAATAAAGTCAAGATTTTTTCTGAATACGGCTGCAAAGAATGTGTAGAACGGGTTAACCTCTTCAATTGGGAAGTCAGTTCCGCTTGGCAGCCAACCAAGTTGTCCGAGAAGTTGTTTGAAAATGTAGGCATCCCCTATCCTGTTGCCCAGTCTCTCATCTGCCCAAAGCATATCAGAAGTGGCATGTGTAGGCTGAATTGACGGAACAATACCGTATTTGCCAAATAGATTAACATCATCTTTATGTACTATCTGAGAGTGCTCTATTCTCCAGCGGAGGTCATTCCCTTCTGGTAAAAATTTTGAATATACAGTAAGAGCCTCTCTGTTGGCGGCATCTCCTATACAGTGGGTAGCCACCTGAAAACCGTGCTCCAGCGCCCAGCTGCACATTGATTCAAACTCCTCTCTTGTAATTACGCTTATCCCCTTTGCCGAAGGCATATCTGAGTATGGCTCTATCAGGAGCGCTCCTCTTGAACCTAATGCTCCATCTACATAGAGTTTAATTGTACCAATTCTGATGCTCTTGTTTTTGTACTCTTTGCTGAACCTTTCAAGGTTCTCTTTTGTAGGTGTAAGCCAAAGGTCTGTCCTGAGCTTAAGTGTGCCGTCTGTTGACATAGAGTCAAGAACCTTAATCACATCAAGCGACTCTCCTGCGTGAGAGATAGATGTAAGACCGTATTTGAAACACTCATTTTGAGCCATAACAAACATATCCCTAAGCTCTTTGGCTACCGGATCGGGAATGATTGACTTAAATCTGTCTGCAGTGTTTTCAAGGAAAACTCCCTTAAATCTGTTTCCGTTCATAAGAGCCTCCTCTTTTGGGATATCTTTATCTCCGGGTTTGATTCCCAGTTTGGCTATCGCTGCATCGTTTACAATTACTGCGTGAAAATCTATTCGTGCCAATACAACTGGAACATCAGGGAACAGCTCATTAAGTGCTGAGTTATCGGGAAACTCCTTTACAGGCCATAGATTCTGATCCCAACCGTCTCCTGCAAGATATTCAGGCTTATCCTTTTCGTACCTCTCTTTGAGCTTTTCAATTATCTCTTCAAATGAGGTTGTACCTCTGAGGTCTACTCTGGAGAGGCCTCTTCCCAACCCTGTAAGGTGGCAATGGGCATCGTTAAGTCCCGGGTAAACCGGTGCGCCTTCAAGGTCGGTGATAATCATAGCCCTGTATTTGTTAAGTATATCGTCGTCCGTGCCGATTGCCAGAATCAGGCCGTCTTTAACAGCCATTGCACTTGCCTTTGAAAATTCTGCGTCAACGGTGTAAATGTTACCGTTATAAACAATAAGATCTGCCTTCTCTTTCATTTTACAGCCGGTTATAAGGGTCAATGCAATTAACCCTGTCAATAGATTTTTCATATTAAGTTTATTAAAGCTCTTTCCTAAGTCTTGCTATAGGGATATTCAACTGCTCACGATATTTGGCAA
This sequence comes from Bacteroidales bacterium UBA5548, assembly GCA_002425935.1. GTDB lineage: Bacteria > Bacteroidota > Bacteroidia > Bacteroidales > UBA932 > Bact-08. The sequence goes on along the minus strand of DINE01000010.1, from coordinate 12,746 downwards.
CCGTCCTCCTGGCCACTTTATACCCTTTTTCGTGCAATACCGTAACCAACTCTTCGTCGGTAAGCGGCTTTTTCTTATCCTCGGCATCTATGCTCGATGCAAGTATGTTCTTAATCTCTCTGGTAGAGACCTCCTCTCCCGCCTCTGTCATAAGCCCTTCTGAGAAGAAGTATTTAAGGGGATAGATCCCGAAATGTGTCTGGATATATTTGCAGTTTACAACCCTCGATATAGTTGAGATGTCCAGATTGGTCTTCTCTGCAATGTTCTTAAGAACCATCGGACGAAGTTTTGTCTCGTCACCCTCAATAAAGAACTCTCGCTGGAAGTCAATAATTGCATTCATTGTATTTTGCAAAGTATTGTGTCTCTGCCTTATGGCCTCTATAAACCACTTTGCGGAGTCTAACTTTTGCTTTACAAAAGTTGCAGCCTCTTTTCCTGCCTTGTCTGAACCAGCTGAGCTCATTAGAAGGTCGGCATAACGTTTGTTTACCTTTAGTTCCGGAACCGAGAATCGAGGCATTGTCATAATGAGCTCGCCATCTTTGTATTCGAGAACAAAATCGGGAACAACCTGCTGTGCCTGCTCTGCATATGAGTCATCAATCTGTCCGCCTGGTCTTGGATTAAGTCGCACTATCTCTTCGATTGCCTCTTTAAGCTGCTCTTCTGTTATCGAGAGGCGGGCCATAATTTTGGGATAGTGCTTCTTGGTAAATTCAGAGAAGTGATCTTTTAAAATAGCCTCGGCAAGCTTTGTCTCTGGTGTCTGCTCATTTGCTCTGATCTGTAACAAGAGGCACTCCTGCAAATCTCTTGCACCAATGCCTACCGGTTCAAAGTCCTGTATCTTTTTAAGTATCGATTCCAGCTCCTGAGGATTGGTCTCCACCCCTACTCTGAACGATATGTCGTCTGCAAGGGCATCAAGATCTCTTCTTAGGTAGCCGTCATCGTCAAGACTCCCGATGATGAATTTGGCTATGAGCTTTGCTTTTGGCTCCATCTGGCTGTATCCCAGCTGGGTTAGAAGCGACTGATGAAAACTCTCCTTTACTGAAAATGTATTGTATTCGGGCTTAAGATCTTTACCCTGATTATTGGCAAAAAGTTTATATGAGGGTATCTGGTCGTCAACAGAGTATTCGCTAAGAGAGAAGTTTCTGGATGATCCATCTTCAATATCCTCACTGTCTGAAACTTCGTCCAGAACAGGATTCTCCTCAAGCTCTTTCTTAATTCTTTGTTCAAGTTCCAGCGTAGGCAACTCCAGAAGTTTTATTGTCTGGATCTGAAGTGGCGAAAGCTTTTGCAGTAGTTTTTGTTGTAATCCCTGTTTTAGCATATAACTATGGAACATTTATGCAAAGATATGATTTTTATTTAACTTCGCGTCGAACAAACCCCGCCTCAGACAAGCGTTTCTATGAATAAAACCAGAGTTGATGTAGAGAGTGTTATAGCCGGTAAAAACCCAAAATTGCTTAAAATAATTCCTAAGTTTATTTTCAGCTGGCTTAAGAGACTCATACACCAGAACGACATAAATAATATCCTTTCTAAATACGGACACCTTGAGGGTGTTCCTTTTGCATCATCTGCACTGGAAGAGATGAATATCACCTACACTCTCCACGGTCTGGATAATATTGCAGAGGAGCGCCGTTATATTATTGTCTCAAATCACCCCCTGGGAGGGCTGGACGGGCTTATTCTTACCGAGGCCTTTGGCCGTATCTTCAACTCGGTAAAATTTGTTGTTAACGATCTGTTATACAGCATTGACCCTCTAAAACCGGTATTTATCCCGGTTAATAAATATGGCCGTCAGACAACCGGCGCAGCAGAGATGATTCATGAAAGTTACAGCTCCGGTGATCAGATTCTCTACTTTCCTGCGGGTTTGTGTTCGCGTCTGGTTAAAGGGAAAATAGAGGATCTGGAGTGGAAAAAAAGCTACCTCAATCAGGCACTAAAGTATAAGAGAGATATTCTTCCGGTCTATTTCGAAGGAAGAAACTCCGGTCTCTTTTACCGGATTGCCAATTTAAGAAAGAGGCTGGGAATTAAATTTAATTATGAAACTATACTGCTGCCGCACGAAATGTTCCGTCAGCAGAACAACTCTTTTAACGTATATATCGGAAAGCCCTTTACCTGCGAAGAACTTTTATCGGGCAAAAGTGTTAATGAATGGAATAATCTTGTACGGGAGAGGGTTTACTCACTAAAAACAGCAAAATGGAACCGGTAATTTTACCAATAGACAGAAAACTTATTATTGATGAATTGTCATCTGATAAGTTTATACGAAATACCCGTAAGGGTGATAACAAACTTTACGAGGTAACGGCGCACGATTCACCTCATACAATGAGGGAGATAGGTAGGCTCAGGGAGATATCGTTTCGTCTGGCAGGTGGCGGAACAGGGAAACCGGTTGATATTGACGAGTTTGATACTGACAGTAAAAATCCATACAAACAACTGATTGTCTGGGACCCTAAAGATCAGGAGATTATTGGTGGATACCGTTATATAAAGTGTTCTGGACTGGATCCTCACCATATGGCTACCAGCGAACTCTTTACATTTTCGCAGGAGTTTATCACAGATTACCTGCCGTTTACAATTGAGCTTGGCCGCTCATTTATACAGCCAAACTATCAGAGTACAAACATAAGAAGAAAGGGGTTGTATGCTCTTGACAATCTATGGGATGGACTTGGCGCACTTGTACTGAGATACCCTCATGTAAAGTACTTTTTCGGAAAGGTTACAATGTACTCTTCATATAATATGAGGGCCAGAAACACACTGCTAAACTTCCTTAGTATCTACTTCTCAGATAAAAAAGGGCTTGTAAAGCCGATTACTCCTCTTGAGTATGACTCAGATAACCCTTACTTTCTGGAGTTGTTCAGTGAAGATGACTACAAAGAGGCATACAAGGTATTATCAAAAGAGATCAGGGCTTTGGGAGAGAACATCCCGCCGCTGATTAACTCATACATGAATCTCTCTCCATCGATGAGAGTCTTTGGCACTGCAATAAACGAGGGTTTTGGAGGGGTTGAAGAGACTGGAATTATGATTAATATCTCTGATATATATCCTGAAAAAATTGAGCGATACATCACTCCTTTAAGAAGGCTGGCCCTAAGGTTTCAGCCGAAATGGTGGAGAAATCCTATTATCGGAAAGGGAAAGTAGCAATAATTTTTACCTGTTTTTATAATGGTGGAAAATTGATCTGCTCTCTAACTATGAATGCAGCCGGGAATGTTCGCTCAATATCTTTAAGCATTCTCATTGCATCTGACCTGTTTCTGAAATCCCCTATAGTAACTTTAAAGTAGGGATTGGTATAGGTTCTGTAAACACCAACGCCGGGGTAAAGCTCTCTGAACGAATTCTCCAGATTAAGTGAGGCCTCTCTTGCATCCTGTCTGTTGTCAAAAAAGATTCTAATTCTGAATCCGTTTAGTCTCTTCTTGGATGCACTCTCTATGTAGTTATAAAATGCATTGGTAATGTGACTGTTTTGCATTATGGTCACCGTTGAATTTGTCCTCCCGGGCTCAGAAAGAATTTTAAAAATATCCTGACGGTAAAGCGTATCGCTTTGCTGGTGACTCTGGACAGCGGCGGCAGCCCCAAAAGAGAGGCTAAGCAACATACATAGAGTAAACAAAGACTTTATTCTAAAAGCGCTTCTCATTTTAAAGTCATTAAAGTGCATTAACTATATTCTTTAACGGAACATCTTTATATTTAAGCGTTTTCTTGCCTGCTCCTGATACTCTCAGTACAAATACGGCATCAAGCCTGAACTCATCCAGATCCCATCTTGCTACATTCATTCCCACTGCAAGCAGCGACAGAGGGTCGTTTATCTGAATTCTGAATTTGATTCCGTTAATGCTGGCCATTCTTGGCGGTACGGTATCGGCGCTAAGCATAGTAGCATATGCAAAATTTACTCCACCTTTTTTAAGTACTCCGTCAACCCCCTCTACTGTTATGGTTCTGCCCGAAGGGTTCTCTACAAGATACTCAATCTCTATGTTTGCAGTGGTGGTATTTACGAGTTCGAACTTATTAACCTTCATATCCCTAACATCCACCTCTTTCAGCTTTGAGCAGCCGGAAGAAGCAAGGATAACAACCACGACGAGGAGCAATAATCTGTTCATAATTTAATTGTTGAATATGGCAAAGGTATAAAAAAGCATATATTTGCGGAATAAATGTACTATAGATGACTACCAAATTCCATTCCGTAAAACCTATATTAGACAACAAACTTAAACAAGTATATATCGAAACCTATGGCTGTCAAATGAATGTAAATGACAGCGAAGTTGTACTTTCTGTTTTACAGCCGGCCGGTTATTCGATTTGCGAAAAGATTCAGGAGGCCTCGCTTATTCTTGTGAACACATGCTCAATTCGTGATAATGCCGAGCAGAAAATCTGGGCAAGGATAGAGCAGTTTCGTCCTCTAAAGAAGAGGAACAAGAGCCTTAAGGTTGGTATTCTGGGGTGTATGGCAGAGAGGCTTAAAGAGAAACTTCTTGACAACGGAGTAGTTGACATTGTGGCCGGCCCCGATTCATATCGCAAGCTCCCCTCGTTAATTGAAGCTCTTTCGGGTGGAGACAAACAGATAAACACAATGCTCTCCCAGGAGGAGACATATGCAGATATCTCCCCTGTAAGAATGGACAAAAACGGAGTATCTGCCTTTATCGCAATTATGAGAGGGTGCAACAACTTCTGCTCATACTGCGTTGTTCCTTATGTTAGGGGAAGGGAGAGAAGCCGCAACCCGCAAAGCATTGTTAACGAGGCAAAAGAGCTTTTTGAAAGCGGTTATAAAGAGGTAACCCTTTTGGGACAAAATGTAAACTCTTATCTGTGGGATAAGGAGGTTACTTTTGCAAAACTTCTCGAAATGGTTGCCGGAATAAGCCCTCAGCTAAGGGTGCGATTTTCCACTTCACACCCAAAGGATATGGATGACTCTGTCCTTCACACTATTGCTGCAAACAGCAATATCTGCAGGCATATCCACCTACCTGTACAGAGCGGAAGCGACGCTGTATTAAAGCGCATGAACCGCAAGTACACAAGAGAGGAGTATCTTGCCAGGGTTGAAAAGATCAGACAGATAGTTCCTGAGTGTACACTCAGCACCGATATGATCGCCGGATTTTCCGGAGAGACAGAGGATGACCACAAGGAGACACTCTCAATAATGGAACAGGTTGGATACTACACATCATTTATGTTCCAGTATTCAGAGAGGCCTGATACCAAAGCAGCTGAGAAATACCCGGATAATATCCCGCATGAGATAAAAAACAGAAGGCTAAACGAGATAATTGAACTTCAGAACCGTTTGTCGCTTATTAGCAATGAGCAGGATGTTGGAAAGGAGTTCGAAGTTCTTGTAGAGGGCACTTCAAAAAGGTCTGCAGGGGAGCTCTTTGGCAGAACTTCTCAGAATAAAGTTTGTGTCTTCCCGGCCGGTGACTATAAAGTGGGAGATTATGTAAAGGTAAAAGTCACCTCATGCTCATCTGCAACACTCAAGGGAGTAACAGTGTAAATTATTAAAATATAAAATATTATGACAAAAATCAGAACATTTTACATAGGAGACCTCAAGACAGAGGCAGAACATCTTAAGTCGGGCAGCAAAATTATGACAGAGGCTCCGGAGGATAATAACGGCAAAGGAGAGATGTTCTCTCCCACCGATCTGTTTGCAACCTCTCTGGGTTCCTGCATTCTTACAATTATGGGAATCTCTGCTCAGGCTCACGGCTTTTCTGTTGACGGCACCAGAATTGAGACAGAGAAGATTATGGCTTCAAATCCAAGGAGAGTTGCCGAACTTAAGCTGGAGATCTATCTGCCGAGAAATGACTACTCCGAAAGGGAGATGAGATTCATTGAGACCGCAGTAAAGACCTGTCCTGTTGCAAACAGTATCCATCCCGACATTATCAAGAATATCACCTTTATCCTCCCGGAGTAATCCCTCCGCAAAATCAATAGAAGAGATAACGGCAGGTTCCTACACCTGTTGTGGCGGATCCTTTTTGAGTACCGTCAATGCCAAATACCTTCATCAGCGAGTTTGAGGTGAAGCTGACCTCTGCAGTGAAAACACTTCCTGTAAAGGGGCTCACTCCCACACCGTAAAAATATATGCCCGAAAAGATTTTTGAAACACTCTTTGAACTCACATCTACCGAATAGATACCGGCCTCTTCGGGCATATAAGATGAATTAAATGTTGTATTATAGGTGAGAATCTTCTCTCCGTAAACGTCAGATGTTATATAGCCGTCCATTGCATCAACAGGAACAGTAACAGAGCTCATAACACTCATTGTAAGCGGGTCTATCTGAACAACTCCCTTTTCCGGGAAAGAGGCCCACAGCTTGGAATTGCGGTCAAATGTGATGTATTTGGCCCCTCCGTTAATGCCGGCAGGCTTAATGGTTGTAAACAGAGTCATATTGTCACCGGCAATATCAACAACCGCAACACCCTCTTTAACCGCCACAAACAGCTTTGAATTGGCAATAACCATACCTTCTGCATCGGTACCTACCAGCACCTTCTTGATAAACGCCTTGGTATTCAAGTCGTAAACAGCAACATACGACTTATTGAACTCCCAGAATCCGAATGAGTTGACAATGTATTCGTAACCCCAGTTTGAAACATAAATTCTGTTTTGATATACGATTGCATTTCTTGGTGATTCAAGCCCAAGAGTCAGCGGACTCTCAGCCACTTTCAGGGTCTTGGCATCAATAATCTCGATTTTATCCGGATTGTTACATACCAGATATGCTCTCCCCTGTGTTGAAATTGTTCCTGATATGATTGTGGCCCCTATTGAGACTCCGTTTGCGCTTTCATAAGCCCTGTTTTGAACAGTGCCTGTAACCTCATCATAAACCGAGAGACTCGCAGAGTGCTCCGTGAAGTTTCCCTGGTTAATTACAATTACCCTCTTTTCCGGCTGAACAATTACCGGGTTATCATCTTTAGAACAAGAGAAGAGTGCGATGGATGCAAGGAGTCCGATGAGTCCTAATTTAAAATGTCTTTTCATATCAGTTAAATAGTTTAAAAATTCCATCTGACTGACACCTGACCATGCCTTTTGGGCATTGCATAGAATTTTACATTCTGGTAGCTGGTGTCAAACAGGTTTAGGATAGTTGCGTTAATAGAAAAATTATAATTGTGTAATTTGATCTTTACCGATGCCCCAATGTCTGTCAGAGTGTATGCCGGTAGCTTGTCGAAGATATCCAGAGTAGTTCTGCCGCCGGTGTATGCCACCCTGACAAAGAGTGAAAATGGCTCTTTATCTGCAGTAAAAGATGCTCTCAGTGAGTGCTTTGGCTGATATGCCAGCTGATGTCCAACAGAGGGGTCTTCTGGACGCAGGCTCTTTTTCATTACCACATTGGTATTGTTATAGTTAAAGCCACTCCTTAAATTCCATTCACCAAGAGATGCAGTAAACATCAGACCGGCCTCCCCGCCCCTTGACCTTACCTCAGGGACATTCTGTGGCCTCCACACACTTCCCGCAGGGAGCCACCTTATCCAGTCCTGAACTTCGCTTGCGTAAACAGTCACAAACAGGTCAAGCGAAGTGCGCCCTCTGAACCATGAGAGGTTTAATCCGCTCTCGGCAGTTCTTGAAGATTCGCTCTTAAGGTATGAGTGTACTCCTCCCCAGTACCTGTCGTTGAGCGATGGCACTTTACTGCCGCCCGATGCAGCTGCCCTGAGAGAGAGCTGTGTGTTGTTAGTTTTGAGTGGTATAAACAGTATATCAAATGATGGCATTAAAGGAACATCGCTGCCGGTGACCACTCCGTATCTTATCCCTGCCGACAGAATCAGCTTATCATGCGGTACCGCTCTGGCAAGCAGGTAGATATAGCTCCTCTGTTCGGTTACGGAGTCGGCATAAGAGTCTACGTTAGGAACAATATGCTCTGCCGAGAGCCCTCCTTTAATATTAATTTTGCCGGATGGTGTTGAATAACCTGCCTCTGCAGATGCCAGAAACCGAGATGCTGCAATTAAATCCTCTTTATATCTCTCATGGTCGTATGCATAGGAGAGTCTTGCTGCATATGAGATTGTTGAGCCCTCTCCGCTAAACGAAAGGGATGTTCTGAAGTTTTTGTCGAAGATAGAGGCGTATGTTTCCGGCCTGTCATTCAAAGCAACAGAGGGTTGTATCTCTCTGCTAAAGTCAAGGTACCAAAGGTTAAAATTCAATAATGAATTTTTACCTGTTTTACGGTAAATCTCCTGTAGCGCCCCATAATTTTCATACCCCGCATTATTCAGGTATTCAATTGGTTTCCCAATTTTTGTGTTGTTTTCAAAAGCAAATCTGTTGGTTGCCGATGCTCTGAATAGGCTTGTCCGGCTCTCTGTTTTACTGTTGGCATACCTCAGGGTTGCACCTGTAAATAGCGAAGCATAACTCCCTGCCGATAAAGTCAGATCTCCGCTCACCCCCTCTTTCCAGAGAGGTTTTGTGCCAAGTGAGATATTGCCTCCAATACTGCCATCGCCGTAAAGAGTAGAGTTTCCGCCAATGTGCAGATCCATTCGGTCAAAGAAATAGACCGGGACATGCGAAAGATCGGTCTGTCCCATAGTAGGAATCGCCAGACTCATTCCGTTCCACGATACTGTGGTGTGTGATGAGGAGGTGCCTCTTACAGAGATAAATGAGGACATACCCTTTCCGTACTCTTTGAGATAGACAGCACTCTCTGCCTTGAAAAAATCGGCCAGCGAACTCATTGCCGACTCTGCAATGGAGGCCGAAGTAGAAGAGATAACATGAGAGCCTACTGCAAAGATCCTTCCCGGCAGAGGAGCCCTCCTTGTATCTGTTGTAATTGTAACTGAATCAAGAGTTACTCTTTGTGTTGTATCCTTACGGGTTTGAGCAAAAAGAGAGCTGTGTGCATCAGGTACCACTCCTGAAACATACAAAAACGAAACTATAAAAAATGCATAAAATTTGTGCATCGCGCCCTATCTCCCGAAAGTCCGATTGTTAATAAAATATTCCAAGCAGGTCTTCTGACTTAGCTTTTATGTCCGTCACCTTCCCGCCTTTTACGGCAGTGGCTTTGAATGCGGACAACCCGTTCGGGTAAGCATCACAGCAGCGGGTACTGTCTCCGGATTTCACGGAGTTCCCTTAACTTTGAACATGACAAAGGTAAATGAATTCTTTTTATATAAACCAAATTATTTAACTTTATTTTTCATTTCTAACTTTAAACCTGCACCCTTTTTTTATGTCTAATTGTATCATCCTAAATAAAAATCCTAATCAATAAAACCTATGAAAAATTTATTCCGCACACTTTTGTTGCCGGTTATTCTGCTTGTGCTGTACTCATGTACGCCAAAAGAGGCAGGCGTTAATATCGCCTTTGAACAGTACACTCTTGACAATGGTCTCAAAGTTGTTCTTCATCAGGACCATTCAGACCCTATTGTAGCCCTTGCAATTCAGTACCATGTTGGTTCGGGCCGTGAAAAGCCGGGCAAAACAGGGTTTGCTCACTTCTTTGAGCATATGCTTTTCCAACGTTCAGAAAATCTTCCGAGAAATGCATTCTTCCAGAAAATTGCCAAAATGGGAGGAACATTTAACGGATCAACTAACACAGACGGCACCAACTACTACGAAGCCGTTCCCCGCGATGCACTGGAGAAGATCCTCTGGATGGAGGCAGACAGAATGGGTTACTTTATCAACACCGTTACCCAAAGTGGTCTTGAAAGAGAGATCGATATTGTTTCAAACGAGAAGCGTCAGAACTACGACAGCCAGCCATATGGTCAATCAAGCATCATAGTGGCCAAAGAGCTTTACCCTCAGGGTCACCCATACAGCTGGACCACTATCGGTGAGATTGCAGACCTCCGCAGCGCTACTCTTGACGATGTAAAGGAGTTCTATCACACATACTATGTTCCAAACAATGCAACACTTGTTCTTACAGGCGACTTTGATGCTAAACTGGCAAAAGAGCTTATAAATAAATATTTTGCAGAGATCCCTGCAGGAAATCCGGTTGAGAAGCCTCAGCCTGCACCGGCAGTTCTCGAAAGCACTAAGAGTGTGATGTGGGAAGATGCATACGCAAAACTTCCTCAGTTATCTGTAAACTACCCTACAGTTGAGCAGTATCATCCGGACTCTTATGCCCTTTCGGCGTTTGCATCACTTTTTGCGGGGAGCAAAACATCTCCGCTTTACAAGGTTATTGTTGAGGAGAAGAGGCTTGCACCATCTGTTAATGCATTTAGCATGTCAAGAGAGATTGCAGGCCAGACTCAGATATCTGTCAGAACATTTGAAGGAGTAAACCTTAACGATGTATATGCCGCAATTGATGAGGCATTTGCAAGGTTTGAATCTGAGGGCGTTAATGAACAGGAGCTGCAGAAACTTAAGGTTATGCAGGAGGTTAACCTGCTAAACCGCCTTAGCAGCGTTATGGGTAAGGCCCTTATGATGGCTCGCGATAACGAATTTGGAGGTTCGCCAATGAAGTCTCTGAAGGAGCTTGAGATGTTTCAGAAGGTTACTGCACAAGATGTTAAATCTGTGTACGAAAAATATTTCAAGGGTAAAAACCACCTTGTTCTGAGCGTTGTTCCTCAAGGTCAGGCTACTCTTGCAGTTAATGATTCAAGAATGGCCGAAGTAACAGTCGAAAAAGTTGAGGATCAGCAACTGAAGTCTCAGGGAGGCAAAATAGTTGACGATGAGTATGAGAGAACTCCATCTGCAATAGACCGCTCCGTAGAGCCTGACTATCTGCCAAATACTCCTTCAATAACCATCCCGGCAATCTGGAAGTCTAAGCTTGCAAACGGAATGGAGGTTTATGGAATTACTCAAAGCGAATTACCTGTAATTCAATTCACAATAAGCCTTAAAGGTGGCTCACTTCTTGACCCTCAGGGCAAGAAAGGTCTTGCATATCTTAATGCACGCCTTATGAACGAAGGAACTGCACTTAAAACAGCCGAAGAGCTGGAGAGTGCAATGGGTCTTTTGGGTGCCAGAATATCAATCTCATCTGACATTGAGGGGATGGAGATAAACGGATCTGCCCTTTCAAAGAACTTCAAAGAGGTGATGGCTCTTACCGAAGAGATGATTCTTAAGCCAAGATTTGACGAACAGGCATTTGCAAGAGTTAAACAGGAGGCAAAAATGGCCCTCCGCCAGGCCTCTGCCGATCCGAGAAGCATTGCACGCAAAACCCGCGACATTCTGCTTTACGGCCAAGATGGAACATTTGCGGTTTCACACCTTGGAACACCTGAAAGCATAGACAACATTACCTTGGAAGATTTAAAGGCATTTTACGCTGCAAACTTCTCGCCTTCAATTGCAACCATGAATATAGCAGGAGCAATTGACCTTGCCGGTAGTGAGGCAGCGCTTGCCTCTCTTGCACAGAACTGGGCTGCTGCAGATGTTGTGATTCCTGAACCTGTACAGGGTATTCCGGCAAAAACAGGACAAATCTATTTTGTTGACAACCCGGGCTCACCGCAGTCAATGATATATGTAAGTAAGCCTGCAATGGATTACGGTAACCCCGGATTCTACCCTTGGTTCCTTACAAACTACAGACTTGGTTCAGGCTCTCAGGGAATGCTCTTTGATGTCCTGCGTCTGCAGAGAGGTTTTACATATGGTGCATCTTCTACCTTTGAGACAGGTAAGTTTTACAACAACTTCACAGCATCTTCAAGCGTTCAGGCAACCACAACTGCCGAAGCCGTTGCGATATTTAACGACTTGATAGGCAACTATAAGAGTACATTTAACGAAGAGATGCTGGCTGATACAAAGAACTCATTGACACGCGCAATGGCGTCATCGTTTGAGACACTCGGTTCGCTTGTAAGAGTTCTTTACAATGTCTCTCAGTACAACATGCCGTTTGACTACGTTAAAAATCAGGAGAAGATTCTTAATGAAATGACTCTTGAGCAGGCTCTTGAAGTTATTACCAATAACTTTAATACCAACGACATGGTATTTATTGTTGTGGGTGATGCCCGCACTCAGCTTAAGCCTCTTGAGAAACTTGGACTTGGTAAACCTGTTCTTGTAAAACTGTAACCGTGTAACCTTATCAGCAAATTTTGACACAACGCAACTTAAGTACAATAACAACCCTGTAGAAATTCAGATAATGCTCCACAGCAAATCAGATAAAACTGAGTAATGGAGAGAAGTTGCAACTCAAAATTCAGGTTGCTAAAAAATAATCAAAACCTGTGCACCGGAAAGCTCATACTTTCTGCTGCACAGGTTCTTGTTTTTAAAAAAATTTAGCTACTTTTGCACTCCTTGTTTACCGAAAAAATAATGCCCGGATGGCGGAATCGGTAGACGCGCTGGTCTCAAACACCAGTGGCCGCAAGGCTGTGCCGGTTCGATCCCGGCTCCGGGTACTGGGAAAAGAGGGTGACATAAGTGTCGCCCTCTTTTACTTTTACATGCCTATCCCTAATAATCCGGCAATGTTATGGATCACGATCAAAAATTGGGGGATTTGATATTTAGGCTTAAATTTTCGATAGACTAAAAAGGAAATATGTTTTATCTTCCCAAATCACTCAACTCCGGCAA